>JBEKVD010000074.1:0-12580 GCA_049514315.1 Candidatus Limnocylindrales bacterium | reverse complement strand
GCACGGTCGGCTCTCGGTGCGCTCAGCGCCTCGATGGGACGTGCGGGACGCCTCGAGTGGGGTCTCCCTCCCCAACTGTAGTCCTCCGCAGTTTTCCGAGAGGTTGGTGACACTCACGCGGCACGCCCGGCGGCGCTCAAAGGGAGGCGGCCATCACACGCGCCCGCCGGCGAGGCTGGTGCGGCATGCTTCTGACGGAAGTGACCCGCGGACCGGGGAAGTGAAGCAACGGATAAGCGCCGCAAGCTTGGTTCGCCGCCGCCCACGCTCGGTTGGTCGGCTACGTCGGGGGCTTGAGCCGTGCCGTGTCGGTCGGTACCCTGCGGACCTGCAGACCTGCGCGAACCCCAAAGGAGCTTGCCGTGATCTTCGTAGCCATCATCAAGAGGACGTTGAAGGATGGCAAGACCTATGAGGACTTCCGTCGGGCTTGGTACCACAAGGTTGGCTTTGGCACGCGGAACAGAGTGTTCACCGTCCTCAACGGAGCCAATCCACGCGAGATCATCGTCATCGGCCTCACTGAAACAACCCTGGAACTGGCAAGTGAGTTGCTCTCGATCGATGCCAACGAGCGCCAGGACAATCCTCTCGCTGATGTGATTGAGCCTGAGATTGACCGAACCTACGGCATTCTCATTTCCGAGGACGACTTCTCGGCAAGAGGCGCCATCGAGTACAAGCCAGCCACAGTTGACGGCAAGGAAACAGACTTGGCAGAGGTCGCCGCATTCGTCGAGGAGGGCACGAAGTTGCTGACCGAGTCTGCTCGATGAGAACTCGCTGCCGCAGAGGACCGCGGCCGTGACTCAAGCTGCGGGTGGACTTCGATCACGTATTCGTCCCTGCCGTACTCATGGTCGCGCGTCGCGACGACGACCCCTTCGGCCTTGACCCACTGCTCCCCAATTCCAAACGGCATCGCAGTCTCGTAAGCTCCGTGGAGAGCCAGCGCGCGTCAGTGGGATGTACCGCGCCCTCCACCACCGAGACGGACCGTTCCTCCCTGGCAACCCCGACTGTTCCCACCCAGAGGAGTGGCTGGGCAATCGTAGTTCACGCTCTTCTCCGCTGCGCCTGGCTGCCTGCGAGGGTCAGGGTGCAGGTTAGCCGAGCCGACACGAACGCGGGAGTGAATAGCAACTGTGGTTGCGGCGGTCCTAGGCCGGAGCCCGGGCTAGAAGTGGACCGGTGCCCCGTGGCCCGGGCAGAGCAGCTTGATCGGCAGCGCCTTGATCCGCTCCGCGGATGCCAGCGCCTGAACTCGATCGAGTGCAAGACGTGGAGCTGGCGGGCGAACGTGCCCGTGCTTGTCGCCCAGGAGCGCATCTCCGGAGAACACCACGCCGTCCTCACGGCAAAGGACGATGCTTCCGGCGGTGTGCCCCGGCACGTGCATCACCCCGAGGCCGCCGATCTTGTCGCCGTCCTTCAGCAACAGGTCGGCAGGCACCGGCCGAAACCTGAACAGCCGCGAGAACGCCGCCACCGCGAGCCCGCCCTTCGACGACCTCTGTTCCCCCGCGAAGACCGGACCATCGAGTTCGTGGATGGCGACCTTGGCCCCCGTCAACTCCTTGAGACCCGCGACGCTGCCGGTGTGGTCGATATCGCAGTGCGTCAGGACGATGTAGCGCAGGTCGGCCGCAGCATGGCCGATGCTCTCGATGAAGGCCACGATCCGCTTCGCGTTGCCGGGCATGCCCGTATCCACGGCCAGGAGGCCATCGTCGATCGCCACGAGGTAGACATTGGCCGCCCTCACGCCGTCGACCTTGCAGACGCCCTCGGCGAGCTTCATCGGCGGCATTATGGCGCGTCAGGCGACGCCACACCGTCAGTGACGCCAGTCTTCGAGGCCAGCTTCGTCCGCACCCAGCCCTTCGCGATGCCCCGCGCCCTGTGGCCCTCTCCGAGCTTCTCAAGCTCGTCGGCCTTGGCTGGCTCTACCAGTCGGCCACGAGTTCGGCCGCCCGCGACAAGCGTGGACTCCCACACTGGCACCATGACCGAGCGGGACGACGCTGTCGGCATCACGGACCGACCCGTCGCAAAGGTCGACGCGGTGAGAGAATCGCGCCTGTCGACGTGATGGGCACATCCCCGAGGTGGTGAAGATGACGGACGTGGCGGAGACGGACGTGGCGGACAAGGCGTGGGCCTGCCCGAAGGACGGGACCGAGATGGCGCCGATGGGTCGGCGCTCGAGTGCATGGCGGTGCCCGGTATGCAAGGCCGTGTTCCTCGATGTCGAGGCGATGCGGCGGGGACGAACGGGGAAGCCGCCTGTCTGGGTGCCGGTCGTCTCGAGCGTCGCGATGAGCGTCCTCGCGACCGTCATCGTTCGGCGGTTGTTCCGTCGTCCGAAGCCGTAGACTCCCGCCGGGCCACGCGGTGCGTTGGCCGTGGGCATGACAGGGGGCTGGCGCGTGGCCAGAGCCCTCGGGGAGATGCTCTCGGGGCTACTGGGCCGGGTGGCCGACCGGGATCAGGTAGAGCGGCGTCTCGCCCGGGGGTACCTCCAGGGTTTCCCCGACCCGGGCCTTGTCGAACCACCCGACCGGCACCGCACCGAGGCCCAACGCGACCGCCTGGAGAAGCACGTTCTGGGCAGCGTGTCCTGCCTCGAGCCGGATGTAGCCCTCCGCTCTCGACTGGTACCTCGCCTCGGTCCGGGCGGCAACGCTGGTAATGGCCAGGATGAGGGGTGCCGAAGCCACGCATTCCTGCCCGTCGGCGGCAGCGGCCAGCTCGGGCCGCGCGTCGATGGGCCGCACCAGCTGGAGTGCATGGTCGGCGGGCTGGTAACGGAACACACCGTCCGCCGTCAGTGCGTAGAGCTCGAGCGGGTAGGTCGCCCCGGCTGATGGTGCCGTCCGGCGGCCGTCCTCGTCGGTCATTCCCTGGGCGGCCCACAGCAACTGGCCGACCCCCGCGGCCCCGAGCGGCCGCGGGGAGAACGAGCGCACCGATCGGCGCCGGGCGAGCGTCTCCTCGAGCGAGGCACTGCCGACCACGCTCGGGGACGGGAGCGCCACGGGGCTTGACGTGGTCCGGGAAGGCGGGGTCGGTCGGAGCTGGCTCATGGCGGCCAATACTAGCGTTCCGACGGAGTCAATCGCGGCCTGCGTCTTCTGGAACGACGAGCCCACCCCTTCGTGACCGGGGGTTACGCGATGATCGGGCGATGCCCTGAGGGGGAGGTCAGGCGATCGGCTGGCCGGCGAGCGCCGCGGCAACCATCGAGCTGGCAGCCGAGATCGGGATTACGAACGATATGCCCTGGGCGTTGCTCGACGACGCCGTGACCACGCCGACCACGTTGCCGCTGGTGTCGATGAGCGGTCCGCCGCTGTTGCCGGGGTTGACCGAGGCGTCGGTCTGGATGAGACCCGTCAGCGTCTCGTTCTCGACGGTTATGGTTCGGTCGAGACCGGACACGATGCCGGCCGTGGCCGAGTCGACGAACTCACCGAGGGGATCGCCGATGGCGACGACGGTCTGACCGACCTGCAAGGTGCTGGAGTTGCCCAGCGTGGCTGCCGTGAGACCTGTCGCGTTCACCTTGACGATCGCGAGGTCCGTAGTGCTCGAGACGCCGTAGACGGTGCCGGCCACCGTTTGACCGTTGGGAAGTGTCACTTCGATCGATGTCGCGCCGTTCACGACGTGATCGTTAGTGAGGATCACCCCGTTGGAGCCGACGATGATCCCGGAGCCGACCTCAGCGACCTGTCCGCCGAAGGAGCCAGCGGTGCTGCTGACGTTGATAGTCACGACGCTGGCCGTCGTCTTCGCCACGATGCTGGCGAGCGACCCGGACGTCACGCTCGTCAACGCTATGCCGGTGGCGCCACCCGATGCCGAGGCGGTCGATTGCCCGGCGGTGGCCGTTGCCACCGCATATGTCGTGCCCGATGCGACCAGGCCGCTGATCACGGCGACGGCAACCAGCGGCGACAAGAAGCCGCGAAGTCGCCCGCCACGGCGGCCCGGGCCGCCGGGACGGGCGACTGTCTGCGGCGGGGGAGTCGCGGGTTCGGGCCCCGAAGTAACCCAGACAGGGGAGATGGAATCTGGCAGGTCCGCGCCGCCGGCCGCAGGGTAGGGCTCGGGCCTCATGGGATCGCTGCCCGTGTTGGAAATGAGGCTCATCGTGGTTGTCCTTTCGAAGGTGGATTTGTCTTGAAGTTTTGAAGAGCCGGCCGCGGTCCTGGAGCCGCGCTCGACGACCAGTCTCCACGGCGGGCCTTTCGATCCGATTACGTCGCCTCAGCCTCGGCCGTCGGGGTGGTCCGTGACGGTGACCTCCGGCATCGAGACTCAGGGGTGCGCTCTAGACTGGGGCAGGCCCGGGATCGAGCAGTCAGGAGATCCCGGGGCGGGCCGGGACTCTTGCCGTACCGATGCCTGACCGACGACACCCGCACCGGGTCTCGGTATCGAGTGCGCCTGCCGGGCGGAGGCTCTTCCCGGGCGCGCGTGGGGCAGGTAGAGTGTCCCTGAAATGGGAAGGCCGGGCTTCACCGCCCCCGCCACCGTCGTCGCGCTGGTCCTGCTGGCTGCTGGATGCTCGGCCGGCGGCACTCCCGGTCCGGGGGCCACTCCCGCCGATACCGGTCCGATCGCGTACGCGACCGGGGCGACCGACCTGGTGCTCCAGGCCGGCTCCGGCGGTGGCCTGCTGCCGGAGAGCATGCGCCTGGCCGAGGTACCGGACGTCTCGATCTACGGCGACGGGTCGGCCATCAGGCTCGGCTCGAACGGCAGCGGATCCGGGGACCCGCTGCTGCCGGAGCTCATCGAGACGCGCGTCACCGCCGACGGAATGGCCCGGATCCTCGCGGCCGCCCGCGAGGCGGGAGTCCTTGGCCCGGACCGGACCTACGACCTGCCTGACGTGTTCGATCTCCCGACGGTGCAGTTCACCGTGACCGCAGCCGGGGAGACGCACCGCGTGTCCGCCTTCGCCCTCGGCTGGCAGGACGAGGAACGGTTCGCGCCGGCCGGGGAGATCGAGGCCCGAAGGAACCTCCGCTCCTTCTACGACCGGCTCCTCGACCTCAGGGCCTGGCTCCCGGCGGGCACCGTCGGAACCGACTCGGCGTACGAGCCGGCCGCAACCCGCGTCTTCATGACCCGGCTCGTCGACTGGTCCACGGCCGTCGGGGGCGCTACGCCCGCGCCTGAGAGCCCGGAGCCCGGCCAGGAGGTCAGAGCCTGGCCCTACGCCAGTCTCCCGGAATCGTACGGTACGCTGGTCGACCCGTACGAGCTGTGGTATTGCGCCGTCGTCGGGCCGGACGACGCGGCGGCGCTCGGCCTGGACACGGCTACGTGGGACACGAGGTGGCGGGCGGGGGGCTACCTGTACCAGATCGTGGCCCGGCCGCTCCTGAGGCACGAGTCGGGATGCCCGACCGGCTCCTGACGGCCGTCGCCGGCACCCTGATCGACTAGAAGTCGGCGCTGGCAGGCGTGCGGGGGAACGGGATGACATCCCTGATGTTTGCCATCCCGGTGGCGTAGGCCACCGACCGATCGAACCCGAGCCCGAACCCGGCGTGCGGCACGGTGCCGTACCGGCGTAGATCGCGGTACCACCAGTAGGGCGCGGGATCGAGCCCGGTCTCGCGAATCCGCGCGTCCAGCACGTCGAGGCGCTCCTCGCGCTGGCTCCCACCGACGATCTCGCCGATGCCGGGGGCGAGCACGTCCATCGCCGCCACGGTGCGCCCGTCGTCGTTCAGGCGCATGTAGAACGCCTTTATCTCCTTTGGGTAGTTGACGACCACGACCGGCCGCTTCGCGTACTCCTCGCAGAGGTATCGCTCGTGCTCGGCCTGAAGGGCGACGCCCCACTCAACGGGGAACTCGAACTCCCGGCCGGATCGCTTCAGGACATCGATGGCCTCCGTGTACTCCATTCGCGCGAAGCTCGACCTGACGAAGTCCTCGAGCCGGCGCACAGCCTCCCTGTCGATCCGCTCGGCGAAAAACGCCATGTCGTCGGCGCGCTCGTCCAGGACCGCGCGGAAGCTGTACCGGAGCAGCTCCTCGGCGAGATCGGCGTTGGCCGTGATGTCGGCGAACGCGATCTCGGGTTCGACCATCCAGAACTCGGAGAGGTGCCGGCTGGTGTTGGAATTCTCCGCGCGAAAGGTGGGCCCGAAGGTGTAGACCCGCGACAGCGCCAGGCAGTAGGTCTCGACGTTGAGCTGGCCGGAGACGGTGAGGTAGGCCGGCTTGCCGAAGAAATCCTGGGAGAAGTCGATCGCGCCTTCGGGCGTCCGCGGGAGGTTGGCCAGGTCGAGGGTCGAAACGCGGAACAGCTCTCCCGCGCCCTCGGCATCGCTGGCGGTGAGGATCGGCGTGTGCACCCAGTAGAAGCCGTGCTCGTCGAAGTAACGATGCATGGCCATGGCGAGACAGTGCCGAACCCTGGCAACCGCGCCGAAAGTGTTCGTTCGCACGCGCAGGTGGGCGACCTCACGCAGGTATTCGAACGTGTGCCGCTTCTGCGAGATCGGGTAGCTCTCCGGATCGTCCACCCACCCGACGACAGTCACGGAGTCGGCGAGGAGTTCGACGGCCTGCCCCAGGCCGGGCGACGGAGCGACCGTGCCGGTGACGGTGACGGCGCAGCCACCGGTCAGGTGCAGGATCTCATCGTGGTAGTTGCCGAGCGTTGCCGGGGCCACGACCTGGAGGGCGTCGAAGCAGGACCCGTCGTGGACATGCAGAAACGAGAGCCCGGCCTTCGAATCGCGGCGTGTCCGGATCCAACCCTGAACCGTCGCGCGCGCGCCGACTGCCGTCCGGCCCGCGAGGATATCGACGATTCGTTCTGCCTGCGGCATGTGGCTCTCCTTCCGGCTCCCAGGAGCGCCCGGTATCGGGCTGTGATCATGGACACGAGCGTTCGGCGGTGTTACCCGTTCAGGATGAACCATACTGAACGGGGAGGTGCTGGTACTCGCTCGGCGTCGAGCCGACGTCGGGTTAGCCGGCCGGAGCTTCAGGACCCGGTGGCCGACCGCTGCTGGAGCCCGCTCCTCGGCGTCTACCAAGACCCCAACGTCTGGATGATCCACGACCTGTCGCGTTAGTCCATCGAGGGGTCGCGCCTGAGCCGGCTGTCCGCAGTGCTCAGGCTCGCTCACCACGGGGCCGACTCGTTGTCGTCCCTGCGCCGAACGAGCCCCGGCCCGCCACTTCCAGGATGCGCAGCCGTTCGACCGTGACTAGATCAGGGGCAACACCACCAGGTCGCCCTGAGAGACGATCGATCCGCCGCTCGTGAGCGAGAAGTGGTACGAGCCGGGCCCCCAGTCTGGCAGCTGGCTCAGATCGGTCGTGTCGGCGAAGCAGTCGGAACCGTTCGTGTCCGTCGTCGGGAGAGTGACTGTCGAGAGGAAGGCCTGGCCATCCCTGGTGACGTCGATGGAGACCGGATCGCTGCCTTGCGTTGACTTGAAGATGTAGGTGGCATAGACGGCAACCCCGGAGCTGATCGAAGTCACCTGGTTGTCGACCCGGCAGTTGGTCGTCGTCCCGCTGACGACGGTGGTCGAGAAGACGACCTGTCCCCGCTGGAGCACCGCGACGCCTGTTGCCGTGGGCCGTTGGGTCGGGCTGGGTCTTGGGGTCAGCGTTGGGATCTGCGTGGCGCCTGACGTCGCAGGCAACGTCGCGACCGGCGTCGCGACCGGCGACGGGCTCGGTTTGGCGGCGCCAGGCCCGAGCTGGAAGTAGGCAAGGCCGGCCACCACCGCAACGATCACGATGCCTGCCAGCAACGCCGGTGTCGGGGTCGATGCCCTGGAGGCCGGCGCTTGTGTGACGGCGACTGGAGGGCCGTACGGCGGGGGCGGTGCCACCCACCCGGGCGGAGGGGGCGGTGCTACCCACCCGGGCGGAGGGGGCGGTTGGGGCGTCGACTGCTGCGTGGCGCCGGGAGTGGATTCCGCCAACCTCGTGCCGCACGAGGGGCAGAACGCGGCACCCTGGCCCACGGCTCCGCCGCACGAGGGGCACCGATACCACTGAGGCGCCATGTCGGCTCCCTCCCTCTGAACGCCATCCATCATATGCCCCGGGAGTCCTCGCGGCGCCTCTGAGCGCCCCGTGCCAATCGGAGGCGAGTCGCCAATCGATCTCCACCGGACACTGGCGAACAGGATCGGACGCGAGTGAAGGCACGGAACGCCCGGGGGACTTCGAGGTGATGTGGCTGGCTGATCCCGTGGTAGTTCTCGCGCGTCCGGCTCCCTCCGGGCGCGCCACGTTCACGGGGCGATCTTCGGGGAAGAGGGCCCCGGCGACCAGGTGGCGGGTCGGCGGTACCTGGAGCCGGTGTTCGGCCTGGATGTCGTCATGCCGCCGGGGTGACCACGGCGGGCCGCGTTGCGTCGCGGAGATACGCCTCGATCGTCGGGGCGTCGCCCGGCCGGCCGTAGAGGAAGCCCTGGCCCTCCGCGCATCCCAGGGAGCGAAGCCGCTGAGCCTGTTCCGGGAGCTCAATCCCTTCGGCGATCACCTCGAAGCCCAACGCCTCGCCGAGAACCACGATCGTGTTGGCCGCGAGCCAGCTCTTCGGCTCGTCAAGTGAGTTCTTGCCGGGCAGGAATTCGGCCGCGATCTTCAGGGAGTCAATCGGGAAGCGCCGGAGATATCCGAGCGACGAGTAGCCCGTGCCGAAATCGTCGACGGAGATCCGGATCCGCCGAGACTTCAGGGCCGCAAAGACTTCGAGCGTCGCCGCCGTGTCGAGGAGCATCGCTGTTTCCGTCATCTCGACGACGAGTGTGCCCGGCCGAATCCCGGAGTCGTGCATGACCCGGTCGATGTCGTCGAGAAAATCGGGCTCTCGAACCTGGCGGGCGGACACGTTGACGTGGACTCGAATGTCTTCGAATCCCGGGATGTCGCGCTGCCACGTCGCAGCTACCTGGCAGGCCTGGTCGAGGACTCTCCGGCCGAGCGCGAGGATCGATCCGTCCTCCTCGGCGATCCGGATGAACTCGGTTGGGCCGATCTCGCCTCGCACCGGGTGCGTCCACCGGGCGAGGGCCTCGACCCCGACGACCCGCTCGTCATCGAGGGTGATGATCGGCTGGAAGTCGACCGCGATCTGGTTGTCGGCGATGGCGTGGGCCAGGTCGACCCCCAAGCGTTGGCGCGCGACCACCGCAGCGTGCATGGCGGGGTCGAAGACGGCAACCTGCCGCTTACCGGCCGCCTTCGCCGCGTACATCGCGACGTCGGCATCGCGCAGGAGGTCGCCGGCGCGGTCGCCTGGACGCCCGAACGCGATTCCGACGCTCGCCCCAATCGCGACGTCCTGGCCGCGAATCGAGAACGGGAGCTGGAGGACATCAACGATGCGGCGACCTACGTGGGTTGCGCGAATCAGGTCGGAAGCCTCGCGAAGCAGGACCCCGAACTCGTCGCCGCCCAGTCGAGCCGCGAGGTCCGCGCTCGAGATTACGTCACCGATGCGATCGGCGACGGTCACCAGCAGGCGGTCTCCGGTTGCGTGGCCCTGTGTATCGTTGACCATCTTGAAGTCATCGAGATCGAGGAAGAGGACGAACGGGATCTCCCCGCGGGCGATGCGCTCCTCCACAGCCTCCGAGAAGAGGATGCGGTTCGCGAGTCCGGTGAGCGGATCGTGATACGCCTGGTACCGGAGCTCGTCTCGAAGGCGGGCGAGCTCCGCCAGTGAATGCTCGAGATGCCCGTTCTCCAGCGCCACCGCGACTTGATTGGCGAGGGTTTCCAGCAGTCGAAGGTCCTCGTCGGTGAACAGTGACCCTTCGGTCAGCCGGTTCTCGATCCGCATGACCCCGATCAGGCCGCGGTCCGCGAGCATCGGGCTCGCCATTGCCTGCCGCGATCCTGTCCGCCCGGCGTCGACGAACTGGGCTCGCTTCACGTGGGCAAGCCGCTGGAGACTGGGGTCGTCGGGGTCTACGGTTTCGGGGGTCATCACCTCGCTGCGGCCGTCAACGCTGCAGGTGGTGCGCAGTGCATCTTTCCTGCCCGGGGCGGTGAACAGGAGAACGTCCGCGCGCTCCGCACGGAACATCTCGCGCGCATGCCGCAGGACGCCGAGAACGGCTGAATCCAGCTCCAGGCTGTGCTGCATGATCCGGCTGGATTCGTACACGAGCTCGAGGCGCTCGTGCTTCTCCCTCTCCGACATGTAGGCGCGGTAGGCCACGAACAGGATGATGGCCGGGATCACGACCAGGGCGATCGCCTGCGGGTCGCGTGCGGCGGCCGTCAAGGCGAGAAGTGTCAGGCTCGTGTTGGCCGCGGCCACGAGGCCCCCGAACCGCACCATCTCCGGCAGCTTCTGGAACTGGGGGGCGCCGCCCGAAAGGGTGATCACCGTGGCGATCGTGGTGGCACCGATCACGCTGGCCAGGGTCATCGCTGTCATGATGGCGATCCAGTCGGTCGCGTTCGGGATTGCCCCGCGGCCCGCGAGCGTGGTGAAGATCACCAGCGTCACCGTGCCGACGAACAGGTTGTTGGCGAGGTTGAAGGCGACCTTCAAAGGCGATTGCTCGCTCGCGGCGACCAGGGCGAGCCCCGAGCCCACCATCAGGGCGACGAGGTACTCCGGTGGACTCAGGTAGAAGAGGCCGAACACGGCCGGCACCTCACTCAGGCTGAACGAGTGGCGCTCCCGCCGGAAGTACACCTCGATCACCTTGATCTCGACGAGGAAGAAGCCGACCGAGAAGACCGGCCAAGGGATGGAGGTCACCCCGTGACCGGAATGTACGTCGCGGAGGAAGGACACGTAGACCAACAGGGCGCCAGCGGCCAGCGCCGCCGTAAAGGCCACCACCCAGACGCGCTCCAAATGAGGCGGTCGACCGAACCATCGGGCGCCTTGAGCCGGCTCTTCCTCGCCAGCGGCTCCTCGGTCGCCCGTCGTTGCGATGGCGCGCGCTCGGTCGGTCGCCACGGTTGCGCCTTCGGCGACGGCGGTTTCGGGGCGCCGCAGGCGCGCGGCCAGCGGGAAGGCGCGTCCGCGTCGCTCGCTATTCGGTGAGAGGCCGTTGTTCACAAACCCGTAGCCCCGATCTGCAGGTCCACCCGGCGAATGTATCGGCGGCCGGTGGTCCCGGGGATGACCCAGATGTACTTGGGCCCATCGAGCTGGGGACGTGGGCGCATTGTCGCGACAGGATGGCGATGACTCGGGCGGCCCGTGCCGACTCAGGCCAGGTTTGGAGATCGGATGTTCATCCTGTACGGTCTGCTGGCGGGATTTGCGGCGGGCCTTGCCCTGGGCGGCCGGCCCGGCGCCCTCGCCGAGCTGCGGCTTCGCTGGATCCCCCTGATCCTTGCCGGGTTCGTCGTGCAGGCGATCCTCTTCTGGGGCGCTGTCTCGGATCGCGTCGGCGCGCTTGGCCCGATGCTCTATGTCGGTTCGACGGCGCTCGTGTTCGCCGCTGTTCTGCGCAATTGCCGCCTCCCGGGCCTGCCGCTCGTCGCCGCGGGTGCGGCCGGCAACCTGGCAGCGATCATCGCCAACGGCGGATACATGCCGGCGAGCCAGGGGGCGCTCGCGGCGGTTGGGCGCGTGCTCACATCCACCTACTCGAACAGCGCGGTGATCGCGCACCCGGCGCTGGAGCCGTTGACTGACATCTTCGGGCTGCCGCGATGGATCCCGCTCAGCAACGTCTTCAGCATCGGCGACATTTGCATTGCCACAGGCGGCGCGGTGGTCGTCGCCTGGGCCATGTGGCAGTCGCGCACGACGCCGCTCGGCGAAGGCTCCTCGCGCCCCGTGGTGCCCGAGCACACCGGCAATAGGTAACGAGCCCAGAGACCCCTACGGGCCATATATGCTCGGACCGGATACGCACACATTTCCAGGCGTGGACGACCAATGTCCACCGCTGCCGACTCGCCAGGGGCAAACCCGCTGCGAGACGGGGACGCAAAGCCAGGGATCTCGACGCCACCCTCGGTAACGGCGAGACCGCCCGGTTGCCGTGTCGGTGGTGCAAGTGTTGTAGGAGTAGTGCTGTGAAGGCGAACCTGGCACGCTTCACCGCCGCGGTGGCGGTCCTGGCATCGATGGCGCTGACCCTCGGCGCCGGCATTCGGTGGTGAGATAAACGTCATGAACCTGCGGCAGACGGCCTGGCGAGCGCTGCTCGCCCTCTCGACGACGGCGACTCCTCACGTTGGCATCGAGGCGGGCCACCGCTGGAGCTGGTGACCCCCTCTCCTCGCATCGAACGGCCGGCGTCCCCCGCCGGCCGTTCTTCATGTCCGGCACTCGCCACGGCCGGCGCGCGGTGCTTCGGGCGTGATCTGCTCGTGGCGGCCGCGGCGCCTCCGCCGTAGCGGCCGCCACGCTCTGTGAGCCTCGCGGACCATGCGCGAACGTCGTCGCCTTCCTGGCCCGCGCGGCGCCCTCCGGGCGCGCCGGCCCGGCCCGATAGGTCAGGGAGATATGGTCGGTCTTGCCCAGATATCGAGGATGGCGACCAGCTGGGCGTCGATGAAGGGACCGAGGCTGGTCGCAAAGGTGGCCGTGAGATGGTGC
>JBEKVD010000073.1:0-12697 GCA_049514315.1 Candidatus Limnocylindrales bacterium | reverse complement strand
GAGAGATTCATCGACCTGGCCTTTGCCCGTTCTCCAAGGTCGACGGCATCGATCAACTGCTTCGTCGGCAGGTGGTGGCTGAAGAAGCTGCCGAAGAGGTCGAGGAGCTCGGTCACCGTCAGGCGCGGATAGAGCGACACGCTCTGCAGCTGGACGCCGATTCGCTGCTTGATCGCCTCGGGGTGATGCACGACGTCGAGCCCGAAGACCCGGACGCTGCCCGAATCCGGGTGGCGCAGGCCCTCCAGCACCTCGATCGTGGTCGTCTTGCCGGCTCCATTGGGGCCGAGCATCCCGAAGACCTCGCCGCGAGCAACCTCGAAGGTCACGCCGTCGACTGCCTTGACGTCCCCGTAGCACTTCTTCAGGTCGTCAACATGGATGACGGGCTCGCCGCTTTGCGTCATCTCACTCCTTGGTCTTCCGCAGCGCCGGGTGATCCCACGCATACCGGCGATGTTGGCCATGATTCTCCGGGAGCGACGCAACCCCGTCGTCCGCCCCGCGGATGATCGTCGTTCGGCCGCCCGAACGATCAGCAAGTCGCCTCGGCTCGTAGTTTGCGGTCACCGGGGACGCTCCAGGAGCATGTCCGACGACCGCGGCCCGAGCATGCCAAAACCAAGCCGATCGTACAGTCGAATCGCCCGGGCGTTGTCGGCGTGGACGCCGAGGTAGACAAGGTCGACGCCGCCGGCGAGGGAATCTCGGGCCAGGGCGTGGGTGATTTGACGGCCCAGGCCCAGGCCACGCCAGGCCGGCCGGGTGCCGATCGACGACAGGTAGCTCGCCCCGTCGAACGTGTACCGCTCCCCGGTGGCTACCGGCTCACCGTCGACGCGGACCAGGCAGGCGTGTAAGTGCGGTTGCTCCAGGGTCAGGCCGATCTCGGCGATCAGGTTTGCCCGGCGTCCGGGCGGGATCTGGAACGCGTCACCGAGGACGAGCGCCAGTGCCTCGGCCAGGGCCGGACGTTCCAGCGCCGAAGGGTTGTTCCAGCGCTCCAGGACCGCTCCCCGAGGAAGCGGCGGATCGCGGCCTTCGGCAGGGTCCCGCAGGAGGATCATGTCGTAGCCGCCGCCCTGATCCGTGAAGCCGTGGGCCGAGAGCCGGGCGATCAGGTCCGACGGCGTGCTCAGGCCCGGGATCGCCCAGAGATAGGGCTTGCGGTCGAGCGCGGCGAAGAGATCCATGGCCTCGCGGAGGCGGCCATCGAAAGCCCGCGGATCCTCGGGCCATCGAACTGCCGTCAGCCGATTCGAGAATGGCTCCTTCTCAGTCGCGGAGAACAGCATCACGGCGTCGCCGAAGTCGCGCCAGCTACGGCCGGGGATGGCGACGGCCCGGGCCTGGTGGATCTCCAGGAAGCGCAGGGTCTCCGGGCTGAGGCCGAACCAGGGCTTGGGGCCGCTCGGCAGTGGCATGGCGCCACCATAGCCGGAATCTCCGGAGTCGCGCTGGCCTCGCCCCGGTCGGCCGGCCATCTGCCAGGGGCCGAGCGCGTCATGCACTGACCGGGCCGCGGGGCGCCCCGGCGGCGGCAGACATCGTGGAGTCGCTAACATATCGAAGCTTCCGGCTTCGCCCATTTCTGGCGTCGGGCTGGCCCGTGCCGGAAACAGGAGGACCATGCGAGCGCTGGCACGTCGTGTCGGTCTGGGCATCGCCGCCCGCGGCGACATCTCGGATGCCGTGGATTGGGCGCGGCGCGCTCGCGACGCCGGCCTGGACTCCATCTGGATCCACGACTCCTACTTCGAGCGCGATGCCATCACGTACGGGTCGGCAATAGCCGCCGCCCTGGCGACCGACCCCGACAGCCCGTTTCGGGTGGCGCTTGGGGCCGTCAACCCGTACACCCGCCACCCGGTGGTCCTCGCCATGACCGGCTCCGCCCTCGACGAGCTGCTGCCGGAGCGCATCGTCATGGCGCTGGGAACCGGCCTGCCGCTCCGCCTCAAGCAGATGGGGATCCCCTACTCCCAGGACGAAGCCGTGGCCACCGTGAGCGCGGCCATGGAGGAGCTCCGGACCCTGTGGGCGGGCGAGCGAGTGCCGTCCGGCACACCCGGCCTGCCGCCCATCCAGCCGATGTTCCCGCCGGTGCACCGGATCCCGCTCTACATCGCCGCCTACCGCAGGGAGTTCGTGGAGCTGGCCGGCCAGAAGGCCGACGGCTATCTTGCCCGACCTGCCGAATCGATCCCGTCACTGCGCGGAATCCTGGATCGGCTGCGAGCCGCGGCGAGTGCCGCCGGCCGCGATCCCGGCGACGTCGACACCGCGGCCTACCTGCTGTCCCTCGTCGACAAGACCCGACGGGAAGCCTTGAATCGGGCCAAGCGCGAACCCTTCGTCATCTACATGATGTCGGTCCTGGGAGACGTGTCGCTCCAGCGCGCCGGGTTCCCGAAGGAGATGCGCGATCGAATCGCCGCAGCGTGGCGAGCCGAGGACTACCACGAGGCCGGCAAGCTCATCCCCGACGAACTGCTCGACGCCTTCATGCTCTGCGGCACCCGAGAGGACGTCGCGGCGAAGGCAATGGCCTTCCACGCCGAAACCGGCCTGAGCCTGCCGCTTCTCCAGCCGGTCGTCCAGGAGGAAGCCCAGGCGATCGAGCTGATCGAGGCGGCAAAGCTGTACGCCGCCCTGCCGGATCGGGCCGCCCGGCGCGAGGCCGTGGCGGCGTCGGTCCCGGTCGGGACCGCGTCCGAGGCGGAACCGGGCAGCCCCGGGGCAGCCGCAACAACGGCGGCTCCGGCAGCCGGAACGGCCGCGTGGACCCCCGGCGCGCCGGGGGCTGGAGGCGGGACCGCCACGTTGGGCTCCGCCGGGCTGGCCGACGATCGCCGGCTTGGGCTTTTCGAGCGCGCTCGTCGCCGCGTCGGCGCCGCCTACGAGATCCTGCGGCCGTTTGCCTACACCGCGTCCGCGATACCGGTCCTCGCCGGCGGCGCGCTCGCGGTCGTGGACTCGAAGTTCTCGCCGCTGCCGTTCCTGGCGGCTCTCGCCGGCGGCATGCTGCTCCACTCCGGCACGAACGTGATCAACGAGGTCTACGACGTTCGCAAGGGCGTAGACACGATCACTTCGCCCCGAATGAGCCACGCCGTCCTGAAGGGCCGGGTAAGCGAGCGCGGCGCCTACGCCTTTGCCATCGCATTGTTCGCGGCCGCGGTCATCGTCGGTGGGTACCTGGTCTCGCTCCGCGGCCCGGCCATCGTCGGCCTCGGGCTGATCGGCCTCGTCGCGGGCTACACCTACACCGCGCCTCCATTCCAGTACAAGTACCGTGCCATGGGCGTGCCGATCGTCTTCGTCCTGATGGGCCCGACCATGGTCGTCGGCTCCTATTTCGCGATCACGGCGATCTGGGACGTGCAGGCGCTCGTCCTGTCGATTCCCGTTGGGCTGCTCGTGGCGGCGATCCTCCACGGCAACGAGTGGCGCGACATCAGCGAGGACACGCGCGCCGGGATCGCGACCCTCTCGGCCGGGCTGGGGCGGGAGTGGGCCCACTACGGATACCTGGCCCTGGTTCTCGGCGCGTACGTCACGCTGGGTCTTGCGATCGCGGTTCGCTGGCTGCCGGCGACAACGGTGATTGCCGTCTTCTCGCTGCCGTTCCTGGCCCAGGTGATCCGCTCGGCCGAACTCGGCGCGACCGGCCAGGCCCGGGCGATCGCCATGATCGACCTCCAGACGGCCCGACTTCACTTCACGTTCGGGTCGCTGCTGGTCATCGGCCTGCTCCTCGCCAGGCTGTTGCCGGCATGACAGGGCGGTCCGACGGTCGGAGTCGAGGCCTCGAGGTCGCCGCCGGGATCGGCCTCGCGTCGGCATTTCCGGCGTTCGCGGCGACCTTCCGCGGACCGCGCAATCGATTCTGGAGTCGAATGACCGCCACCGGCCTGGCGCTCGGCGGCCTGGCTCTCGTCGCCAATCCACGCCTTCGGCGCACGACGATCGGGCGTCGAGAAGTCGCTCTCGGGCTGGCTTCGGCGGCTGCCCTGTACGGCACGTTCAAGATCGGCGATCGCCTCGCCCGGCGCTTTGTCCCGGGCGGCGACGACCAGATTCGCGACATCTACTCACTGCGCGAGCTTGCTTCGCGCCAGGAAACGGCGGCCCGGCTCATCGCCATCATCGGGCCCGCGGAAGAGCTGTTCTGGCGGGGCTTGATCCAGGAAGCGCTGATGCGTCGCTACGGCCGATGGACCGGGGCGGCCATGGCCTCCGTCGCCTACTCGGCCGTTCACGTGACGACGGGCAACTTCACTCTTGTTGGCGCCGCGGGAGTGGCCGGCGCCCACTGGTGCGCGCTCTACGCGGCCGGCGTGCCGCTGGGCGCTCTCATCGTCAGCCACTGCGCGTGGGACGTCTGGATCTTCCTGGTTCAGCCGACGGGCGAGGTTTCGCCTGTCGGGGCCTGATCGCGCCCAACCGCCCGGCGAAGGCCCGGGTGGCAAGCGGCAAGCGGCCGGCGCAGACCCGGACGTCCCGTGGGGAATGGCGAGCGGCAAGCAGCAGTCGTAAGCATCGAGCGGCCGTTCCCGGCTCAGTCGCTCCAGCGCTCCAGGGCTCGGGCCCACTTCTCGGCGATGTGTGCGGGGCGAAGCCGCTGACGATGGGCTCGCCGTGCCTCGAGGGATCCCAGGACCAACCGCAACGTGCCCAGCCATGCCTCGACGCGCTCGTAGTTCATCTCCTGGACGGCCACGAGGTCGCCGACCACGCCGCTGTCGAGCTTTCGCCACACGATCCCGATACCCCAGGAGCCGAACTCCATCGACGCCTGCGTGGCGAACCCGCCAAGCGAGCCTCCAAGCGTCAGGAAGCGTGGCAGCTTGGACGTCTCGGCGGGCTCGGCCAGGGCATCGATCAGCGCGTGAACTATCCACCACGCGCCGTTGGAGCCCAGCCAGACTCGTTCCTCGCCAAGAGCCCAGACGTGCCCGTCGCCCCGTTCGTCCACCTGGAGGGCAAGGCCGGTCGGCGTGCCCGGCAAGGAGAACGACAGAGGTTCGACCGGCGAAACCGCGATCCGAGGATCGTCGGGGAAGGATTTCGCAGCTGCGGGCGGAACGCCGAGCACAACGGCCCCTTCGCCCGTCTTGCCGGCTACTTCGATCAGGCCTCGAACCACGGCCACGACGTCCTCGTCGCTCATCGGCGAGGTGTCGTCCCAGGTTGGGCCCGCGCCCAGCTGGAACAGTCTGGCAGGCGGGTCGCCATCGGCCGGTCTGGTGGGGACAGTCACCTTCCTGCCGCCGATTTCGAGTTCGACCGTGTCGTCCCCGAAGGCGATCCTGCTCCGCTCCACCGTGCTTCCTCGCCTGCCCAGCTTCGCGGTCCCGCTCGGAGCCGCTCAACGCTCCTCGAGCCCGCCCAGTCGGAGTGATACCAAGCACTGCCGCTTCACCGGGACGCGGACGATGCTGCGCCCGGGCCGCGGACGATGCTGCGCCCGGGCCGCCGCCTGGCCTCTCAAGCCTACGACATCTGCGGTCGCGGCGGAACGGGCGCGCTCATGCTCGCGAGGCTCTCCACGACTGTCGCCTGCGCGGGCACCCGCTCTCGGAAAGGGCGCTCGGCCTGGGGCCGGGGGCACGCGCGGCCGGGGCACGTGCGGCCCGGGGGCCCCCGTCGAAACGATGGTCCGGCGGAGCTAGCGGTTCCTGTCCAGGAACGCCATGACGTCCGAGAGCCTGAACCGGCGGTCGCCCCGCTTGCAGACGCGATAGAAGGGCAGCTCGCCCCGATCGCCGAGACGCTTCACCGTGTTGACGTGCAGGTGAAGCATCTCAGCCACTTCACTCGCGGTGAGCATTGGACTGAGCTCGTTGGCGGCCACGCCAGGCATTGGGACCCTCTGCGCTTGCATCGGCAGCATCCGTTCGAGGTTGAGTCGGTTAGGCCCTCCCGAGGCCCGAAGCGACGCGAACCGTACAGACTCCACCCAACCGTCACAAGCCGTACTTTGGGCCATTGCCGCCGGTACCGCGCCGCCGACCGTGGGCGGTCCGCACCGCCGGCAGCCTCCGTCGGGCCGCGCTGGGACCGGCGGGTTCAGCTGGCTTTGGCCGTCGGCGAAGCCTGTGGGCTGGCCGTTGGTCCGGCCGAGGGCGAGGGGCCTGTGGTCGCCGAGGGAACGGCCGCGGGCGATCCACCGGGCGTGGCCGAAGCAGCCGGACCCGCCGACGGGCCCGGGGAGCCGGAGGCCCCGGCCGAGGCGGATGGGCTCGGCGGTGACGGCAAGGCGAGCGTCGCCTGGGCGGACGGGACGGCCAGGCCGAAGTCCTTGCGGACCTGGATCCACGTCTGCTGGAACGACGTGTCGTCGACGGAGAGCGACTGCGAGACCGCAGCGATGTCGGCCTCACTCTTGGCTGCCACCACCTGGTCGAGATCCGCGACTTCCTGGTTCCCATACTGGATCAGCGAGACCATGTCCTGGCCAGCCGTGCTCGCGGCGGCGTATTCAGCCGACGAGGTCGCACCGACCGTCCAGTCGGTGATCGGCGTCAGTTCGCTCATCCAGCCCTTTATGGCGTCACGGAGCTCGGTGAACCCCGCGATCCTGGTCGCGAAGTCGCTCTTCGGATTGTCGATCTTGAGACGGGCGGAATCGATCTGAGGAGAGTATTTGGCCTCGATCCTGGTCCAGACCTGCGGCGGCTCCTGCGGCGGCGGGTTGACAAAGCTCCTGTAGATCCACACGACGGCGAAGAGCCCCAGGAAGGCGACGAACAGCGGGACGTAAGCCCTCGTGTAGCGCAGCACGTTGCGCCAGCCGGAGCTCCGACTGACCCTCGCCGCGCCGCGACGGCGGAGGGCCCTGGGTGCCGGCGTCGCGACGAGCGGCTCCTCCTCTTCGACCGTTTCCTCGGGCAGCGCGGCCGGCGCCTTGCCGGGTTCGACGGGGACATGCGACGGCGACCTGCGATGGCTGCCGGTCGCGGCCCGGCCGCGGCGCGACTGTGGCGACAATGCCGACCCTCCTGACGATTCCTGGCGACCGAGGACCTCTCACGTCCACGCTCGGACCCCACCGGAGTGACGAGCACGGGGCGTCGGAAGTCTATCGCGATTCGATCGCCCGGCGGGAAGCGGCGGGAAGCGGACTCCCAACGGCCCCGCGTCGAGCCCATCTCGGGCATCGCGACCGCGGCCACCGGGGAGTCCACGCGTCCACCAGATACTGCCGGCGAGGCCCTTTCCATCGCCCGCTCGTCGTCCTACCGTTGCGCCATGCCCGCGAGAGACGACGAGACGGAGCGGATCCGGCGGATCTACGATCGGCGAACTGGCTCCGCACGCTCGAACGGCCGCGATGCGAACCTCCGCTGGCTATGCGGACAGGTCGACGGCGAAACCCTGGAGATCGGGGTCGGCCGCGGACGTACGCTGGCTTTCTATCCGCCGGACGTGCACCTGACCGGCATCGAGCTGAGCGAGGTGGCGCTGGCTGAGGCACGGCTTCGCGCCCGCGAGCTCGGTCTCGACGCAGCCCTCCGGCAGGGCGACGCGACCGCCCTTCCCTACCCCGACGACCGCTTCGACACCGTGGTGTTCAGCTTCGCCCTGTGTACCATCCCCGACGACCGTCGGGCCGTGTCGGAGGCCGTCCGGGTGCTTCGCCCGGGCGGTCGGCTGCTGCTGGTCGAACACGTTCGCAGCCCAAACCCGATCGTGCGAGCGATCGAGCGACTGATCGAACCGATCTCGGTCCGCCGGATGGCCGACCACCTGCTGCGCGAACCCCTGGATCACGTCCTGGCCGAAGACATGGAAGTCGAGACACTGGAGCGGTCGTGGTTGGGGGTCGTCGAGCGGCTGGCCGCCCGTAAGCCCGAGGCCGGCGAGCTCGAGCAGGTCAGCTGAGGGCCGAACCCATCGCTCGCCTCGGACGATCGGCTGCGCGGCCCGACCGCCGGCCGCCGTTCGCCTACTGTGATGGCGCCGCCGAGGCCGGCGGTCCGGTCGATGGCACGGGCGAGGCCGGCGGTTCGGTCGATGGCACGGGCGACGCGTTCGGAACGCCGACGTACTCGGCAGGCGAGACCCAGCCCAACGACGAAAGTGGCCAGTAGCGCAGCCAGGCTCGCCCGATGACCGACGACTTAGGTATCGGTCCGAAGACGCGCGAGTCCTGCGATGCCTCCCGGTGATCGCCGAGAACGAACAGGTCACCGGCTGGGACGCGCCAGCTCGATTGGCCGTTGAGCGGCGTGGTGAGCTGCCCTTCATACACGTAGGGCTCGTCGAGCTTGACGCCGTTGACGTAGACGGCGTCGTTCCGGATCTCGACCAGATCGCCGCCGACGCCGATCACCCGCTTGATGAACGGGATGTCCTGCCCGTTCTCCGAGTAGCCCTGCGGCGGTTGGAAGACGATGACGTCGCCCCTCTTGTAGTCGCTGAAGATCGGCGAGATCTTGTCGACGAGAACGTACTGGCCCGGCTGGAGGGTGTTCTCCATCGAGACCTGCAGGATCTGGTACGGCTGGGCCACGAAGTGTTGAACCAGCAGGAAGATCACAACCGTGAGTACGATCGTCTCGGCGATTTCGAGTAGGCAGCCACGCCAGCGTCGACTCACCAGAAACAACACCCTTCCCAAGGTTGCGGGCATGCCGCTCAAGGATCGGTCTGAGGGACCGCGTCCGGATACCGGTCGCGACCGGCCTAGAAGGTAACACCTCCGAACGTATCGAGAGGCCGGACTACAGTCAGGCAGGCATAGCGGTTTCGGCAGGCGCGTGCCGGGGCTGCGGGCGCCGCCACCGTGAAACCGCGAGGCGCGCGTCCCGTCGGACGCGACTCCGTTGACATGTGACTACATGGTCACTTATTGTCAATGCATGGACGAGGTCTTCAGGGCGCTGGCGGATCCGAGTCGCAGGCTGCTCCTGGATCGTTTGTTCGAGCGAGATGGCCAGTCGCTCGTCGACCTCCAGGGCGCGCTGCCGATGACCCGTTTCGGCGTCATGAAACACCTTCGGGTCCTCGAGGATGCCGGCCTGGTCACGACCCGCCGGGTCGGTCGCCAGAAGCTGCACTACCTCAATCCAGTTCCCATCCGGCTTGTCCACGACCGCTGGATCAGCCGCTACTCCGAGCCGATCGTCGCGCACCTCAGCGCGCTGAAGGCTCGCCTGGAGGAGCCACCGATGACCGTCGCGCCCAGACACGTCTACGAGATCTACATCCGGACCACGCCAGAACGGCTGTGGCGGGCGATCACCGACCCGGCCGACACCCGCCGCTACTACTTCGGCACCGAGGTCCAGTCCGACTGGAAGGTCGGCTCCAGGCTCGTCTACCTGGACGGCGGCCAGGTCACCCTCGACTGCAAGATCCTGGAGATCGAGCCGGGCCACCGGCTCGTTCACAGCTTCACGATGGCCTACGACCCCGAAATGGCGTCTGAGCGCCCGTCCCGCGTCACCTGGGAGATCGAGAAGCTGGGCAACGCCTGCCGTCTGACCCTCGTCCACGACGAGTTCGACGGCGAGACGAAGACCTATCGCGAGGTCGAGCACGGCTGGGCTCACATCCTTTCGGGCCTCAAGACGCTCATCGAGACGGGCCGGCCGCTCGTCGTCGAGGAGAAGCTCGAGGAAGGCGCGGGAATGCCCGCCTGACCGGCGGCCGGAGAACCGTTCGACGAGTCGGGGACGACCGCCGCCCCCGACTCGTTTGTTCCCGCCCCATGCCACTGTCGGCGGGACGGGCAGCCGCCGGCCCTCGCACGCTGTATCGTCTGAGCGTGAGCACCGTCGTCGAGTTCCGCGGTTCATTTCGCCTCGTTGAGACCGACGGCCAGCGTCTGCGGCGCGGCCGGGGAGTCTGGTACGACCGGTGCGGCGAGCTGGCGCAGACCGAGCACAACAACCCCAGGTGCGACACCTGTGCCCGAGGCGGCAGCTGCGGCATGGACTGCACGCTCAGCCGGCTGGTCTGCCCCAGATGCGGGGCGACGGCCTGAACGGCCGCCGATTCGGCTGAGCCACCCTGACGCCGTTGGCTACCGGGGCCAAGATCGGGCGCCGTTTCGGCGGCGGCGCGACGGCCCGAGCCACCTCTTCGCCTGAGTGACCCCGGCGCCGTTCGGTACCCCACGCCCCCGCCATGCTCCCCCTCGGACGTGGCGGGAGCTCCCTGAATGTAACGGATAGTGATAGAGTCGTTACATGACGAAGCGTCGGAGAGCGAACGATGAGGGGGCTGATCAGCGGGACTGGGCGATTCTCCGAATCGCCATGCTGGATGCCGCCATCGCCCGCGGGGCGCTTGTCTGGCGTCATTCTCCCGGCCAGGCGATCAAGTGCACCCGGTGCGGAGCGTTCTACATCGCCAGGCGGCGGGACAGCCGCTACTGTTCCGGGCGCTGTCGAGTCGCGGCCCACCGGGCCCGGATTCGCCGGGAGCGGGCCTCCGGCCATTTCGCCCTCAGCGCCCTGGCCGAGGGGACGAGCCCCACAACCACGAAGGTCTCAGCGTCGGACGCCTGACTGTCATGACGTAGCCGACCAGCTGAGGCGGCGGTGAGGGCGCGGGCTGCGCGTGCCGCCATGCCCGATGCACCATCAACCCACGCGTCGGATCGGGCCGCGTGCGGTGCCACGCTCGGGTGGGAGGTTTGGCGTCCCCGGCGGGATTCGAACCCACGACCTACCGCTTAGAAGGCGGTTGCTCTATCCGCTGAGCTACGGGGACTCCGGTCATCCGCCGTGCCTAGCGTAACCGACCCGACGTGGCCGGCCAAGTCGATGAACAGGCGCGAGGAGGCTTCTGTCGACCCCGGCCAGGCCGCCGGCCGGCAGGGCCAGACCGGCGAGAGGTCGAGAACTGCGCGTTCGGCTTGCCGCGGAGCTTGACTACCGGTCATTTCTCCCATCGTTTCGCCGGTCGGCCGGTGCTAGACTCCGATACTCTTCAGTCACCCACCGGCAGCCGGACGTGCTCTTCGGAGGTCGCTATTGTGGCTTCGCTTTCGCTCGAGTTCGATCGGGCCGACCTGCCGATAGCGCCCGACCTGCGACACACCGCGCCGACTCGAGCGGTCGGTCTCCCTCCCTCGCCCGACGGACAGCTGGTCCTCCCGCTCCCGAGCGACCTGCCGCGCCTGGCCATCGAGCCCGAGTGGAAGGCCCAGCAGAGGCTGTGGGGCCACAGCTTTCACCCGATGTGCTCATACCTGGCAAGCTTCCCGGCAGGCCTCGTCCATGCCTTCATTGCCCGGTATACCCGCCCCGGTGACGTCGTCCTCGACCCGTTCAGCGGCCGCGGAACGACCCCGCTTCAGGCGTGCGCCGAGGGGCGAATCGGCGGCGGCAACGATCTCAACCCGTTTGCCCAGATCCTGACCGCCGCCAAGGTAGATCCGCCCACGAAGGCCGCCATCAAGACTCGCCTCGCCTCGCTGCGCCTGGCCTGGGCCGCGTCCGCCGAAGAGTGGAACGCGCTCGCCGATGCGGTCGTGGCCGACCCCGGCTTGCCCGGGACGATGGTCCCCGGCCCGGGCAGCAGGCCGATCGCCGCCCCCATCGCGCCCGGCTCCGGCGTCGCCGGTCGATCGAACGCGGGCGGCGGCTCGATGGCGATCCGGCCCGACTCGCCCGTTCCAGCCGAAGTTGCGCTTGCCTTCCACCCGCGCACTCTCGCCCAGATCCTCTACCTGCGGGCGGGCCTGGACCCCGACGACCGGACCGATCGCTTCATGCTGGCCACGCTGACCGGCATCCTGCACGGCAAGAGCGCGAGCTACGTCTCCGCAGTCATGCCCAACACATTCAGCATGGCCCCGCGCTACGTCCGCGATTTCGTGGCCCGAACGGGCTTCCGCTCGCCCGAACGCAACGCCTTCGCATTGCTCGACGACAAGCTGCGCCGGCTGTACCGGCAGCCGTTGCCCGCTGTCCGGGGCATCTCTCTGCTCGGCGACGCACGCGACGCCGGCGTCCGTTTTCGAGAGGCTCTGCGGACGCGGGGCCTGCCCGAGCGGGCCAGGTTGGTGGTCACCTCGCCGCCGTATCTGCGGGTCGTCAAGTACGGCTACTACAACTGGCTGCGACTGTGGCTGCTCGGCTACGACGCGTCCGCAATCGACGACCTGCTCGACGACGCGCATCACCGCGAGGCATATCTCGTCTTCCTGCGCGAGGTCATGCGCGGGCTGCGAACGGCGCTGGCCGACGACGCCGTCGTCGCCCTCGTCATCGGGGACGTGGAGATGGACCGTGGCCGGCCGGCCAACGGCGGCATCGGCCTGGCGGAGTCGGTCTGGGAGCTGGCAGCGGCGCCGGAGGGATATCGACTGGCCGGCATCGCCACCGACCAGGTCGCCGCGGGCCGCAAGATGACGAAGCTCTGGGGCGACGAGGCCGGCAGGGCCACCAAGCAGGACCGGATTCTGGTCCTTGCGACCGGCGAGGCCGGCCGCCGGCGGGCCATCAACAGCGCGACTCTACCGATCGACTGGGACTGGCCACCCCGCTCGCCGCGCATCCTCTGACGGGGATCTCGGCGGCGGCAGGCAGGCTGCAACGCCCTCCCGACTCGGCCAATACAATCGCCTGAGTGTCACGCTCAGATCGTCCGGCGGGTTGGCTCATACAATGCGTGCCCTCCTCGCGAGTGGCGACCATGCGTAATGCCGCCCTCCGGACACGTCGGACCGGCCGACGTG
>JBEKVD010000072.1:0-20404 GCA_049514315.1 Candidatus Limnocylindrales bacterium | reverse complement strand
AGACGGGCCATGTCACAGGGCCGATAACGTTCGGCGAGATCGCGTACCAGCTCCTCAATCAGACCCTCGTCTACCTGTCGATCGTCGACGGCTGAGGCTCGGCCGCGAGGCTGGTCGGACCGTCTTCGGTTCATGGCGACCGTCGTCTTGCCCACCCCTCAACTTGTGCCCACGGTAGCCTTCGAATGCCCACGATGGCAGCATCACGTGGGCCCGCGGGCGTGGTTTGCGCCGAGGCGCAGAACCTCTATCGCCCGTTTCCCTTCTCGAGCTCTTCAGCCGAGTCCGGCCTCACACGGGTCCGACCGTACCGCCGTCAGTTGGTGGGGTGCCCGCGGGCGGCGAGCCTGTTGGTGCTGGGTTGGGCGGGGTGGCCGCCAGCCGAACGGCCCGACGCCGACTTCGGAGCACGGCTGTCGCCGCAGCCAGGAGGCCGATGACGACGAGGCCGCCTAGAGCCAGTGCGATCCAAGGTGGAGTGCCGTTGCTGCCGCCGGAGCCCGTCGAGCCGCCAGGGACAGCTGTCGGCGCTACGGTCATGGACCTTGTCGGAGCTGCGGTGGGAGTCGGCGTTGCGGTTGGAGTCGGAGGTGCGGTGGGAGTCGGCGTTGCGGTTGGAGTCGGCGCGTATAGGGCGTCGTAAGAGACCTTCGTTCCCGGCCGCGGACCTCCTAGGTCCCAGATGAAAGACTGATCCGCCGAGAACGTGGCTACGCCTGAACCAGGCGTGGCACCGTCGAGAGTGGCATCTGGTCGCGTGACCCTCTTCGTCGGCCCTACACAGGTGTCCTTGGTGCCCAGCTCATTGGGGCCGGGGCACCCATGTGGACCGGAATCGTCCAAGCTCAGCCCAACGAATGGTTTGTAGACGTAGGAACGACCCAGATCGGGGAGGCTTATGGTGACCGTGACCGTGTACGTCTTTCCAAGGATCGGGTCGCCCAGGTACCAGTTGGCACCCGAGGGCTGCCAATTTGAGCTGAAGACCTCCTTTTGGTTCAGGTTCGAAGGACCGGCCACCGCCACGATCGCTGCGCCCGCCCACCCAGACGGAAGGTTACCCTCGAAACGGCATCCCTCCAGGCCCGGGATGTTGGTGACGCAGGCCGACGCATCGGTCCGTCTGAAAGTGACCTGCACTGACTGTTGTCCCCCACCGGCTGGGATTACCGCCGGGCTCATCGAGCGTGCCGAGTCGAAACCAGGGCTGAAGGAAACTGGAATCGTCGAGTTCAGATCGAGACCGAGGGACTGGTCGAGCACAGCCGCCGACGCCGAGAGCGGGCCCTTGAGGCTCGACGCGGGGTAGCCACTCTGGATGCTGATCGCGGCATTGGTTGCCGCCTGTGAACGCTCCCCGATCGACACGGACCAGCTGCGCAGCCCCTGAAGGACCTCAGATCCCTGCGAGGAATCGACGTCTGCGGGAAAAGACGCGCTCTCCCAATCGATGAAGCCCACTCCCAGGCACGGGTTGGGGCACGTGCCCGCTAGAGCCACCGGCGCCGATGCCAACCCAACCGAGGCCGCTACGACGGCTGCTGCCAGTAACAATCCAAATTGTCTGGCGAGTCGCACCGGTCTTCTCATGTCTCCACCTCTCGACATTGCCGAGGTCGTGCTCGCCGACACCCGAACTGACCTGCGGCGCCAACGCGACCCTGTCATGTCAGATGCCGTCGTGGTCGGCTCTGCGGGTAAGGCAGACCGCCCGGCACTCGCCGTCCGCCATTGTGCGCCAGTGACACCAGGGCCGAGGTGTCTGCCTTCGTCCTTCGGCTCTTCGGGCTCGAGCCGAACCCTACGGCTGGTACAGCTCGGCTGAGGCGAGGGCATCGCTGTTGGCGTCGTCCCCACCTGCGATCAGGACGCGGCCGTCGGGGAGCAGCGTGGCCGTGTGCAGCCATCGACCCGTGATCATCGAGCCGGTCAAGCTGAACTTGCCGGTCTTCGGGTCGTACAGCTCGGCTGAGGCGAGAGCAAGGTTGGCGATGTCGTTGTTGATATCCCATCCTCCAGCGATGAGGACGCGACCGTCGAGGAGCAGCGTGGCGGTTGGGCCTTCGCGGGCGCTGGCCATCGACCCCGTTGGGCTGAACTTGCCGGTCTGTGGGTCATACAGCTCGGCTGAGGCGAGAGGTTGGTAGTTGTCATCGTTGCCACCGGCGATGAGGACGCGACCGTCGGGCAGCAGAGTTGCGGTGTGACCGTCGCGAGCGGTGGCCATCGAGCCGGTCGGGCTGAACTCGCCGGTCTTCGGGTCGTACAGCTCGGCTGAGGCAATACGTTCGACACCATCCCATCCTCCGGCGATGAGAACGCGGCCGTCGAGGAGCAGGGTGGCGGTGTCGCCGTCGCGAGCGGTGGCCAGCGAGCCGGTCGGGCTGAACTTGCCGGTCTTCGGGTCATACAGCTCAGCTGAGGCCAGGACGTCGCCGCGGTAGCCTGCGAAAAGGCCGCCGGCGATGAGGACGCGGCCGTCCCGGAGTAGGGTGGCCGTCTGATTCAGCCGGTCGGGCTGAACTTGCCGGTCTGCGGGTCATACAACTCTGAGGCGAGAGGCTGGAAGTTGCTGTCGATACCTCCGGCGACACCTCCGGCGATGAGGACGCGGTCGTCGAGGAGCAGAGTGGCGGACTCGCCGCCAGGGGCCATCGGGCCTGTCGGGCTGAACTTGCCGGTCGCCGGGTCATACAGCTCGGCCGAGGCGCCTCCAACGATGAGGACGCGTCCATTAGCGAGCAGCGTTGCGGTATGGTCCATGCGAGCGATAGTCATCGAGCCCGTCGGTCTAAAGGTGCCGCTCGCAGGCGTGGGTGCAGACGTAGGCGTAGGCGAAGGTGTCGGTGTGGCGGCAGCGACTGTGGGCGGCGGGGTCGGTATCGGCGTCGCCGACGGCGACGGGGTCGCGCTGACGCCGCACCCGGCCAGCCCGAAGAGGAGGATCAGACCGACGAGGAGCCGGCCCGCCCGGAGATGCCCGCGCATGCTCCATTCCCCTTCCGACGCGTCCACACGGGTCGGTCTCGCCAGTGGCTCGGCGCGGTCCCGGCGACCTGGGTGTGGGCCGCGTGTCTGAGCTCCCCGTGCTCAGTGCATTCTCCCACGCGTGTTAATCGGGTTAAGGACCCCGACACAGCCGCACGGGCTGGCCGGTCGTAGGCCAGGATCGGCGGCGGGTAGCGGAGCGGAGGCAGGGGTGAGTACCAAATGGGGCACCAGTCGTGGTCGCTCACGGCCGCCGGTAAGGCAAGCCGCCCAGCTCTCGCTGTCGGCCAATGTGAGCCAAGCACACACGAGAGGGGCGTCTGCCTGCCTTCGTCGTTCGGCGCTTCGGGGTCGAGCCGAACCCTACGGCTGGTATAGCTCGGCCGAAGCGAGGACGTCGTGGGCGTCCATCCCTCCGATCATGAGGACGCGGCCGTCGGAGAGCCGGGTAGCCGTGAAGCCCCAGCGAGCGGTAGTCATCGAGCCGGTCGGTGTGAACTTACCGGTCGCTGGGTCATACAGCTCAACTGAGGCGAGAGCGGCGTTGTCGATGCCGTTGTTCTCATCCCATCCTCCGGCAACGAGGACGCGGCCGTCGGAGAGTAGCGTGGCAGTGGCGCCCTCGCGAGCCGTGGCCATCGAGCCGGTCGGGCTGAAGGTACCGGTCTTCGGGTCGTAAAGCTCGGCTGAGGCGAGGTCGTCGTTACCGTCCATCCCTCCAGCAACGAGTACGCGGCCATCGGAGAGCAGCGTGGCGGTGGCGCCTATGCGAGCCGTGGCCATCGAGCCGGTCGGGCTGAACTCTCCGGTCTTCGGCTCAAACAGCTCGGCTGAGATGAGGCCGCCGTTGATGCCTTCCCCTCCGGCGATGAGGACGCGGCCGTCTGTGAGCAGCGTCGCGGTGGCGCCTATGCGAGCCGTGGCCATCGAGCCGGTCGGGCTGAACTCTCCGGTCTTCGGGTCAAACAGCTCGGCTGCCACGAGGCCGCCGTTGATGTCTTCCCCTCCGGCGATGAGGACGCGGCCGTCTGTGAGCAACGTAGCCGTGTGTTGCCATCGAGCCGTGATCATCGAGCCGGTCACGGTGAACTTACCGGTCGCAGGGTCATATATCGTGGCTGAGGCGAGGCCGTCGTTACCGTCCATCCCTCCAGCAACGAGGACGCGGCCATCGGAGAGCAGCGTGGCAGTGGCGCCCTCGCGAGCGGTGGCCATCGAGCCGGTCGGGCTGAAGGTACCGGTCTTCGGGTCATACAGCTCGGCCGAGGCAAGATCTGCCCCTGAGTCGTCGATGCCTCCGGCGATGAGCACGCGGCCGTCGGATAGCAGCGTGGCGGTGTGGCGGTAGCGAGCGGTGGCCATCGAGCCGGTCGGGCTGAAGGTGCCGCTCGCAGGCGTCGGTGCAGACGTAGGCGTCGGTGTAGGCGTCGGTGTGGCGGCGGCGACTGTGGGTGTCAGAGTCGGCGTCAGAGTGGGCGTTGGCGTGTTGAGCGCGATTGTCGGAGTCGGCGTTGGTACCGGCGTCGCCGACGGCGACGGGGTCGCGCTGGCGCTGCAACCGGCCAGCCCGAAAACGAGGATCAGACCGACGAGGAGCCGCCCCGCCCGGAGATGCCCGCACATGCTCCATTCCCCATCCGACGCTCCCACACGGCTCGGTTTCGCCAGTGGCTCGGCGCGGTCCCGGCGACCTGGATGTGGGCCGCGTGTCCAAGCTCCCCGTGCTCAGTGCATTCTCCCACCCGTGTTAATGGTCTTAATGGCCCCGACACCGCCACCGGCGCTCGCCGGCATCGAGCCGAGATCGTCGGCGACCAGCGGCGCAGGCCGACCGGAGACCCGCAGGGTGTCGATAGCCTCGCGGCTGCTCATCTCGATGGTCAGTTGGGGTCTGCCGCGACAGCGACGCAGGACTTGACATTCACCAATCAAGGGCGTAGGCCGGTCACCAAGCGGTCTGCCTGTTCGTCTATGCGATGTCACTCTGGCGAGCAGGATCAAGCCGGTGGCAAGCAGCCAGTGAAAGGGGGCGGAGGGAGCGATGGAAGCCATCGCGTGTCACCATCAGGGACCTCGACTGGGACGGCTCAGGAGCTTGGTGGTCGTGCTCGCAGCGGGGGGCCTCGTATCCGGCTGCAGCGTGGCGGCGGCTTCCCCGTCGCCGACTGCCACAGCTATACCCTCCCCTATCCCGAGTGCATCGGCGCAGTTCACGGCTAGTCCGACTGCAAATCCCACGCCCACGCCGCTCTCTACCATCGGGACCGCTCCTGCGGGCACGTGGACTGGTATCACCTGGATCGCCGCCGGAGCGGTCTTTCCGCAGACGCCGGTACCGAGCACCGCCAGCGGCGACTGGCAGGTCAGCCTCTTCGGGTGGAGCGAAGGCTACGTCGGCTTCCGAACCGCATTCGATGACAGCCGTTTTGGTCAGCCGCAGACGGTAGACATGGTCTCCACGTCGTCGGTTGATGGCCTGCACTGGACGGCCGGCCGGCCGATGGACGTCGAGGGGCTCACCGACGTGGTCGATATCACAGCGGTCGTCGAGGGTCCGTCGGGACTGCTCGCCGTCGGCTATCACCCGCCGACCACCTGCGGTGGGCCCTCGACTGTGGAGGCCCTCTGGACGTCGCCCGACGGGTCAACCTGGACTCGCGTCCAGTCGCCGGCTTTCTTCACATCGGCCAGTGTCTACACCGTCGATGCGGGCTCCACCGGCTACATCGCGTCGGGCACCCTGAAGGATGGAGTGACCCAGGCGGTGTGGCTGTCGGGCGACGGCAGATCCTGGCGCCAGGTTGCGCTAACGGAGGCGACCTTCGGTCAGTTCGTGGTCGACGGAGCCACCGACTTTTCGGCGGGGTACGTCGTCTCCGGCACCGTGGCCAGCAACGGGGGCTGCGGCGGCGAGGCCACCGTGTTCACCCCGTCGCTGTGGTGGTCGGCCGACGGCACGAGGTGGACTCGAAGCAAGTTGACCGGGGCTGCACCAGCGGGCGACGCCTGGATTACGGTGAACCGGATCAGCGACCACGCCCTGATGGCCATCGCCTCGAGGTGGGACGACACGTCTCAAACGTACGAGCAGCTGGTCTGGGTCACATCCGACGGGCAGACGTGGAATCTCGTCAAGTCGCCCTCGACCATGCTGAGCGCCAACATCCTCACCAACGGGCAGCGTGGCCTCCTTGTTATCGCACCCTCCGACGACAACAGTCCACCCACTATCGCCACCGTCGGCGACGACCTGACCGTCACGACCCTGACTCAGACCGGCGATGGCCCGGTAGGCTCGTCGACCAACTGGGCCAGCTGGGAGTCCTACGCCTTCGGTCCGACCGGGATCGTGGTCCTGAGCCGGGATGCCCTGAATCTTTGGCTGGGAGTGCCGACCGCGCCCTGAGCTACTGCCAGGTTGGGAGCGACCTGAGTCCAGGCGTTGATCTGCCGAGCTGTGGATCGCCGGATCGTGGAGAAGTTGTGCGTCCAAGGAACAGGCAGTTGCAGCGTCTCGTCAGTTCGCCGTGTTTCTAGATCACCGAGATGCTTTCAATTCCTGGTTGGCGACCAGCGGGAATTACTTCTAGATAGCTGCTCTCGCCAACAAGAAACGCTAACGCACCCGGTCATGGAGCCGTCCGAGCAGGCGATCCAGACTCTGGGCAACACCAGCAAGGAGACCCAGTCATGGCACAAGCGGCTCGCATCCGACCGGTGGTCGAGGAGGTCGCTCACCTGTTCGTGGACCTCTCCAACCTCTATTACGCCTCTCGCGCCGAAGCGGTCCGACGAGGCGACCCCGAGTGGCCCGTCCGCGTCCACGCGGCCAACCTCCGCCGGATCTTGGCCGGTGGCCGGCAGGTGGGAGACGCCGTGCTCGTCGCCAACCGCGAGATCCCGCCCCCGGTGCTCGATCACTTCCGCACGAACTTCCGGGTGGAGCTCGTCGAGGCGGGTTGCGTCACCGGGACCGAGCAAGCTGGCGACGAAATGCTCCAGAACGCCATCTATCGCACCATCTTCCGCGCCGCCGCACCGGGTACGATCGTGGTGGCGACCGGAGACGGCGCCGGCTGGCGGGAAGGCCGCGGCTTCTGTGAGACCCTGCGGGCGGCGCGTCAGCGGGACTTCGGGGTGGAGATCGTGTCGTTCGAGGGCTCTCTGAACCGGCGGCTGCGAGCGCTGGCCCAGGAGGTCGGTGCGGTTGTCGCTCTCGATCCCTTCTACGACTCAATCACCTTCCTAGAGGGCCTGCGGGCTGCGGGGTCCCTGAGCCTCGCACACAGGCAGACGGCCGTGCCGAGGGCCTGGTCGGCACAGGAGGGCTTCGCGATCATACGGCTGGCGGAGGTAACCGCAGCATGACATCGACGCGCAAGCAGGCCGTGCTCACTTGCCTGGAATGCGGCCAGGCGATCCCCGACGGACAACGATGGCTCTGCAGTGCTCGCTGCGCTGCGGTGATGAAGCTAGTCCGCTACGGACGCAAACATGGGCGATGTCAGTACCAGGGGTGCGACGCGACCGGGGCCGCCGTCGACTACCGCGAGGACGATCCGGACCTGATACGGAGACCACGAGCGGATGACCTCCGGACGCTGTGCCCAAGCCATCACAAGAGTGAGTCGCGGCGACGATTCGTCCGGGCACATGGTCGCATCGCGCACACGGCTCCCGCCACCTTGGCACGTATCGAGTCGCTTGAGCCCCTGGTTCTCCGGGACGACCAATGGCTCTGGGACAATCCCGCGAATCTTCGTTTCCTGCGAGCCTGGCCACTTGCGTCCAAGGAGACTCGGGGCGACCTCGAGCGCATGGTCGTAGCGCTGCGCGAAGTGCCCGATCCGCCCCATCCGAGCCAGGGCGATGACCTTGAGGATCCGTTCGTGAAACTGAATGCCGCGATCGCCAAGCTCAATCTGCTGCCCCGGCGCGAGCTACACCTGGTGCGTGCGACCGATGCCCTGATCCTCGCACATCTCGTCGATGAGGAGGCCGACTTGGAGTCGAGCCTGAGGTCCGCAGCAAGGATGATGTTCGGCGATGCGGCTTTGTTCGACGGCGACACCGATTGAGCTGGACTGTCGAGGGTCCCAACCCGCCTGCCGCTAGCGAGGGTCGAGTTGCGGATCGTCGGACCTCGGACGGGCAAGTGACCAGACGCCCTGTCGTGACTATCTACTCATCGTGATGCGCTCAGGACTGGCCACTGCCGCTTCGGTGGTTCGATGGCACGACTCGATCCCTGGCTCAGCTACGCGGCTGCCCAATGCTCCGACAGGGCCTCGGCTTGCTCCAGGACCGTGAGCGTGGCCCTGGCCTGCTTGTCCGGCGGGTAGCCGTGCTTGCGGAGACAGCGCTTGACGAGGACCCGCAGGTGAGCCTGGACGTTCTCGCGGACGGTCCAGTCGATGGTCACGTTGGCGCGGACCGTGGCCACGAGCTCGCGGGCAATGTCGCGCAGGGTCTCGTCGCCGAGGACGGCCACGGCGGAGTCGTTCGTTTCCAGCGCGTCGTAGAAGGCCAGCTCGTCCTCGGTCAGGCCCAGGGTCTCGCCGCGGGCGTCGGCGGCGCGCATGTCCTTCGCCAGGGCGATCAGCGCCTCGATGACCTGCGCCGTCTCGACGGCCCGGTTCTGGTAGCGGCGCACCGCCTCGTCGAGCATCCTCTCGAAGGAGCGCGCCTCGACCACGTTGCGGCGCGAGCGGGACTTGATCTCGCCCTTCAGCAGCTTGGCCAGCAACTCCACGGCCAGGTTCTTCTGGGGCATGTCGCGGACCTCCGCGAGGAAGTCGTCCGAGAGGATGGAGATGTCCGGCTTCCGCAGGCCAGCCGCCGCGAAGATGTCGATGATCTCGTCGGAGGAAATCGCGCGGGAGACGATCTGGCGGATGGCGTGGTCGAGATCCTCGCCCGGACGCCGCTCACCTTCGGCCGCCTTTGTCAACACCGAGCGAACGGCCTGGAAGAAGCCGACGTCGTCGAGGATCGCCATCGCCTCATCCGACGGGACCGCCAGCGCGAACGCCCTCGTGAGGGCCGCGACCGCGTCCAGCAACCGCTGCTTCCCATCGGGGAGCGCGAGGATGTGCTCCTGCGCCGCCGGCAGGACGGACACTCGCTCGGCCGGCTTCTCCCGCGTCCACGCCCTCCAGTCGAAGCCGTGGAAGAGCCCCAGGCAGACCTCGTACTCGCGGCGCATCAGCGCGACCGCTTCGGCCTGGTTGTGCTCGACCTTGCCCCGGCCGCCGCTCTCCGTGTAGGCCGCCAGCGCCTTGCGCAGCTCGTCGGCGAGGCCCAGGTAGTCGACCACCAGGCCGCCGGGCTTGTCGCGGAAGACACGGTTCACACGTGCGATCGCCTGCATGAGCCCATGGCCGTGCATCGGCTTGTCGAGGTACATCGTGTGGAGGCTCGGCGCGTCGAAGCCGGTCAGCCACATGTCGCGGACGATGACGATGCGGAACGGATCAGCAGGATCGCGGAAGCGCCGGGCCAGCGCCTCGCGCCGGGACTTGTTGCGGATGTGCGGCTGCCATTCGAGCGGGTCGGATGCGGAGCCTGTCATGACTACCTTGATCGCGCCGGCCTCGTCGCCCTCCCCTGCCCACTCCGGCCGCAGCGCCACGATCTCGCGGCAAAGCTCGACGGCGATCCGGCGGCTCATGCAGACCACCATGGCTTTGCCGTCCATCGCCTCCAAGCGCTTCTCGAAATGGTCGACCAGGTCGGCCGCCACCAGACGAAGACGCTTCTCCGCGCCGACGACGGCGGCCAGCTGCGCCCACTTGGTCTTGAGGCCTTCCTTGCGTTCGACCTCCTCGCCTTCGGTCACCTCTTCAAAGTCGGGGTCGATCTTGGGCCGCTCGGCCTCGCTCAACTCCAGCTTCGCCAGCCGGCCCTCGTAGTAGATCGGGACCGTGGCGCCGTCTTCGATCGCGCGAGCGATGTCGTAGATGCTGATGTAGTCGCCGAAGACCGCCCGCGTGTTCGCGTCCGCCTTCTCGATCGGCGTGCCGGTGAAGCCCACGAAGCTGGCCCCCGGCAGGGCGTCGCGCATGTGGCGGGCGAAGCCGTCGATGAAGTCGTACTGGCTGCGGTGGGCCTCGTCGGCGATGACGACGATGTTGCGCCGGTCCGATAGCACCGGGTTGCGGTCGCCGGCCTGCTCGGGCATGAACTTCTGGATGGTCGTGAAGACGACGCCACCGCCGCCGACACGGAGCTTCTCGCGCAGGTCGGCCCGGTCCGCGGCCTGGACGGGATCCTGGCGCAGCAGGTCATGGCAGCGGGCGAACGTGCCGAAGAGCTGGTCGTCGAGGTCGTTTCGGTCGGTGATGACGACGATCGTCGGGTTCTCCATCGCCGGATCGAGGATCAGCCGTCCGGCGTAGAAGGCCATCGAGAGGCTCTTGCCCGAGCCCTGAGTATGCCAGACGACGCCGACGCGCCGGTCGCCGGGCTCGCCGCCGGGCTGCCGACCGGACTCGTATCGACCAAATACGTCCGTCACCCGCTTGCGCCCGGCCGCCCGCAGCGTCTGCTCGACCGCGAAGTTGACCGCGTGGAACTGGTGGTAGCCGGCCATCTTCTTGGCCAGCGTCCCGCCGCCCATGTCCTCGAAGACGATGAAGTAGCGAACCAGATCCAGGAACCTGCGCCGCTCGAAGGCACCCTCGAGGACCACCTGCAACTGCGGCATCGAGGCCGGCGCGTCGCCTCGGCCATCGATCGTGCGCCAGGGCTTGAACCATTCCTTGCCAGCGCCCAGGACGCCGATCCGGGCCTCGGTGCCGTCGCTGACGACGAGCGCGCAGTTGTAGTCGAAGAGCGCCGGGATCTGCGACCCGTATGTCTGGAGCTGGTGGAAGGCCGACCAGATCGTGGCGTTCTCGTCGGCCGGGTTCTTCAGCTCGATCACCCCGAGGGGCAGCCCGTTGAGAAAGATCACGATGTCCGCCCGCCGGGCCTGCCCCTGCGGCCCGACCACCGTGAACTGGTTGACCGCCAGCCAGTCGTTGTTGTCCGGATCCTCGAAGTCGATCGCGCGCGCCTGCGCCCCCGCGATCGATCCGTCCGCCCGCCGGTACTCGACCGTCACGCCGTCGACGAGCATCCGATGGACGGCCCGGTTGCGCTCGATCAGCGACGGTCCGTCCACCCGAACGATCTTGCGGAAGGCGTCTTCGAGGGCCTCCTGCGGCAGCTCGGGGTTCAGCCGTACGAGGGCCTCGCGGAGACGCCACTCTAGAACGACGTCGCGGTAGGTGGGGTCGGAGCGTTCGGCGCCCGGTCGGCCGAAGGCGATGTCGGGGCCGTGGGCGAGGGTGAAGTCCAGGCCTTCAAGCCATCGAAGGGCGGCTTCCTCGACGGTCGATTCCGTCAGCCCAGTCACCGCGTCCACGCTCGTAATCGATCGTATGTGCGAAATAGGGGTTTACAGCGGGGCGATCCGGCCTGTAGAATGATGGCGCTGGATTGGGGATACCCGGTCGGCGGAAGGCCTCGACGGATTCGTCGGGGCTTTCTGTTGTTCACGGAAACACCTTCATGCCCCATCCGGGGATCTTGCCAGCGGGGCTTCGATCGAACTTGCTCTCTATGACCTCGAAGGCCCGGTTGGGCTGGGTCGGATCCATGATGTGGCGGCCGATGGGTCGCGCGATGAGGTCCGCGAGCTGGAGGCCTGGAACGTTGGCTGACTTCGGGACGAAATGCGGCTCAAATGCCAGCGCCGAGTTGAGGTAGTTCTGTCCGGAGCAGATCCGCCTGAACTCGAGCTCCAGCGCATCGTCCTCCTGCTTGCCCCTCCGCTCCAGGATGACAGACGTGGTCGAGCCGGCGGATTGACGACGGGCCAAACACATGTGCGCTCGCTCCAAACCAAACCCAAGCGCGATCTCATAGGGATTGCCGGGCCAGCGGTATTGCTCGGTGAGAGCGTCCTTCCGGATCACCGAGGCGATGACAACCATGTCGGTGGCAGCGACGATGTCGGACAACTCACCGAGGAACTCGTCCTTGCGAGCGCGATTCTTGAGGAAGGCGAACTCCCCAATGTCCTTGCGAATGTCGCGCTCGTGGAGCACGACTTGGTCATGGCCGAAGTGCTTGAACTTGAACTCGGTCAGGGTGGGAAGGACATCTCGGGCATAGACGGTCTTCTTGACTAGGCAGAACGCGAGCACGAAGACCGGATAGGCCGGGTCAATCGAGGCGAGACCATGGTCACCGCTCTCGTCGACAAACACGAGGTAGTCGCTAGTCGCGACGTCGGTCGGCGGCGTCATGCTTTGCCCGTCGCCGTCGCCGTCGCCGTCGCCATGTCGTCTACCGCGGCGACGACGACCTGGAAGCCGATCCTCGCCGTGTGAAGGTCCGGGGCGAAGCCGGTCGACAGCTGCGCAGCGGGATGCACGTAGTTGCGGAAGTCTCGGAGCCCGACACCGAACTTCACGACGTTCTGCGAGAGGACCCCAGCGCGAGCCAGAACGTCGATCCACTCCGACAGGTGCCAGTCAGTCAGCCGCCTCGGATCCTTGCCGTACTGGGCCGAAAACGCGCGGTTGACCTGCTCGGGATGGCTGGCACCGTAACCCAGGCACACTCCCTCAAGGACGCTGCCGCACAAGATGACAGCGGCGAGGTATGCCTTGGCGTCAATACACCGCTGAGCCTCGTTCATGCGGTCGAGCATCGCCCGGGCCAACGCTTCTTCGATCGGAAGCGACAGGAAGCCGTCCGGCTTCAGGACCAACCGGAGGAGATCACTCTCAGAGCCGCCGGCTGTGGTAGAGGCTTCTGTAGTGGGCGCGACGTGGCCACTAAGCCGCAGAACCGCAGCCGAGTAGAAATCGAGGTCCTGTTTCTTCGCGTCTGGAGGTGAATCAATGAACGCTCGGTACTTCAGTAGCTCATTCAACACTTGAGCTGCCGACCGATCAGGAGCGGAATGGAGGAAACAACGCAACCTGTTGGCTTTCGAAACGCCCTCCCCTGCGTATCGTTCCCCATCGATGTTGACCTGCTGGGCGCGGAAGAACTCAGAGAAGGATCTGTTCGTAAAGTCCAGAACATACCCACTGCCCATCCCGAGCACGGTTTCCACGACCCGTAGCTCGATCGGCGTGATTGAACTCATGGCAATACCCCGGAAGCCGGCGCACCCAACGGCATCACGGGAAGCAGCGAATCTCTGAGCCTCGACAGTGTCGCGGCCTCGTGCCGCGCTCGGGAAACCCTGCAGAGAGCCGGGCCTGTCACCTTGTCGAATTCCTCGATGGCCGCGTGGGCCGGGGCGACCACCGGCAGCCCTAGAACCGCCGCGGCAGAAGCCCGCTGACGACTTCCGGTCGTCCCGCTGACAACAGACTCCAATCGGTCGCGGAATCTACGCGAGGTCAGTAGGCAGTACAAGAATGGCCGGGATACCGGCGCCACGGGTCTGAGGACCAGAAACTCGGTTGAGCAGACAGCGTCATGACCGTGGGCTCTGGTTGGAAGCCAGACACGTCCGGTTTCTGGGTTCAGCTTTGAGAGCAAGACCTCATCGCCATGGACGCGCCATTTCGCGCTCTTGATCTCCGAGCCTGGTTCCATCAAGGGCATGCCCGATTCGTCGAAAGCCGGGATGCTGTAATGGTCGAACAGCCGCTCAGGAAAGGCGAAAGGCCGAACCTGCTCTCGAACCGACACGACCATCGAGCCGAGGGGTGCGACCGACCACTCGTCTCCAAATGAAGCGTCAAAGAGACCGCGGGCCATCGACTCCAGGGTCTGGCTCATGCGGCGGTTCAGTTCGATCTTGTCGTCGAGCGCTCGCAGCACGCGAACGATCCGTCGTTGCTCCGCCAAGGGAGGGAGGACGATGTCGAGGCTCTTGAGCTCGTCCGTGTTGAGGCGGCCGGTGCCGTGTCCCGCCAGATCGACCATGCCAAGAAGGCGAGCCTTGTTCGCGAGCAGCCAGTACAGCAGGTAGTCGCTATCCAGGCCAGGGCGGGCGTGAAGTGCCTTCACGTCCTGGTTGAACGCCATAGACTTTTCGGTCACACAGATCGGGATGTCCTTGAGCAGGGTCATCCCTCGTGTCAGCAACAAGATCGTGCCCGTCGTGGCGAGCCTCGTGGATTTGAGCCCAGCCTCCGAGACGTGATCCTCCGTATCGCCGATTCGCAGAACCTTCATGTCCTTCGCGGAGCACCACGGGATGGATCCGCCCCAGAGCTTCGGGTCGTCCTTCGAGGGTGTCCCGCCGGAGGTGAAGTCGACGACCTGATCTAGGGTCGCTTCCCGCCACTCACTCGCCATACCCGAGCTCCCGCAGGTTGGCGTTGATCAGGTCGTCGAGGCGGGCCGCTTCGGCTTGCTGCTCGCGGAGGGTGGCGACCAGGCGGCGCATCTTGTCGTCGAAGGGTTCGGCGTCTTCTTCGGCCGCCTCGGCACCGACGTATCGGCCGGGAGTCAGGACGTGGCCGTGGCCTCGGATCTCGTCGAGCTTGGCGGCCCTGCAGAAGCCGGGCACGTCCGCGTACTCGCCCGCGTCGGGATCGCGGCGCCAGGCGTGGTAGGTGCCGGCGACCCTGGCGATGTCGGCGTCGGTCAGTTCGCGGTGGGTTCGATCGGTCATCGAGCCGAGCTTTCGGGCGTCGATGAAGAGCGTCTCGCCGCGCCGGTCGCGGAAGCCGCTGTCGCGCTTGTCGCGGGCGAGGAACCACAGGCAGACCGGGATCTGGGTCGAGTAGAAGAGCGAGCCTGGCAGGGCGACCATGGCGTCGACCAGATCGGCCTCCACTATCGAGCGTCTGATCTCGCCTTCGCCCGACTGAGCCGTCGACATCGAGCCGTTCGCGAGCACGAAGCCGGCGATGCCGGTGGGCGCGAGATGACTGATGAAGTGCTGAACCCAGGCGAAGTTGGCGTTGCCCGCGGGCGGCGTGCCGTAGACCCAGCGGCGGTCGTCCCGCAGCAGCTCGCCGCGCCAGTCGCTGTCGTTGAAGGGCGGATTGGCCAGGACGTAGTCCGCCTTGAGGTCAGGGAAGGCGTCGGCGTGGAAGCTGTCGCCTCGGGCGATATTGGCCCCGATGCCGCGGATGGCGAGGTTCATGTTGGCCAGGCGCCAGGTGGTGTAGTTGGACTCCTGGCCATAGATGCTGATGTCGCCGACGCGGCCGCGGTGCTCCTCGATGAAGCGCTCGCTGCTGACGAACATGCCGCCCGAACCGCAGCAGGGGTCGTAGACGCGGCCCCGATACGGCGCCAGCATCTCGACGAGCACGCGGACGACGTGGCGGGGCGTGTAGAACTGGCCGCCCTTCTTGCCCTCGGCGGACGCGAACTGGGCGAGGAAGTACTCGTAGACGCGCCCGAGGATGTCCCTTGCACGGTCCGCCGGGCTGCCGAGGCCGATGTCGGACACCAGGTTGATGAGCTGGGCCAGGCGGGCCTTGTCGAGGCCGGGGCGGGCGAAGTCCTTGGGCAGGACGCCCTTGAGCGTGGGGTTCTCGCGCTCGATCGCGTCCATGGCGTCGTCGACCGTGCGGCCGATCGTCGGCTGGGGGGCGCTGGCTTTGAGGTGGCTCCAGCGGGCCTCGCGCGGGACCCAGAAGATGCTCGCGGCCTTGTACTCGTCGGGGTCTTCGGGGTCGGCGCCTTCGGCTCGGGCGGCCGCGGCGGCCAGCTCGGCGTGTTTGGCCTCGAACGCGTCGCTGATGTACTTGAGGAAGATGAGCCCCAGCACGACGTGCTTGTACTCGGCGGCGTCCATGTTGTTGCGGAGGGCGTCTGCCGCCTGCCAGAGCTTGGCTTCGAGGCCGTCGGTGGCGCTTGCGGCGGTGGCGTCGTGGGCGCGCGGGCCTGAGGCACGGCTGGTTCGAGCAGTGCGAGGACTCACTCTTCGCCCCCAACTTCGGACGCCCATCCGGGCGCGCAATCGCGACTGACCGCGGCGCGCTCATCGGTTCCAGCCTACTCCGCGAGGAGCTCTGTTGGGCGGGGATTTGTGCGCCGCCGATGCGCGAAGAGGAGATCCAGATCCTCTCACGATGCGTGCGTCATTCGACACAAGGCGGACGGATCCAGTCGGCAAAGCGCGGTCCGCGGATGCCGACTCGGTCCACCGCGGGCGTTGGGATGGCACTTGAACGGAGGCAAGGGAGAGGAGGACGATATCGGGATGAGCGAGGCAACCCGCGCAACCCGGGCTCGGCCCGCGGCGAAGACGCCGACCGACGCTCGCGATGACTGGGCCTGGGAGGGTCATGTCGTCGAATCGCTCCTCACGCACCTCGAAGGAGAAGGCTGGCGACTAGTTTCCCGCGCCGACCCGGCTCTCCGCGAACACGGCGTCGACCTCCTCGTCGCGCGCGGACGCCGCAGGCAGGCGATTGAGGTGAAAGGTTGGCCGAGGGCGGTCCACGCCAGCGGCGCCAAGGCCGGCCAACCGAAGCAGTGGCGCTCGACGATGGCCCGCAACTACATGGGCGACCTAGTCCTGTCTGTGCTCCTACACCTCCAGGATCGACCCGGTGACGAGATCGTCTTTCCCGTGCCCAACCGCAAGACGTTTACCACTCTCCTCGGGCGCCTGCGGCCAGCCCTCGAGCCCCTTGGGATCGGGGCCTATGTCGTGCAGGAGGACGGCCTCGTCGATACGGTCCTCGCACCCGCGCGGCGCAGCCGGTGACGAGCCTAAGCAAGGCCCCCGCCGCGAGGCGGCGGCGGGAACGATGGGCGCGCCGGTTCCGGCCCGCCGAGATTGACATGCTCGTGGTGGCCGAAGCGCCGCCGTCGGATCTCGGCCGCTACGTCTACTTTCCAGACGTCACTACGCAGGATTCGCTCTTTCGGGAGCTTGCCTCGCTCATCCTCAAGGAGGCACCGACCCGGGAGAACAAGCCCGAACTCCTCAACGCGCTCCGCGAGGAGGGGGTGTTCCTCATCGACCTCTCCCTCGAGCCGATCGAGCGGGGCGAGGACCTCTCACCCTACGTACCCGGCCTCGTTCGTCGCGTCCGCCGGCTCGCGCCGCGCTGCGTGATTCTCGTCAAGGTGACTGTCTACGACGCAGCCTTCGAGGCTCTGCGGTCGGCCGGGCTACCCGTCGTCAACGAGCGGATCCCGTTTCCGGGCACGGGCCAGCAGGTCAACTTCTGGTCCGCCTTTGCGCGGGCGCTCCGGAAGTGCCGCCGCATCTCCCGAGGCCAGGCGAAGAACAGCGCCGGCTAATGAAGCGCGGCTCCCTGTCCAATTTCGAGGCCACCGCCACAGGCGGCTCAACCGCAAGGCGGCGGCCGGCTATCGACGGACACGCACGCATGGTCTCGCTGCTGGACCAGCGCGACGCTGCGGCGCTGTCGTTATGGGGACGCGAGAGGCGGCATCCGCGCCGCGGCCGGGCGCAGCCGGTCGTTCGCGATTCGGGCGAGTTCGCGGACGTCCTCGGCCGATAGTCGCGGTGGCGCCTCGCGCAACAGCTTCACGAGGCCATGCCCATCGACGATCGAGACTCCTGCAGGCGAGGCGCCGAAGAGGGGCAAGTCGGCCCGATGGACGCACAGGATCGGCCGAACCTTGAGCCCTCGGCGGTCGAGCTGGCCGGCGAGGGTGACATTGACCGCGACAGCCTCCCGCCTGGCTTCCTCGACGGTTGACAAGGTCTTGCGGCGTCCAGCGACGTAGACGTCGTTGCCGCGCACCCGCAGCCGGCCCGAATACGACTTGGTCTCCACGATCGCGACTCCGGGCGGGCCGATGACGATGTGGTCGATGTTGGCCGGGGAGCCTGGGATTCGGCGGTCGTGGAGGATGACGAAGCCGTCGATCTTGAGCTGCTCGAGGGCTCGGGCCGTCAGCGCCTCACCCTCCGAGCCACTCGCCCAACTCAGCGTGCTGTCTGGCAGCGCCACGAACCCCATCACCACAACCAGGACGGCCAGGACCAGGAGGAGCCCGACGAGCGGCACATGCAACAACAGAGCAGCGAGGACCAGCACGCCGGCCGTTGCGCCACCCGAGAGCAGCCAGGGCCAGTACCGTCGCACTCGGCCCTGGTACCGCTTCTGGCGGCGTTCGAACTCGGCGCGAGCGGACGCACCCGCGACTGAGATGTCGTCACCGGCCGGGGGGTCGTCGGTCATGCTGCTTGGCTCACTGCCTCCTCGGCCGTGACGGACGTAAGGCTTCGAATTGAGACATGGCCAACTCCTGGGCGACTGCCCCACTCCCCTGCGAGCCGAGACGGACCGCCCCGCCACGGCCACTCTAGCATTGGTGCGGGTGCCGTTTCGAGAGCGCCGGGTAACTGAGGAGCCTCGTTTCCTGCCTGCGCGCCCTGACAATGTGCTCAGCGCGATGCCGCACGACGTGGTCATCGTGCGAGGGTCCGAATGAGCGCTAGGTACTGCGAATGTCACTAGGCGGCCCTCGGGGCCGAACAAGCACCGCCCTGGAGTACAGTCAGTCCGCAGTCGGTCCGTTCCGCTGCGGGAGGTTTCATGGATGTGGCCGAGTTCCGGCGTCTCAGTCTTCGGGTTGTCGCGACCCGAAACAAGGACACGCGCGCCTTTCTCAAGGCGTTTGACCTGACTCCGAGGATCACCCCTGGGTGGTCGGAGCAAAGCTGCGCCAACTGGCGGGTGTGGAGTGGCGCCAACGATGCGCTGCGAGGCGCAGTCGGCGAGCTGGAAGCCTTTCTCAGTGTAGATGGCCCTCAGGCTGGCTGAGCCCGGTACCACCTGACCCGCTCGGACCCACCACACTAACAAGCCATCGTGTTGGGCTGGCCGGGTTGGACGTCATCTGCTGGCCCCCTTCTGGCGGCGACCTAGCACGGCGAATCCAGAGCAGCTGCCGACAGTGCCCAAGAACGCGAACAGCACGACCGCCAGCACGACCCGTCGCGGCCGTAGTCGCTGCCCCCTGTGTCGATCGGCTCCGCCGGGCGAGCCGGCAACTCTCAGGCCTATGGCCGCAGCGTTCCGAAGAAGACCTGCCAGGCGAGGAGAGACTTGGCGATCAGGCTGAAGAGCATGTAGGCACGCTCGCCGTAGAGGTAGTCGCGCCAGCGGCTGATCTTCCTGTACTGCAGCACCATGTTGATCGCGAAGACATTGAAGCCGATGAACAGCGTCACGAAGATCGCGATCACGAAGCCGGGGATCGGCGCCGACCCGGGTTCGGTGGCCGAGACGAGGAGCGTAACGAAGATGACCAGCCAGGGAACGGCGCCGGCAATGCAACCGAAGATGTAATGCTGCCATTGGGGTCGGTCGCGGCCTTCGTTGGCGATCTCCATGCTCCAGCCGAACATGATCATCGCCGCGTTGACACCGAAGATGGCGATGAGGGTTCCGACCTCCTGGACGCCAGCCAGGGCCGCAATCACCACGATCATCACGCTCGAGCTGAACGAGTACTCGATCCAGCGGATCGGGTTCTGCCCACGAGCGAGGTGGGCCTCGTACCAGCGCCGGGCCGGAAAGGCCATCCCGAAGTGGGCGATGGCACTCAGCAGCAGGAAGAGGGCGACGGCCGGTCCGATGGGCAGGGCCCAGATCGAACGCTGCGCCGTGACGAGGTGCTGGGTCGCCTGGTCGAAGCGCAAATAGGTGCTCACGACCGGGGACGTGACCACGGGGTTCCTGGCGAACGACAGGGCCAGGATTGCGGCAGCCTGAACGAAATGGAGAGCCGAAAGGACGGCGTTCCAGCGGAAGAGGTTGGCCGATCTATCGGCCGGGATGCCGGTAGCAGCGGGTGCGGACATGTGACCTCCAACTCGACTGGGCAGGCTGCAGGACGCCTCAACAATACCGAGTGGCGTCCGCGTGTCCAGACTTTGTACTCGTCCGGTGCGTCCGCTACACCTTGATGCCGACCGAGACGAGGTACTCAGCCCGGTGTGAGGTAACCCAGAGCCTGGCGCGGACGAATGAAGTTGTAGGTGTGCTTCCAGGCTCGAAGCTCGACTCCGAGGGCAGCGACGGTCGGCTCGGCGCCGGTGATCTCGTAGGACTCCTCGGTGTGAGTCCGGTTGGCCCGCTCGACCGCACCGTGGAGCTTGGGGCTGCGCGGCGGCAGCACGAAGAGAGCGGTCCCCACTCGCGGCACGCTTTCTCGAAGTCGGCCATGAACTCGCCACCGCCATCGACGCTGGTCGTGCGGCACCGCGAAGGGCATCCGGGCCGTGATGGCGTCGAGGGCGCCGACCGCGGTCCGGGCGCTCGCTCGGCTGCGGAGTTCAACGACGCCACAGCGGGAAACAACGTCGCGGGCGGTGAACTGCTTGAGGACAAGATCGAATGCCATGAAAAGGCTATGAGAGGAGCCCCGCCGGTGACAACGTTGGGTTGTCAAGGCAACCAGCACCGGGAGGCTCCACGCCATGTTGTACGCCGGATTGGACCTGTCACGCCAG
>JBEKVD010000071.1:0-12995 GCA_049514315.1 Candidatus Limnocylindrales bacterium | reverse complement strand
ACGGGGTCACCGTCGCCCTGGGCTCCGGGGGCACCCTCTCCGCCACCTACATGTCCAATCCCGGTAACAGGACCGATCTCGTGTTCGACGTCAGCGGCTACTACGCGCCGTAGGCGGGCGGCGGCCGTCAGCCTTACGTAGGGATCGCCCAGGCAGCCTGGATGAAGCTGGTCTGGACGGGGGCACGCTCCTTGAACAGGAGTGCCCACCGCGCCGGTATCGGGTACCTCTCGAAAGCAAGCTCGACCTGGTCGACCGGATTGCGCCACGCCCGCCACTGCTTCAGGTAGACGAGGCCGCCCTCGGCGGTCCGGTCGAACATCTCCAGGTACGCGGCGACGTGGGCCGGCGTCATCTCCTGGAGAGAGGAGATCGTCAGGGCGAGGTCGATCGACCCGTCGGGCAGGTCCGCGGCCTCTTCGGGGCTCAGGAATCTCAGCCTCTCGGGCGGGAAGAGCTCGGACAGGTACCAGCGGGAGATGCTGATTGCCGGCTCGATGTCGACGATCGTGTACGTGGCCTCGGGGAACAGGCTCATGAGCGCGTAGGCCGTGCGCCCGTACCCGGCCCCGAGCTCCAGTATCGACCCGGGCTGCCGGCCCGCCAGGGCCCGGCCGATCGCCGCCGCCTCCAGGGCCGTGTTGGCCAGGTCCTGGGATATCAACCTGCCTCGCCAGGTGATCGGCAGAGGCCACCCGAGGCTGGGCTCCGGAAGCGTCGTGACGCGCAGAGGGTCGTGGCCCTCGGCGTACAGCCACAGCAGCCTCACGGCGAACGCGTACAGCCAGCGATCCCGGCGGGGCCAGGCGTGCCCGCCCGACTCCTCGGCCGGGACGGCATCGGGTGGCTCGGCTGAGTCGGTGTCGCTGCCTTTGCCCGAGCTCGGCCAGCGCACGTTCTCCCACGCTCGATCCGACAGGTCGGCCGGAGTGAGGGCGCAGCGCAGCAGAGCCAGCAACGATGTGTGCCTCAGCAGGAAGCGCATCTGCTCGCTGCGGCCGATCGAAGCCCAGCTCCATCGCCAGGTGAAGTACCTGAACGCCTGGTTGCGCTTGATCGCCTCGAAGCCGTACGCGTCCAGGTCGCGGCGATGCTTCTCGCCGAGCTGCCGCCAGAATTCGTCGGCCCCTCCCTTAGCCGACCCCGGCGCAGCAGGCTGGCCGGCCCCCTCGGTCGGAGGCCTGATCGGCCCGTTCCGCTGGTTATCGGATGGTGTGCTCAACTCAGCTCCCCGGTCCCGGCTATGTCGTGGGTCGATCGGGTTGGCTCGAACGGGGCCGCCCTACGGGGCCTGCATCTTCCGCCGCAGAAAGCCGCTCCGGCAGTACGTAGTCGCGAGGCGCTCGTAGCTGCGATCGACCTCGAAGTCCGGATGGGCGGCGAGGAAGTTCCGCACGGCCTCGAGCGGATTGTCGAAGTCCCAGGACGGCTTGCCGTTCGGGGCATCGGCGACCATCGGCATCACCTCGTCGAATACGACGACGTACCCGCCCGGCCCGACGAGCGGCGAATACAGCTCTAGCTCGGCGCGGACGTGATCGCGGGTGTGGTTCGAATCGAGCATGACCATCACGCTCTCGCCGGGCCCGATACGAGCGCGGACCGCGTCGAACGTCGAAGGGTTGGTCGAGCTCCCCTCGATGAGTGCGATGCGGCGGCTGGCCGGGTGGCTTTCGATTGCCAGGCGGTTGTACTTGCGGATCTCGACGTCAATGCCGATCGCCCGGCCTCGGCCCAGGAGCTCGAGTAGAGAAGCGTAGAGGACGAGCGCGCCGCCGTGAGCCACGCCGCTCTCGATGATGACGTCCGGCCGGTTCTTCCAGATCAGCTCCTGGACCATCAAGATGTCCTCGGGGAGCTGGATGATCGGAATCCCCAGCCAGGTGACCTCGTACGACAGCTTCTGCTGCCAGTTGGAACGCGTCCAGAGGTTGGCGAGGATCGCGTAGCCTTCGGGCGAGTAGATGTCGATTTCGCGTTCGCCCTCCGCCGTGCGAACCTTGATCAACCGGTCGGGCTGGCCGGCGTCCTTCGTTTCTTTCACTGGTCGATCCTCTCGCGGGCGTTCCACCAGGCGGTGGTTTCTCTGATCCCTTGCTGCAGGCCATAGCGAGGCTGCCATCCAGTGGTCAGCAGGGGAGCCGGATCGCCCGTGGCCGGCCACTCGGTCGACTCGGATTCTTCGCGGGCCCCGATCCGCAGCAGCGCGGCCCCGCCGGTGGCCCGGGCGATCTCCTCGAAGACGTCCCGAAGCCTCACCGGCGCCCCGGTGCAGATGTCCACGCGGCCGGCCAGGTCGCTCTCCGCCACCCGGCACAGCGCTTCGGCCACGTCGGCGACGTGCAGGTAGTCGCGCCGCTGCATGCCCTCCGTCACGTCGATCCGCTCGCCGTGGAGCAGCGCCCGGGTGACCGTCGGGACTACCCGCCGCTCGTCCTCCCACGGCCCGTAGAGGTAGTGGATGTGGGCGCAGGCCGCGGCCATCGATCGGTCGCTGAAGCCGAGGGCGAGGCGGTGCTGGGCAGCCTTCGCCGCGGCGTAGACCGTGGGACGGGGAGTGTCCAGGTTCTCCAGGCACGTGCCGGCCAGGACAACCCGGCGGCAGGTCCCGCCCTCGGCCAGCGCCTCCAGCAGGTTGACCCCGCCCCGGAGCGAGGCCAGGTTCTCGGGGACCGCTCGAAGGTACGAGCGCGGCTCCGCGTACCAGGCCAGGTGGATGGCCGCCTCCGGCGCGATCGATCGAACAGCGTCTCGAACCCAGGCCGCGTCGGCCAGGTCGCCCTCGCGCAGCTCCAGCCCCGACGCGACCTCGGCCAGGCGATCTCGAGGCGCGCCGGGCAGCGTCATGCCGTGCACCTCGGCGCCCCGGGTGAGCAGTGCCCGGGCGACGTGTGCCCCGATGAACCCGGTGGCCCCGGTCAGCAGGATGCGCATCAGCGGTGGCGGACCGCCCAGTCGTAGGGGATGTCGTTGTCGAACGGGTCGAGGCGGATCGAGCGGCTCGGGTCGTGCGGCTGCGTGGAGCAGTTGGCGACGATCGCCACCTCGCCGCCCATGCCCTTGAAGCCGTTCCAGATGCCCGGCGGGATCTGGACCAGGCTGTAGTCGTCCGGACCCAGGAAGATCTCCATGATCTCGCCCTTCGTCGGCGACCCCTCCCTGTCGTCGAACAGGACGAGCTTGATGCGGCCGTGGACGCAGGCGTAGTTGAGGGTCATCTCGGCGTGCCTGTGCCAGCCCTTGACGACGCCGGGGTAGACCGTGGAGAAGTAAATCTCGCCGAACTCGATGAAGTGCGGGTCGGTCCGCTTGAGCATGTGCATGACCGTCCCACGTTCGTCGGGGATGCGCTTGAGGGGGATTACGAGCACGCCATCGATCATCGTCACACCAGCGTCGGCTTGGGAACCGGAATTATGAACCTGCCACCGAGGCGGCGGTACTCGGCTTGCTGGGCCAGTATCTCGCCGGCGAAGTTCCAGGCCAGCAGGAGGCACTCCTGCGGCTTTCGAGCCAGGAGCTGATCGGTCGCGAGGATCGGGATGTGGACGCCCGGCATCAGGTGGCCCTGCTTGTGGGGGCTCCGATCCACGACGAACGAGACCAGCTCCGGGCCGATATCGAACGCGTTCAGGAGCACGGCGCCCTTGGCCGCGGCGCCGTACGCGGCGACCGTGTGGCCCCGCGCTACCAGGCCGGCCAGCATGGTTCGGAGCTCCCGTCCGAGGGCCTCGACCCGGCTGGCGAAGGTGGCGTAGTAGGCGGGGCTGCAGAGGCCGGCGGCCTCTTCCTCGGCCAGGAGCGAGCGGACGGCCTCGCCCGGCCTCTCCGCGCCAGAGCGAGTCGCGTAGACCCTCAGGGATCCTCCGTGAACCGGGATGCGCTCCACGTCGACGACGACCAGGCCGTTGCGCTCGAAGACGCCCGAGAGCCCGGTCAGCGAGTGGTAGAAGACGTGCTCGTGGTAGATGGTGTCGAACTCGAGCCGCTCCACCAGGTCGCGCAGGTAGGGCGTCTCGATCACGGCGACCCCGGCCGGTTTGAGGATCCGCGCGATGCCGGCCACGAAGCCGTTGAGATCGGGGACGTGGGCGATCACGTTGTTGGCGTGGACGACGTCCGCGGTCCGGCCGCTGCTCGCGAGCTCGTCGGCCAGGTCGCGCGTGAAGAACTCGGCCAGGGTGGGCACGCCGTTCGCGGCCGCGACCTCGGCGACGTTTCGCGCCGGGTCGATGCCCAGCACCGGCACCCCGGCCCTCGCGTAGTGCCGGAGCAGGTAGCCGTCGTTGCTGGCCAGCTCGACGACCAGGCTGCCCGGGCCGAGCCCCCGCCCGGAGATCTGCCGCTCGGCGATCGCCCGCGCATGCTCGACGAACTCGTCGGAGATCGACGAGAAGTACGCGTACTCCCGGAAGAGCAGCTCCGGCGCGACCGTCTCGGTTATCTGGACCAGCCAGCACTCGGGGCAGCAGGCCAGGGCCAGCGGGTAGCGCCGTTCCGGCCGGGCCAGGTCGTCCGGCTCGAGGATGGCGTTGGCGAGCGGCATCTGCCCGAGGTCGAGCACGATCTCCAGGCCGGATCTGCCGCAGCCGCGGCAGGCCGTCTCACTCACGCGCCGGTCTTCCGCGTCATGCGGCGGTCGTCCGGTTCATGCGGCTGTCCGGAGCCAGCGGCGGTCGTCCGCGTCATGCGGCCGTCCGGAGGTAGCGGCGGTACCAGTCGATGGTCTCGCGCAACCCCGAATCGAAGGTCGTCCGGGGTCGCCAGCCCAGCAGGCGCCGCGCCCCCGCCGCGGAGACGCGCTGCTCGGGGATCTCCTTGAGGGGCAGGCCCAGGACGACCGGCTCGGCATCGGAGCCCATCAGGGCGAGGATCCGGCGGACGACGTCCATGACGGGCAGCCGGACGCCGGCGGAGAAGTTAAGGGCCGTGCCGGCGATCTCGGGCCGGTCACCGACGGCATCTGCCAGCGCCACCACCCCGGCCGCGGCATCCTTCACGTACAGGTAGTCTCGGACGAATGTCCCGTCGGAGCGAATGACCGGAGCCTTCCCCTCCACGATCGAGCGGATCGTCCCGGGAACGATCCGGCTCCAGTTCAGGTCGCCGCCCCCGTAGAGGTTGCCGCACCGGGTGATCGCCACGGGCAGCCCGTACGTGTGCGCGTAGGTCTGCGCGAGCAGGTCCGTGACGGCCTTTGACGTGTCGTAGGGGTGGTGGGGCCGGAGTGGCGCGTCCTCCCGGTACGGCCGCCCGGAGGCATCGCCGTACGCCTTGTCCGACGAGGCGACCACGATCCGACGGGCGCCGCCGACGGCCCGACATGCCTCCAGCACGCTCCAGCTGCCCTCGATGTTGTGGCTGAAGGTGTCGACCGGGTCCTCCAGCGCCGGCCCGACCAGCGTCTGTGCCGCCAGGTGGACGACCGTGTCGATCGGGCGGCCCCTCAGCAGGTCGCGGAGCAGGGGCGTGTCCCGGATGTCGCCGTCGATCCTCTCGACGCCCGCGGGCGGGATCGTGGCGCGCGGGCCGTCCCAGGCGATGTCCAGGCCCAGGACCGAGGCCCCGGATTCGAGGAGGTCGCGCGCGACCCAGCCGCCGAGCAGGCCGGCCGCCCCGGTGATGAGGACCGTGCGGCCGAACCAGGGCCCGCGGCGGACCTCGTCTCCTACCGCCACGTGGCCCACGGCGCGCTCTGAGCGGCCCACAGCGCCCGCAGGTACCGAACGTCGCGCAATGTATCCATCGACTGCCAGAAGCCCTCGTGGCGGTAGGCCCCGAGCTTGCCTTCCTCCGAGATCCGCTCCAGGACGTCGGCTTCGAGGCTCGTCTCGTCGCCCGGGATGTAGTCGAGGACCTCGGGCTCCAGAACCATGAACCCGCCGTTGATCCAGCCCTCGCCGATCTGCGGCTTCTCGATGAAGTGCGCCGACCCGTCCGCGTCGAAGCTCAACCCGCCGAAGCGCGACGGGGGCCTGACCGCCGTGACGGTGGCGAGCTTGCCGGAGGCGCGGTGGTGCTCGACGAGGCGCCGGAGGTCGACGTCGGAGACGCCGTCGCCGTAGGTCAGCAGGAAGGGGCCGTCCGCGAGCAAGGTCCGGAGCCGTCCGACGCGGCCGCCGGTGGCGGTGTCCATGCCAGTGTCAACGAGGTGGACGGTCCAGGCGTCTCGCTCCGGCTCGTGGCGCTGCACCGCCCGGCTGCCGAGCTCGACGGTCATGTCCCCGTTGAGTGAGAGGTAGTCCACGAAGAAGCGCTTGACGTCCTCGGCCCGGTAGCCCAGCGCGATCGCGAATTCGCCGAATCCGTGATGCGCGTAGTGCTTCATGATGTGCCAGAGGATCGGCCGGCCGCCGATGTCCACCATCGGCTTGGGGCGCGTCTCCGTCTCCTCGGACAGGCGTGTACCCTGTCCCCCGGCAAGGATGACCACTTTCACGCCGCCAATTATGCCCGATCGGGAATGCCCGAAGCGGCCGACCGGTCGGGCAGCGGTGGAGGTTCCGGTTGGATCAGCACGCGCCCCTCGTCACGATCGGCATGCCGACGTACAACGGCGAGCGGTTCCTGGCGGAGTCGCTCGACTCGCTGCTCGCCCAGGACTATCCGAACTTCGAGCTGGTGATCAGCGACAACTGCTCGACCGACGAGACGGAACGAATCGCTCGGGCTTATGCGGGGCGGTCCGACAGGGTCCGGTACGTTCGCCACGAGACCCACGTCGGCGTCTCGGCCAGCTTCAACCGCGTGCTCGGCCTGGCCGGAGGCACCTACTTCATGTGGGCGACCGATCACGACCTGTGGGAGCCGGCCCTGATCTCTCGGTGCGTCGCGGCGCTCGAAGCCGATCCGGCGGCTGTGCTGGCTTACCCGCAGAGCCTGCTGATCGACGAGAACGGGGCCGTGATCGAGGAGATGGACGACCAGATAGAGCTCGGTCAGCGGTCGGCGCTGGTTCGCTACAAGCGTCTGATCTGGCGGCTGCATGTCTGCAACATGATCTATGGAGTGGCCCGGCGTGAGGCCCTGGTTGCGACCGGGGGCTTTCCGGACGTCTTTGGTCCCGACCACGTTGTTCTCGGACGGCTCGCCCTCCGGGGCCCCATCCTGAGGGTTGGAGGCCACCTGTATTTGCGCCGCCAGAACCGTCCCCCGGAGACCCCCGAGGAGAATCGTGCGCGCAGGCTGACCGCATTGAACCCGTGGAAGGCCGGGGAACGCATCTCGATGCCGGCGGGCCAGCTTTACCGCGGCTGTCGCGACCTGCACATTCGGGCAGTTCGGGAGTCTTCGCTCTCGTTCGCGGAGAAGCTCGACGGTTCTTTGGCGACCCTGGCCTGTTTCCGCGCGCGGTTTGGCGTCGGCTCGGCATTCATCAAGCTGCTACGAGCCGGAGCCCGAGTTACCCGGCAGAGTGGGCGCCTCGATCGCAAGTTCGGCATGGGGGCCTGAGCGGCTTCTCCGGTCGGGCGCTGCGCGACGGAATGGTGCGTCCGGTCTGCGATGTTCGAGCGCGGCCGGTGCGAGTCGGGCCAGGCGGCTCCGCTCGGGCCAGGCGGCTCCGCTCGGGCTCAATACTGAAGACGCGGCGCAGCCAATTCGGACGCCGAGATCACCTGCCGGTGCCGCTCAATACCGCCGGAACCGTCCGGGCGATGATCTTGAAGTCGAGCCAGAGGGACCAGCCGTCGATGTATTCGAGGTCCTGCTCGACCCAGTGGTCGAACTCGGGGCTGCTGCGGGCGCGGACCTGCCAGAGACCGGTCATGCCAGGCTTCATCGAAAGCCGCCGGCGATGCCAGACGTCGTAGTTGGCGACCTCGCTGGGCAGCGGCGGCCGCGGACCGACCAGGCTCATCTGGCCCCTCAGCACGTTCCAAAGCTGCGGCAACTCGTCGAGGGACAATCGCCGGAGGATGCGGCCGACTCGGGTCGTCCGGGGGTCGTTGGCGAGCTTGAAGGCGTGCCCGTTGATCTCGTTGTGGTCGCGCAGCTCGCCGAGCCGCTGCTCCGCGTCGGCGCACATGCTCCTGAACTTGACCACCTTGATCGGACGTCCGTGAAGCCCAACTCTCTCCTGGCGGAACAGGATCGGGCCCTTCGAGTCGAGCTTGATCGCGAGCGCCACGAGGGCCATCAGCGGCGACAGAACGACCATCAGGACGGCGGCGCCGACGACGTCGATCAGCCGCTTGAGGGCCAGGCCGACGGCGCGATCCGGGCCGTTGGCGACCGAGTACACGCCGACCCCGTCGATGCTCTCGAACTGGCTCATAGCGAGCACGCGCTCCACCGGAGCGACGGGGATTCGCACGACCTTGCCTTCCTGTTCGCACAGGTAGGCTGCCTGCTCGATCATCTCCTCCATCGAGAAGGGCAGGCATATCGCCACCTCGTCCACGATCTGGCTGTGCAGCACCTCCTCGAGATCGTCGATCGTGCCCAGCACGGGCCGGCGAAGAGCGACACGGGCCTTGGGCGCATCGGCTCTGAGGTGGCCGATCACGACCATGCCCAGGTCCGCGTGGCTCTCCACCAGGTCGGCGAAGGCCCTGGCGCGGGCGTCGGCGCCCAGCACGAGCATGTACCGGACGTTGCGCCCGTGGTCGCGCGCAAGGATCAGGATCTGCCTCACGACGATGCGGATGCCGATGGCGGCGGCGGCCAGTGACGGGAAGACGACGATCAGGAGAAGCCGGCTCACGTTTGGGAGCTTGAAGAAGTACAGCAAGCTCAGGGTCAGGGCCAGCTGGACGAGAGTAGCCCTGAGGACTATTCCGATGTCTCCACGCCTGGTCCATCGAGCCCGACTGCGATACAGGCCGTGCATCCAAAGCACGGCGATCCACATGCCGATGAAGACGGCCGCGGCGAGGCCGGGGTCCGGCAGCGAGGAATACACCTCGGACGGCCATCCGGACGTTCCGCCGAATCGGAGATTCGTCGCGCCGACCAGGACGGCGAGCGCGAGCACGATGTCCGCGGCCGCGAGAGTCAAGCGAAGTGCCGCGCCGTAGCGGCGGATCATCGACCGGCCCCTTCCTCCAAGGCACTAGAGTTCATCTCGGCCCAGTGGGTGAGTATCCCTCGCATCCTGCAGGGGCGCAACCGCCGGCCGGGCGCCTGGCCGACACGGCAGCCTGGACCCCGACGCCGCCGAGCCGGCCGCGAGCCGCCGTCCAGCCGACCCTTGTTGCCGCCGCCGAGCCTTCGGCGGCCTCGCCGGCGCTCGCCGCCCCGCTCTCCTTCTTGTAGGCTGGCGGCGCACAGCTCTCAGACAGGCCGGAGAAACACCAGATGCCCTTCGCCATCGAACCGACCGCGCTCGACGAGGTCAAGATCGTGGTCCCGGAGGTCTTTCCCGACGGTCGGGGCTTCTTCATGGAGGTCTACCGGGGGGATCTCTTCGCCGCGCTCGGGCTGCCGGATCGGTTCGTCCAGCTGAACCACTCCCGGTCGATCCGGGGTGTCCTCCGCGGCCTGCATTTCCAGTGGGATCCGCCGATGGGCAAGCTGATGCGCGTGGTCGTCGGGCGGGCTTTCCTCGTGTCGGTCGACATCAGGGTCGGGTCGCCGACGCTGGGTCGCTGGGTCGGCCTGGAAGCGAGTGCCGCGGCGCCCCGCCTGCTGTGGGCTCCGGCCGGCTTCGCCCGGGGCTTCTGCGCCCTGTCGGATGTCGCGGAGGTCGAGTACCTGACGACGGGCACATACAACGGGGCTGCCGAGTCGGGGATCCGCTGGAACGATCCGGCGATCGGCATCGAGTGGCCGGTGCGGGAGCCGATTCTCTCGGCCAAGGATGCGTCCGCCGGGAACCTCGCCGAGTGGCTCGCCCGACCCGAGGCCGCCGCTTTTCGATACACCCCCAGCCACGGCGGGGGCGCCGCCGGGTGACCTCCCGCTCTGACGTCCTCGTCGTGGGGGCCGGGATCGTTGGGCTTGCCACCGCCAGGTCCCTGCTCCGCTCGCGGCCCGGGTTGAAGATCACGGTCGTCGACAAGGAGGAGGCGGTCGGCGCCCACCAGACCGGGCACAACTCCGGTGTGCTCCACGCCGGCGTCTACTACGCCCCGGGCTCCCGCAAGGCGGCCCTGTGTCGGGCCGGCAAGGCCGAGCTCGAGGCGTTCGCGGCCGAGCACGACATCCCCTTCGAGCGCTGCGGCAAGCTCATCGTCGCGGTCGACGAGAGCGAGCGGCCGCTGCTGGCCGATCTGCTGACCCGGGCCCGGGGCAACGGCGTCGCCGGCGCAGAGCTGGTGGGTCCCGAGCGGATGAAGGAGATCGAGCCGCACGTCGCCGGGGTCGGGGCCCTGTGGTCGCCGGAAACCGGGGTCATCGACTTCCGGCGAGTGGCGGGGGCTCTCGCCGGGGAGATCACGGTCGCCGGCGGTGAGATCCTGCTGGGCCGCCGCGTGACCGCCATCAAGGAGACTCCGGGGGAGCGAATCGTCGAAACCACCGCCGGGCCGCTCGCGGCGCGCGACCTGATCGTCTGCGCCGGCCTCCAGGCCGACCGCCTAGCGGCCATGACGAGGACGCCCGGTCCGCGGATCGTCCCGTTCCGGGGCGACTACTACCTGCTGCGGCCCGAGGCCGCGGCCATGGTCCGAGCCCTGATCTACCCGGTTCCCGACCCGCGCTTCCCGTTCCTCGGCGTCCACTTCACGCGGCGCATCGACGGCGAGGTCTGGGCGGGCCCCAATGCCGTCCTCGCGTTCGCCCGTGAAGGTTACCGCCGGCGCGACGTCGATCCGGCTGAGATGGCTCGAGTCCTGGCGTATCGAGGGTTCCTGCGACTTGCCGGAAGGTACATCTCCGTCGGTCTCGGCGAGATGTGGCGCGATTTCAACAAGGGGGCGTTCCTCGGCACGCTGCGGCGGTTCGTACCGGAGCTGACAGCGGCCGACCTGCTGCCGGGGCTGTCCGGGGTCAGGGCGCAGGCGATCGACGTCCGCGGCCACATGGTCGACGACTTTGCGATCGGCGGGTCCGCCCACGTCCTGCACGTTCAGAACGCGCCGTCGCCGGCCGCCACCGCTTCCCTGGCCATCGGCAGCTGGCTGGCGGCCGCGGCCCTCGATCGGTTCGGGCTCGCCTAGGCGGCGCGAATCCGCCCCGACCGGGGAGCGGGCATCCGCCGCGGCTGCCGGAGACGGCAAACGGCCGGCCAGGGTCTCGTGTGGTAGAGTCCGCCTCGACTTGGACACAGACGAGCCGACTGCGAGGGGTCGCGAGCGATCGCCTTCACTGGCCGCCCTGCTCTCCTTCTTGTGGCCTGGCCTGGGACAGCTCTACATCGGCAAGCGCCGGCTGGCGGGGTTCTTCGCCGTGCCCGCGCTCCTCGTCGCGCTGCTCCTGGCGTACCAGCTGCGCCAGGGCCCGGTGGTGTTCCTCGCGCGCTTCGCCGAGCCTGCTTTCAGCCGTGCCGCGGCGGTCCTCGTGGTCCTGGCCGGCGCCTGGCAGCTCACGGCCGTAGTGCACGCCTTCGTCAGCGGCGGAGGGCGCAGGTCGCACCGGATCCTCGACACGGTCGTCCTCGGCGCGCTGGCCGTCGTCATCGTCACCGGCTCAGCCGGGACCGGCCTGCTCCTGGCGTTTACCGCCAACGCCACGTCCCAGGTGTTCGACAACCCCGGCAGCGACCTGGTCGACCTGACCACCCCCAGCCCGAATCCGAGTGCCTCCGCTCTGCCGGGGCCCACGGCGACGCCGGTCCAGACGCCTTCGATAGACAGCCGCGTCACCATCCTGTTCACCGGCGTGGACGCCGCCGCGGGCCGGAACGAGGCGCTCTACGACTCGATCATGGTCGTGAGCTACGACCCCAAGACCAACTCGGTCCAGATGGTCAGCGTGCCCCGCGACAGTGCCAGCTTCCCGATGTACTTCGGCAACCACCCCGTCGTCTCGGCCTCGACCAGAATCAACTCCGTGCCGACCTACGTCCACAACGGCTGGATCCAGTCGCCCGACAGCCCGTACATGACGCTCGTCAAAGAGGTGAGCTACCTCGTCGGCATCCCGATCGACTACTACGCCGTCATGGACTTGGACGGGTTCGTGAAGATGATCGACACCGTCGGCGGGATCGACGTCGACAACCCGAGCGCGATCAACGACCCTTCGTACGCGACGCCTGCCGGCCAGATCATCGGCTTCAACCTCGCCGCCGGGCCGCAGCACCTGGACGGGAATCAAGCCCTGGCCTACGTGCGGTCGCGTCATGGGGCCAACAACAGCGACTGGGCGCGGTCGTCGCGCCAGCAGCAGGTGCTGGTGGCGCTGCTGCACAAGATGGCCCAGCCCAGCGAGCTCCTGGCCCTGCCCGGCCTGATCTCGATGCTCGGATCGAGCGTCACCACCACGTTCCCGGCCAACCAGGTGGCCGACTACGTGGCGATCGGCCAGAACGTGCCGAGCCAGAACTACACGAACGTCGTCCTTGGGCCACCCTACACGATCCTCAACGTCAACACCACGAGCGCGGCCGACACGAGCTGCCTGCTCAACTACAAGGTGGCCGCGCTCTCGATCCAGCTGTTCGGCCAGGACAGCCTCTGGTACGGCAAGCCCGCGCCGGCCAACACGTGTCCGTAGTCCCGCCGTCGCCCGCGCCGGCCAACACGTGTCCGTAGTCCCGCCGTCGCCCGCGCCGGCCAACACCCGTCCGTAGCCCGGCCGCCGGCACCGCCGCCGCCTGCGCCTCCTGCCGCGGACGCGCTCGGCCTCGGACCCGCTCAGCTGCGGACGCGCCCGGCCGCGACCAGGCCGGTTGACTCGCAGCCGGGTCCAGGGCGCCCTCGGCTGGCCAGGTCCCGGCGATTCGCGTCCAGGGTTGAGGGGGGGTGGCCATGATCGCTCGTACAATGCGCGTGAGTGTCACGCTCAGATCGTCCGGCGGGTTGGCTCATACAATGCGTGCCCTCCTCGCGAGTGGCGACCATGCGTAATGCCGCCCTCCGGACACGTCGGACCGGCCGACGTGACTTGATAGG
>JBEKVD010000070.1:0-13226 GCA_049514315.1 Candidatus Limnocylindrales bacterium | reverse complement strand
CACCTACGTGTTGGTGAAGCCCTGTACGAACCCTTCTGCGGTTCGGGGACCGCTCTGGTTGCCGCCGAGCGTTGTGGCGCCAGCTGCTATGCCATGGAGATCGACCCGATCTACGTCGAAGTGGCGCTGCGGCGTTGGGAACGGTTCAGCGGCCAGGATGCGGAGCGGATCGATGAATGAGCCAACCCGCGTCCTCCTCGCGAACGCCGCCGCCCTTGAAGCCATCACCGCCTGCAGCACGCCCTCGTACGCACCCGCGGCGATGCTGCTGCGTTTGCGGCGGTCGCCCCTGGTGGCGGAGTTGGCCGAAAAGGCCGAGACCACCGGTCCCTCGGGTGTGCTTGAGGAGCTCGACGACCACGAGAAGGCGAACCTGCGAGCCATCCTGCGCGAGGCGATCGCCGAGAAGGAAGCGGCCGAGAGGGCGGCCCTGACGTGAAGGTCTACCTGGCCGCTGGGGCCTCCGGCCCTCGACACGATCGCCAGGAGGTCCTTGGCGGTGTTCTCGTAGTCGAGGCTGCCGGCGAAGGGCGGATTGGCCAGGACCAGGGTGTAGGCCTCTTCGTCGGCGGCGTGGTCCTGCGCCAGCGAGTCGCGGTAGCGGATGTCTGGGTTTTCGACGCCGTGCAGAAGCATGTTCATGCTGCCGATGCGGAGCATGGTGTTGTCGAAGTCGAAGCCGTGGAACATCCGATGGTGGAAGTGCTCGCGGAGCTTCGCGTCGTGCAGCAGGCCGGGGTAGCGCTCGCGGAGGTGCTCGCCGGCCGCCACGAGGAAGCCGGCAGTGCCGCAGGCCGGGTCGCAGATCAGGTCGGTCGGCTGCGGAGCGGTCATCTCGACCATGAGCGCGATGATGTGCCGAGGAGTGCGGAACTGGCCGTTCTGGCCCGCCGTGGCGATCTTGCCGAGCATGTACTCGTACAGATCGCCCTTGGTGTCGCGGTCCTCCATCGGCACCTCGCCGAGCAGGTCGACGACCTTGGCCAGTAGCGCCGGCGTGGGGATGGTGAAGCGGGCGTCCTTCATGTGGTGGGCATAGGTGGACTCGTCGGCGCCCAGCGTCCGCAAGAACGGGAAGACGCTCTCGCTCACCACGGCGTACATCTCGGCCGGCGACAGGTTCTTGAAGCGCGACCAGCGGAGGTCGTCGTAGGGGCGGCCGATCGAATCCTTGCCTTCGGGGAAGATGCGGCGCTCGATCGGCTGACCGAGCCTGGCGGCCTTGTTCTCTTCGAGGATCTGGAGGTCGTCGAGCCGGCGCAGGAAGAGTAGGTAGGTGATCTGCTCGATGACCTCGAGCGGGTTGGAGATCCCGCCGGACCAGAAGGCGTCCCAGATGCGGTCGATCTGGCTTCGCAATTGGCCGGTCAGCATGTGGGAACCCCTGGTTCTGCAGCGCGCGGGAAGGTCAATTCACCGGCAACTACTCTAGCCAGAACGGGATCGCGGCGGGAGTCATCTGTCGCTTAGCAGCGAAGCCACCGCTGCCCCAGCAGACGACGCGAACATGGTGCGCGACCCACCCACCGTGTCCCGGCCGAGCCCCTCGGACAAGTAGCGCTCGCGGATCTAGGCGAGGCGCGATTCGCACAGTACAGCGCGCTCATAGGGGGCAGCCCATTGTTCTTCAGGACGAGCCTTGGCTGGCGGCGGCCTTCACGGTCCACCTGGTTGGCGATCCTGCGCGCTGGTGCCGCGGATCGAGTTCGTACTCGGGGCCGGAAGATTGACGACCCGCAGGGCTCTGGCATGAGAGAGGGCTGTCGCACGCTTCCCGATCGTCCATACTGGCGTTCGGGCCCGTTGCGATCCGTCCGCACGGGCCGCGGATCGTCGGCGCGGCTCGGTTTCGCGGGGATAGGACTAGGCCGGGAGGGCGCAAGGGTGGAGCATCAGACCGTCAACGTCGCGGACCTGAAGTTGGACGGCGCGAACCCGCGCCATGATCCAGCCAAGGCCCAACGCGATATCATCTCCGCCCTCTTTAACGTGGCGGCTCGCCACTCCTCCGCCAGGGAACTGTCATTCGCGTCCAGCGTGACTCCTTTCGCCTCGGCCCGTCCCATCCTGATGCCGCTGAGTGGCCGGATTGGTCCGCTTTAGCGGCGTGTTAGGCCGGAGGAGCGATGACGCTGGCATGCGCTCGGCAGCACTAGATCGCGGCGAGACATGGCTTCTCAAGCTGTTGCACGAGCGACGTGGCAGCGGACTGCAAGTGCTCAAAGCTGGGCTTCTTCTTGTATCCAGCGAACGCTTCGGTGAGCTCGAAGTACTCAAACACCTTGCCGGTGTAGTAATGAGTGGCTTGCGCAATAGCTTCTGATTGCTCGGCGGACAACGGAACTACCGTGGTGAGCCCCAACGTCTGCGCGCGAGTCAAAAGAGCTTGCAGGTTGTGCCCAAGCTGACGCCTCTTGAGTTCTTCTAGGGGAACGTGCTGGATGAGCAAGAACGCCTTCAGCGACAGCTCGACAGAGTGGCACAACAGGTAATAGGCGACAGGCGAGAATGGCGCGGCCGTCTCTGAGACCACTCGAGCCGCCTGAAGGAACTGCAAAGCAAAATTACGAAACCCGAGCGGACCGACGTGTGCCACGGCGGGTGCGGGGTGAACGGTGATCGGTTGCCCCGGCACCCCACCAGTGGTTGTCGAGCTTCCTTCACGCGCTTGGTCAGCCATACCCGTTGCTCCCCGGCCTAACGTGACCCGCGCTTTCTACGCGAGCGCCGCCATGCCAGGTCGTCGGCGGGATCGTGCACCTCGTGGTCATCGTGCTGACGGGAGGAGGCTGTCGCCTGCTGGCGCCCCGGCTAATGGCTTGAGAGCCTGAAGGCGAACATTCCAACGCCTTCCAGAGGGCGAGAGCTAGCCCTCTACGCAGTGCACTCGTCGATTGACAAATAGCGCAAGCCAGTGGTATTTCACCCTGCCTTCTTGATAACGACATGGCCGGAGTCGCGCTTCGTCATGGGCTGGACTGGATTCGGTCGAGACGGCGTCGTGGGGGTCTGGGGCTTCGGCTGCGCCGGAGCCGTCTTCTGGTTGGCCAACTGAGATCTCCTCCATGGACCGCGCCACCAACGTGGACTCCCGAGGTTAGCGACGCGGCAATTCGTCTACATGATCGCGGTGGGCGTCGTCGGTGTTCTCTTCATCGACTAGCTGGCGTGACTGGTTGCGCGATCCTGCCTTGGCAATGGTGGATTGGGCGGCGGAGGGAATGGCGTGCGGACCGCTGGCTCAATGGGATTGGGCCTGGTGGGCGGCAGCGGCGCAGGCCGCGGCGGCTGAGGGGCCGGCGGCCTCCTTGGATCGGTCACGGTTGAGACCTCCAGAGAGCGACGACGAGGGCACCGACCTCAACGACAAGAAGGACTCCGGCGAAGGCAAAGACGCGGTACAGCCGAACAAGGTTATTCCGATTTACTTCCGCGGCGTCGGCGAGGTACCAAGCTAACGACCGATGGATCTCCGCCATCGTCGCCGGATTGTCTCCCTCGACGTAGCCGGTGAGCAGCGTCTTGGCGTTCATTTCGAAGCCCCAACGTCCACCAGGAAGGAGCACAGCGACGGAGGCGCAGAAACATGCGGCAAAGGCTGCGACGGCCACCCAGACGAAAACGTCCACGGGCTTCTGGCTCCCAAGAATGCCATTGGCTACAAACGCCATGACAGCGGCCGAGACCGTGAGGACGATTCCGGAACGGCCTCGGAGCTCATCTAGGTTCGCTTCCTGGGCCACGACCATCCGCTCGGCTTCCGCGAAAACCAACGCGTACGCCTCAGGATCACCTGGAGCCTCGGTCGGGCGAAGCTCCGTGGGATGGGTCTTCGGCCTGAAATACCCAAGCATGGTCAGCCAGAGCGCCAAGGTCCGCTCCTTCCGAGCAAGTCGTTGTAATCGTACGCCTGGCCAGGCAACGATATGGCTGGCAGTGCGCTCCCAAGCGGACGCCCGAGCCGATTTGGACAGGCGGGACGGCTGCCCCGCCCGGAGCCGAATCTGGTGGCACAACGCGGCGTCGCGACGGAGATCATGGCTACGGCACTAACAAGCCATGGTCTCGGTGGCTCAGCAGCGTTACATGACCACCCGAGATCCGCGGGGCAGGGCTGGCGGCGATCGTCCACCCATGCGTCGAGCCGACTCGGCGAGAGGCAAGGAAACGGGCGGCGTGAACCACCGTGGCTTGGACACGCTAGGATGGAGCCACTTATTGAGGAGCACGGAGACGGCCCCGAAGGCTTATGGAGCGCCGCCTGATCCCGATCAACGCGTGGATCGCCCTCCACCGAGGCGAGGCCGGTTGGCCGGCGCCGCTTCGCATTCAGGGTTTCCGTATCCATCGGTTTGAGGCGCCGTGAACCGCCCTGGGAATCGTGGAGACTCCCGAGCTTTGAATTAGGCCGCGGCGGTTGCTGTTAGTCGGCGATGGTAGGCCTCCTCGAACTCGGCCGGAGGGACATCTCCGCAGGCGGAATGGAGCCGGCTCTCGTTCCACCAAGAGACCCAGGCGGCGGTCGCTAGTTCGACCTCTTCGACCGTCCTCCAGGAGCGCCTCCGACGGATCAGCTCGGTCTTGTATAGGCCGTTGACCGTCTCGGCGAGGGCGTTGTCGTAGCTGTCACCCCGAGAGCCGACCGAGTTGGCCACGCCTGCCTCGGCGAGGCGTTCGGTGTATCGGATGGCCAGATACTGGACGCCCCGATCGCTGTGGTGGACCAACCCTGGTAGAGAGTGGCCTCGAGCGAAGATGGCCATCTCGAGGGCATCGAGGGCGAGGTCGGTGCGCAGGCTGGCCGCGGTTCGCCAGCCGACGATACGACGGGAAAAGGCGTCGACGATGAAGGCCGTGTAGCAGAAGCCGGCGATCGTCCAGACGTAGGTGAGGTCGGCGACCCAGAGGCGGTTGGGCGCCGGAGCTGCGAAGGTCCGCTCCACGAGGTCTGCCGGACGGGCCGCGAGATCGGCCGGTCTCGTCGTCCGAATGTGGCGCTCTCGCACGGCCCCGGCGAGGCCGAGGCTCGTCATCAGCCGAGCGACTCGGTCTCGGCCGACGCTCTCGCCCTCGCGGTGCAGAACTCGCCACACCTTGCGGGCGCCATAGACCGCAAAGTTGTCCCGGTGGATCTCGGCGATCTTGACCTTGAGTTCGCTATCGGCGATGGCACGAGCGGACGGCCGCCGGCTGCGAGCGGCGTAGTAGGAAGAGGGGGCGATCGCCAGAGTCCGGCAGATCGGCTCGATCCCGAACGAGCGGGAGTGCTCGTCGATGTAGGCGGTCATCGCGATGAGCGGCGGTCGAGCTCCGCCCCGAAGAAAGCCGCAGCGCTCTTCAGAATCTCGTTCGCCCGGCGTAGCTCGCGGTTCTCCCGTTCGAGCTCGACGATGCGGCGGCGCTCCTCGGTCGTGAGGCCGGCCCGAGCACCGCGGTCGATCTCGGCCTGGCGGACCCAGTTGCGCAGGGACTCGACTCCTATGCCGAGCGAGTGGGCAACTCGGGCGACGGCTCCGGTGCGCTCGCCGGTCTGCTCGATGGTCTCGAAGACCATCCGGACGGCCCGGTCTTTCAGCTCGGCTGGATAGCGATACGAGGGCTTGTGGCTGCTGGTGTTGTCTGGCATGACTCCATTCTCCAAGAGATGGAGCCTCCATCAAAGCCAGGGCGGTTCACCGATCGGCACGGCCGAAGGCACGGTGGTGGTCGACGGCATCTCCGTCAAAGAAGTCGGAGGAGTCGCGCTGGCCACCGAATGCAAGAGCGGGGCCAACGTGGACATCGGCCAAGCGAAGGGCTATGGGGCCATGACTTGCACGGATGTCGCAAGGTTCGTGGGTCTTCCCTTCAACCATGAGAGTGCAATCCTCCAGCCTCTGTACGCCTGTCTGCTTGAGTCCAGGGATAGGGTTCGACTGGGACTCGGCAAGGCTGGCCTCAATGCGCCGCTCCTTGTGATCGGCGATGCCCGCGTGCGTCTTGAGGCTGAGGCGGGGGACCAGGTTGCCGCTTTCAACGAGGTAGTGCCACCGGGCCCACCGCCGCGGTACATCGCCGTCGACGCAGTGAGCGACGACCAGGAATTCCTCGAGGTTCTCCTGCCCGAGCTGATTGCCACGGTCAGCCGTGGCGAGGAGTTTGTCTCTCTGAATACGCTCCTAAGCGCTGCCGTCCCTTATTGGGATGTGTTCGGGGTCGACGCCAAGAAGCAGCTCCGGTCGCGCGCCCGTGATGCACTGGTCAGAGCATTCGAGAAGAACTTCGCCAACGACTTCCGGTTCGAGGCGACTGGCCCTAAGCTAGATCGAGAAGTTGTACGAGTGCTGGCGCGTCCGGGTGAGTTCGATCCGAGGGGCCAGACCCAAGGATGGCAGCGGCTTCGGCGACAAGCGTCCGCGGCACTCGGCCGCAGCCCCTCCAAGCAGCCTTCCCCCGGGCAACAGACACTCTTTGAAGACCTGGGGCTCGGCATTGAGATCGGGGAGACTTAGCCAATGAACGATGTCGCTCTCGATCGGCCTCTGCTCTCGGAGCTGCTGACCCAGGCGATGATGGGGCATGGTGCCAAGGACGCCGTCCCATTTGCTCTGCGTGGAGGCGGCGTGAAGACGTTCGCTCTGGAGGTCAACAGTCCCAAGGGTGGCCTTCAACAGACCGCTGAGTGGATCGCCGGCAGTGCGCAACTCGCCACGGCTGCTACCCACGACTCGAGCCTCGTGCTGCTTTGGGGTGCCGAAGGTGGGCTCATCGTGGACGGTCTCGACGCTCGTTTCTGGCTGGTCCACACAACCGCTCCGATGGCTTGGGTGCGTGCCACCCTCGGGAGGATCGTCTGGCAGTCTCCATGGGTGGACTGGTGTTGGCTCACGGGCGACATGCTCCATGCCCTTCGCTCCAGAGGTGACGAGCGGTGGTTCAAGGCCGACTTCAAAGGGGCCGACCTGTTGCCATCAGATGGCGTGCGCGGTCGCCGACTGAAGGTGCAACTCGAGGGAGACGAGCCGCAGCTGCTCCAGCAGGTGCTTCGGAACGCTGGGTATAGCTCGTCGACGGCGCTTACGGGGCTCGCGCTGACGCTCGTGGACGAGCGTCTGGGCAAGGTCGAGGAGGCCGCACACTACAGAGGAAGCTTTTCGAGCCGAGGCGATTCCTTCGATCTCCACCTCTCGTTTGTGTCCGCGGCTCTCGGAGACTACGCGAAGGCGGTCCGAGCTGTTGAACAGACCTACGGGATCGCATGGGAGGTCACGGAGGGTCGCGGCATGGACCTGACCGGCGGGGTCATCGAAATCCAATTCGAGCGGCCAATCGCCAACATGGAGCAGTTCCTAAGCGGGCTGTTCTCATGCCGCGATCCTTTCCGTCTCTGGGCCGTGCCACGCCCAGTGACGGAGGACTTCGTCGAGGCCGAGGCGGTCGACTTGCACATCGGACAGCGGTTCCGCATGGATATCACTCGCCGCGGGCTTCGCGTATATCTCGGTCGCGAGAATTGCGGCAACACACTATTCCGCCTGTTGGCCAACCTTCAGCATCGCTACGACGCCACGGCATCTGCACGGCTGGCTTGACCCGCCGCGACCATCACCGCACGATCGGGTGTTCGCGCTCGATGAGCAGGGTGCCGTGCTGGTCGCCGATGTTGCGTCCAGGTGTCAGCAGGATCGAGCCGCTGGGTCCGGACATCAGGGACCGTCAGTCGGCCTGCCGACGATGCTCGGTCCAGGCCAGCCGAGAGCCATCAAAACAGGCTGGAGCAGTTCGGGGCCAGCCTCGGTCCTCGCTGAGTTGGCCAGCCAGTTTGGCATCGTGACCACCCCGCCGGGCACAGCCCCGCCGTGGAAGGTGAGAACCCCTATGACATTGGTCGGGGCCTCGATGGTCGGGGACCGCGCGCCGTATCGGAAGTCATTGTTCTTGCTCAGCGACCACGTGTGGGCGCCGAGCTGCAGCCGGTCCAGGTTGATCGCGAGGACCACTTCACCCGCTCGAAGGAGCTGAGTTCGCTTCTTCGAGATCGTCTCCTCGATGTCCGGCAGCGGGTCGAAGGTACGATAAGGCGACGTAGCGGCAACAACGCCAGTCCATCCCGGAGCGACCTCGACGCGCAGCGTCTCAGGATCGACGACCGAACTCAGATCGAGATAGACAGTCTCGGTCGGAGAGTGCGCCACCACAGCCATGATCTCCTTGATGATGGCCGCGTCTTGTTTCGGCGACGAGACGAATGGCTTGTCACCCGGCACCAGAACGACTCGATGGCCCGTGGCCTTCCACTGACGAGCAATTTGGCCCTGGAGTGCGTAGAACCACCTGGTCTTCAGCGGCGCAGTTAGCTCGATCAGGAGACTGCGTGAGCCCTGTTGGGCCAGGATGTCCGGTCGGCCGGGGCTTCCAACCGTGACCTCATAGCCGCAATCTCTCAGGCGAGTGGAGAAGGACAGTTCATCCAGTGCCGATCGATAGTTTGAGGTGTCCGAGGAGGTCAGGCGGTCTGCGATCTTGTTGTATGGCCCTGAGACGCGCGCGTTCAGGGTTCTCTCCAGACCCTCGAGGAAACCGTCGATGCCTGGCCAGTCCCACTCCAACATGCGATACAGGTCGCTCTGGTCCTCGGTCGCCTTCGCAGCTTCCTCATCAAGCCACTTCTGTTTGACGAGCTTCCCGAGACTGGGGCACGTGGAAAGACGAGCCTGGGCATCTTCGAGAGTCATTCCGTCCCCCTTGCGCTGATCAGCCTGGTAAGTCTGAAGCCTGAGCGAACGACAAGCCCCGATGGGGTCCGGTCTGATCGTAGCGCTGACATTCGGGTTGAATCGGGACGCCCTCAGCGACTATCCAATGTCGCGACTCCCAGGTTCCTCTGTAGTTCGTCCAGTCCAGCACAATCAGCCGGTGGCCAACCGGTCAGTTTCCTCCGGATCGGGACACTAGCCCGATTGACGAGGCCGGTGGGCCTCGAAGGAGCGCCGTGACGATGCCGCGATGGTGTTGCTTTCCCCGGCCGGTTGAGTGAGTGATGTGGGCGACCATCTCGTACCCCGAGGACGCCTACGATGACCGCTCAAGCTCTCCCCGCTCTGGCCAGCGGCGACCCATCAGCCTGGGAACAGGCCTTGTACGCCTTCCTCGTCGAGAAGGGCAACCGCTCAGGCTCAAAGCGCACGGTTGAGTCGTACGGCCGGATGCTGTGGCCGTTCTTCGCCGAGCGCGGCCTGACACCCGACAGGGTGAAGCCAGCCGACGTGCTGAGCTTCGTACATGGCATCGGCCGCTCTGGTCGGACCCCATCCGCGACAACTGTCGGCGCCAGGATCGCCTGCCTGAGTAGCTTCTACCGCTTCCTGATCCGGATGGGCCTTGTTGTCTCCAACCCAACCGACGCGATCGAACGACCACGGGCCACCCAGTCGGTCGCGAGGGGATACAGCGCCGACGAGGTACGGCGGCTCCTGGCGGTCGTGCCGAACACCGTGGCCGGAAGACGAGATCGAGCCCTCCTGCTGACGTTCATCCTGACCGGCCGACGGAGGACGGAGGTGATCAGCCTCACCGCCGGCGACATCACCGTCGAGGGCGACACGGTCTTCTACGCCTACCGAGGAAAGGGCGGCAAGAGAGGCCGACGGGAGCTTCCCCGTCCCGCCTTCGAGGCCCTGTGCGCCACGCTGGCCGACGCAGGACTTGAGCTCGGCTCGATGGACATGGGAGCCTCACTCTGGCAGGCCGGGGCGGGACCGAGAGGCGTGACGGGCTCGACTTTCTACTCCAGGTTCCGCCGCTACCTGCGGCTGGCTGGACTGGCGCCGACCGGCATCCACGTGCTGCGTCACAGTGCGGCGAAGCTCCGCAGAGATGCCGGCGAGTCGATCGAGGACGTCAGCGCGTTCCTCGACCATTCCTCGCTCGCGGTGACCACGGTCTACCTGCGCCGCCTGGAAGGCCAGGAGGATCGTGCCTGGCGCGAGGTGGCACAAGCGATCGGGGTTGGAGGGTGAGTGACGCCCCGAAAAGGGCAAGCCCCCGCCGCTTGAGGGAGGAAGGGGCGGGGACTCGGAGAAGAAGACCGCTCGAAGGAGGAGCAGCCGTCTGCCCGAATGCTAGGACGGCTCCGATAAGGCGCAGATAAGCGCCAGATAAGTGGTCTTTGCCAGGTTCGGCTCGGGTCGGGCTCCGCACTGTGACCGGACGAGAGCCGGACGACGATCGGCGTGTGGCAGACTGACTGCGTGACCGACTTACCGCCGTGGCTTGTCCCGCTTCAGCGCAGGGTCGACGAGGCATTGTCCCAACACGCTTGGGCTGCCTCGTGCGGAGCCTACGAGCGTGATGGTCGGGTCGAGTTCGACACGAAGACCAACGGGAATGTCCTCGCTACCATCAGGTTCCAAGCCCCCGACGAGACGGTCGTGCGACAGTGGCGCTGTTCTCTTGGGGTGGCCCTCGTTCTTGCCGCCGGTGGGGCCCACATCGAGCGCATCTCCGCCCCCGACAACGACGCCATCGCCTGGGTGGCGACGACCCTTATCAACACGACCTGGAAGATACCGCCCGTCCCGATCAGGCTGGAACCGATCGTGCAGGATCGGTGGTGGCTCGCGGTGTGCTCGGATGCCAGAGGGGCCTCGGCAATACCGCTGTCGCTCGTCCGGCTGTCCGCCATCGGCGGTCGGCCTGCTGGAGCGGCTTTGTCGGAGTCGTTCGCGACGACAACGATCCAGGGACTGGACGCGCGGATCGACACCCAGCGCCGGAGACTCGGCGACGACTTCTCCGTCACCGTCGCTGCCGCTGCGCATGAAGTCTTCAACACCCCGGAGGCTATGGCGGGTGCTGACGGTGGGCTCGCCACGCTCGAATGGGAGGTGATGAGCCGGGGCCTCGCCGAGAGCGACTGGACTACCGTCGCGATCTCACCAGCTCTGGCACCGACGACTCCATTGGCCGATCGAGGCGGCCGCCTTGATGCCGCCGTCCAGAGGCACGCGCAAGAAGATGCCTTTGGGTCGGGAATCCATTCACCTCGCTCAACCAGGCAGATCGAGTCACTCGACGCGCCGGTCGGGATATCCGACGAGTCAACCACCTTGGCCGAGCTTCTCCCGTCGAAGCTCGACTTGGGACCTGCCATCGAGATTGATGACCTGCTGGCCTCCGCCAACCTGACCGATCGCGAGCGGGAGGTCTTTGAGCTCCAGTTCATCGACGGGCTGAAGCAAGCCGAGATCGCGGAGCGCCTGGCCATCGCACCAGGCACAGTGGCCAGCCTGTCGGCCAGGGCTGCGAAGAAAGTCCGGGCGAGTCTCACCGACACGTAAAGAAACGGCCCTGCAGCTGCCCTATTGGGTATGGCCAGCTCGAGAGCCAGCACCTTCATCGCGATCTATCGCGGTCGGACGGCATCCGATGCTCGTCTGGTCGCCATAACCTCCGATCCCGCCATCGTCGCAACCGTTGTCGGGCAAATGCTCGCCGATCAGGGCGATCAACCCGGCGACGATCCAGTAGTCGGCGCGATCGAGCGCGCTCGTCGCCAGGGGCTTCGCCTGATCCGGCACGAGCTTCGCGATCAGCGGCCATGACCGAGCCTCGTAGCTACGCGCACACGCGCGTAGCAGTAGCACCAGGAGATAGCACCTCTTCCTCGAGGAATGGTGCTAGTGCTACGAGACGCTGGACTGCAGAGGAGACCAGGGCTCGGGTTGCCGCCGGACCGGAGTTCCTTCATCCCAGCCCGACCCCTTCCCAGCTTGATGACCAGGTTCGAGGGTACGAACACGTCACGGGCGACGTAGTCCGCAGGCAGGCACAGCGCAACCTCATCGCCGCTTGCTACAGAGTCCACGGCGACGACCTCCTCCCGTTGGTGCTGGAGACCTTCGAGCGCACCGGGACGGCGATCAACCTGCTGGGCGAGCTTCGGGTGCTGCGGCCGCGCCAGCCTCGACCGGCCGCCGACCCTGACTCGCCAACCCCGAGCGATCGAAACCGCCACCAGACCGGGGCGTCGGTCGTCGGCGGGCAGGTGAGGCTGGATCAACCTGCCCAGGTCGATCCTGACTCCGCCTGGTGCGGCTGCCCCGAGGAAGTCCTCCGGCCTGGGCTCCTGTACTGCGAGGACCATCAGCCCAGGTTCGGGTCGGCCCCAACGCTCCGCCATGACCGCCGGGAGTCCAACCCCGCCGCGGCCCGCTTCTTCGCCGCGAGGCGCCAATCCGCGACAGAGGCCCCAAGGCCATGACCGCGCGGATCTGCATCGTTTGCGGCGAGCCCCTGCCGTCCCGGTCGCGAGTGGACCGGCGGACCTGCTCGACGCGCTGCCACGTCGCCGCGTGGAGGGCCGCTGGGAGGGCGAACTGCTCCCCACTGGCCAATGACGCCACCCACGGCACCGAGAGCCCATTTAGGGGGGTTGAAGCCGTTACATCGGCATCGGATGCGCGCGACCTCATGAGTCTGCCCATCGACGCCATCACTGTCGGCCCGCGCCATCGCAAGGACCTCGGCGACATCGACGGCCTGGCCGCCAGCATCGCGGCCGTTGGGCTGCTCCAGCCGGTCGGAGTGAGCCCGGACGGGATACTAATCTTCGGGCAACGCCGCCTGGCGGCCTTCCAGAAGCTCGGCTGGAGCGAGGTTCCTGTTCGCGTCCTCGACCTCGACGACATGCTCAGAGCCGAGGCCGACGAGAACGCGGTTCGACTCGACTTTGCGCCTTCGGAGGCCGTAGCGATCGCGAGCGCCTTGCGCGACCGTGAGGCCGAGCTGGCCAAGGATCGGCAGGGCACGCGGACAGACCAACATCCGGGCAATTTGCCCACAAGTCCCGGTCGAACAGACGACAAGCTGGCCACTGCCGTGGGACTATCACGGCGAACCTACCAGAAGGCCCGAGCTCTCGTGGAGGCGGCCGACGCCGACCCCCGGTACGGCGATCTCGTGGCCCGCATGGACGCGACCAGCAGGGTAGACCCGGCCTTTCGGACGCTGCAGCGGCGGCGCATCGCCGAGCGCATCGAGCAGGAACCCCTGCCCCTACCGACCGGGCCGTTCCGCGTGATCGTGGCCGACCCGCCATGGGAGTACGGCGGCGACTCAGACGAAAGCACCCGTCAGGGCCTCGCGCCCTACCCGTCGATGACCCTCGCCGAGATCGCCGCGTTGCCAGTCGAGTCCATCGCCCACGACGACTCGATCCTATGGCTGTGGACCACGAACGCCCACCT
>JBEKVD010000069.1:0-14413 GCA_049514315.1 Candidatus Limnocylindrales bacterium | reverse complement strand
GAGTGGTGGGCAGGAGAGGAATCGAACCTCTACAGCCGAAGGCGGCTGATTTACAGTCAGCTGAGCTCACCACCTGCTCAACCTACCCACGAGACCGCCAGCCGGTTGCGGTGGGTCCCCGTCTTAGCGACTGGCTTGTTCAGTTGGAGCCGACGACGGGACTCGAACCCGGAACCGGCGGTTTACAAAACCGCTGCTCTACCAATTGAGCTACGTCGGCGGGCGCAAGGGCATGCTGAAGCTAGGACCCTTGGGCGCCCGGGAATGATATTGGCTGGCCCCCTCGGTGGTCAAGCGCGACCGCGCGGGCCCGTGCTCGATGGGTTCGAGATCTCCGGAGGCGCCGTTGCCGGGGCAGGGCGGTCGCCCGTGCCGCGGCGTCACTCGGCCGTGGCCAAGCCGTTCGGGTCGATGGTCGAGCCTCCCGGAAGCAGGGCGTCCGGCCCCGGCTCGAGATGGGGCGCGACCCCATGCGCCTTCGAGAACGAACGGCGCCGCGACTTCGGCCTGGTCGAGGACTCGGCTTCGGGTTCAGGAGGCTCCGCCGGCCGATCCTCGGCCTCAGACTCGGCCGCGGTGTCGGCGTCAGACTCGGCTGCAGAGTCGGCCGCGGTGTCGGCCGCAGAGTCGGCCGCGGTGTCGGCCGCGGTGTCGGCCGAGCCCGGCCCGGTGAGCGGCCGCTCCCCCGCCCGCTGGCTGGAGGCCTCATAGAGAAGGATCGAGCCCGCGACGGCGGCGTTGAGTGAATGCACTCGACCGCGCATCGGTATGCGAACGACCGTATCGCAGCGGCGCCGAACGGACGGCCCCAGGCCCTGCCCCTCGCTGCCGACCACTACGGTCACCGGGCCGCGGAGGTCGGCCTCGCGAGCCGTCAGCGACGCATCCGAATCCGAGCCGATGATCCGCAGGCCTCGCACGTGGAGGTCCGCCAGGGCTCCGGCCAGATCTTCCACCGGCACGAGCAGCAAGTGCTCGACGGCCCCGGCCGAGGCCTTGATGGCCGCCGCGGAGAGGGGCGCCTGGTGGGGCACCGGATAGATCACTCCGTGGACGCCCGACGCCTCGGCAGTGCGCAGAAGTGAGCCGAAGTTCTGGGGATCCTCGAGAGAATCGAGCACCAGCACGAATGGTGCCTCCTTGCGCTCCATCGCCCGGGCAAGGATGTCGTCGAGGCTCGCGAAGGGGCGGCGGTCGGTGACGAGGGCGATGCCCTGGTGGCCGTCGAAGCCGGCGAGCGAGGTCAACGTCCCGCCCTCGACCTCCACGATCGGGATCCGCAGGTTGGTCGCGTGGAGAACGAGCCTCTCGAGGGCCTGCCGCCGCTGCGGGACGACCAGCAGGCGGATCGCTCTGCGACGAGCGATGAACGCCTCTTCGACAGGGTGGCGACCGGCGACCAGCTCCTCGTCCTGGCCGAGCAACTCGCTCGGTGGCGGCCCGATCGGCGTCCGCGACCACTGGCCCGGGGCCGGAGCGCCCGGCCGGAAAGGTCGTCGGTCGACGTAGCCGCCGGAGCGAGCCCGATAGTCCGGTCGGGGCGTGCTGCGGGATGGCCGCTCGAGGGCCGGCCCTTGACTCTCAGGGCGTTCTGACCCGGCGGCGGCGTTGCCGCCGGTTCCGGCGACTGCCTCGGGCGCGTCGACAACCTGGTCGATTTCCGGAACGAACGTCGGACGGTCGAGACCGACGGTCCCGAGGGACTCGGGCATCCTCCCCACATCCTCAAGACTATCGCCGCGGAATCCCGAACCGGCATGCGGAACTCGAGGTCCCGGGCGGAAGCCGGGACGACCGCCGGGACCCGGGCGCGGGCCCCCTGGGCCGGCAGCTTCGGCGGGCTCGAGGAAGTCCGATCTCGGGCCGAAGCCCTCGGCATGCGGCCGACGGCCCTCGCTGTATCGGGGCCCCTCGCCGTACCGCGTCCCCTCCGCATATCGCGGCCGCGGACCGGCGCCGGAGGCGTCACGCGGTCCGCGCGAACGTGGAGTCGGCTCGTCTCCGGTCTGCCACCCATGACCCGGGCCGGCGCCGGGGAGACCGCTGCGATTGGTGGGCCCGCCCTGGAGACCTGGGGCCGGTCCGCCCTGCCGATGACCGCCGGGCCGTGGCCCGGCGAATCGTTCCCCAAAGGGTCTCGGCCCCCCGGGCGGAGGTCCACCGGGTCGCGGACCGCCGAAACCGAAGCCTCCCGAGAAGCCAGCCGGCCCGGCGCCACCCTGGCGGTCCCCGGGTCGCGGTCTAAACGGCTTCCCAGTGGCGGGCCGCCCGGTGGGCCGCTGACCTTCGGAGTGTCCTCCCCCGGGCCCTGTCTCGCCGCCGCCAGGACCCTCGAAGCGGCCCGGACCGCGTCCTCGGGGCCCGCCCGACTCACCCGGGCGTCCAAACGACCGTGGCCCGTCGAAACGCGGCCCGTCGAAACGCGGCCCTCCCGGACCTCGCCAGCTGCCGCCGGGCTTGCGCCCGCCGGGTTGGTCTTGCCGTGGTTTGTGTCGGTAATCAGGCAAGTCTCTTTCCGTTCGTTCGGCCACCCGACGGGCGGCGAGGTCATGAGCGGCGAGATGAACTCGCCGAGCTACTCGGCGCGGCGCCAGCGTTGACCATCTCGCGTGTCTTCAACGAGAAGACCTCGCTCGGCGAGGACGGTTCGGAGTCGGTCCGAGGCAGCCCAATCCCGGCCGGCTCGGGCTGCCGCTCGCTCGTCCAGCAACTTCTGCAGCTCGGGTTCCAGTCTGTCTTCCGCGACCGGCCCTATCGCAAGGACGCGGTCAAGGTCCCGAATGAACAGGATGGCGGTCCCGGCGTCGGCCGTCGACAGAGTCCTGGCATCGATCCTGCGATTGAGCTCTCGGATCAGCTCGAAAACGGCCGCCAGGGCGGGCGAGATGTTGAGGTCGTCGTCCAGGGCAGCCTCGAAAGCCGACCTCGTTTCATCCAGGAGCGGTGGCAGCGAGGCGTCGTCCGGGCAGTCCGCGCGGTAGGCCGACAGAGCGGCCAGTAGCGCGTCCAATCGGTCGATGGCCGAACTCGCTGCCATCAACGAGTCGTCACCGAACGACAGCGCCATCCGGTAGTGAGCCGAGATCAACGCCAACCGCAGCGCCCGAGCCGAGAACCCCCTGGCGATGGTCTCCCCGACGCCGGCGATGTTGCCCGAGGACTTGGCCATCTTCTGGCCGCCCATCTGCAGGAAGGCGCAGTGGAGCCAGTAGGCGACGAACGTCTGGCCGGTCGCCGCTTCGCTCTGCGCAATCTCGTCCTGGTGGTGCGGGAAGATCAGGTCGATGCCGCCGGTGTGGATATCAAAGGACGGTCCTAGGTGGGCCATGCTCATGGCCGAGCATTCGATATGCCAGCCGGGCCGGCCCGGGCCTATGGAGGTATCCCAGCTGGGCTCGTCGGGCTTGGGGCCTTTCCACAGCGCGAAGTCCCGAACGTCGTCCTTGGCGTACTCGTCGGACTCAACTCGTTCGCCGACTCGCATGCCTTCGGCGTCGATCCGGGCCAGGCGTCCGTACTGAGGCCATGACGAGATCCGGAAGAAGATCGAGCCGTCGTCGGTCCTGTAGGCGTGCCCTCCATCGAGGAGCTTCTGGATCAGCTCGACCATCTGGGGGATGTGCTCTGTTGCTCTCGGTAGCACGTCCGGCACGGTCATCGCCAGGGTCGCCGCGTCGGACAGGAAGAGCTTCGTGTACCGGTCCGAGATCGTCGCGATCGAGACGCCCTCGGCCTGGGCGGCCCGGATGATCTTGTCGTCGACATCGGTGAGATTCATCACCCACGACACCCGGAGCCCCCTGTAACGCAGATACCGAACCAGCAGGTCGGCGAAGATGAAGGATCGGAAGTTGCCGACGTGGGCCGGACCGTAAACGGTCGGGCCGCAGCTGTAGATGCGGACGTGGCCCGGCTCGAGCGGGACCAGCTCCCGCACGGCGCCGGTCATCGTGTCGTGCAGCTGGACGGTCATCCCGCGTCTCCCCGGGTGGGCGACGCCTCTGCCCCGGCTGCGGTCGTCGAGTCGCCCGTCGGCGCAAGCCACGCGATGGCGCTGGCCGAGATCGACCTCCCCGATCCCTCGGATCCAGCCAGGTTGCCGGTCGACGCCTTGACGTTGATCGCGGAAACGTTCACTCCGAGTGCCGCGGCAATCTCCTTTTCCATCGCCGGCAAGTGCGGCGCAAGCCTGGGCCTTGCGGCCACGATCGTCAGGTCGACGTTAGCCGGGCTCCATCCGGCGGCGCGCACCTCCTCGGCGACGACCTCGAGCAGGATTCGGCTGTCGACTCCCGCCGGAGTGCGAGCGTCGGCTGGAAAGAGCCGACCGAGGTCGCCCAGACCGGCCGCACCGAGGAGCGCGTCGGCGACGGCGTGCAGGGCCACGTCTCCGTCCGAATGACCGGCCAGGCGTGGGGCGCCTTCGATTCGAACGCCGCCGAGCACGAGCGGCTCGCCGGGACCGAAGGGATGACTGTCCGTGCCGAGCCCGATGCGCCCGCCAGCCGGAATCCCGGCGGTCGCTCCCGACGCGGGACGGCCGGAGACGAGCCCGGCACGGAGCAGGGCTCGGGCGCGCTCTAGATCGAGGGGCACGGTCACCTTGAGGTTCGTCTCTTCGCCGCTGATAGCGTGGACGGGGATTCTACAGGCCTCCAGCAGCGAGGCCTCGTCGGTCCAGGTCTCGGGGCCCTCGGGCGGGTACTCGGCATAAGCTCGTTCGAGCAGGCTGAGACGCAGCCCCTGTGGCGTCTGCGCCGCCACGACATCGGTCCGATCCACGGTGGCTTGGATCCAGCGGCCGTCGAGCCGCTTGAGCGTTTCCGTGACCGGCAGAACCGGGATGGCGGCTCCGTATCTTGCGGCGGCCTCGGCCACGGCGCGAACCAGGTCCGGGCTGACCAGCGGCCTGGCCGCGTCGTGGACGAGGATCACCGGGTCGGTCGTGCGGATCTGCCCGGCAACCGCATCCGGCGCAGCGCGGTTCGCCGGACCGGCGTCCACGCCCGTGCCGGATGCCGGAGAGGCCTCGGCCGGAGCCGACCCGGACAGTGCCGCGACTCCGGCCGCCACCGACTCCTGTCGCCTCGGGCCGCCGGCCACAACGGCCACTACCGAGCCTGGCAGCCAGGGCGCTGCGGCTACCTCGGGAACTCGCGCCGCGGACGTGGCGATGACGATCCGCCGGACTCCGGCGGCCGCAAGTGCCTCGACCGACCAGCGAAGGACGGACCGTCCCTCCAGGTCCGCGGCCAGCTTGTCGAGGCCGCCCATCCGGAGACTCGTCCCCGCTGCAACTACGACCGCCTCGAGGGGATCGGCCGAAGCATCGGTCGTCCGGTTCATCCGGGGGTCACTCCTGCTGAACCTGGGCGAACACCATCCGACCCATCACCGTCTGAAGGACGCGAGTTACCAGGACATCGAGCTCGTGGCCGACCAGGCGCGAGCCTCCTTCTACGACGACCATGGTTCCGTCATCCAGGTAGCCGACGCCCTGGCCGGGCTCCCTGCCCTCGGTGATGAGCTTTATGCGCATCTGGTCGCCCGGCAACAGGGCGGGCTTGAGGGCATTTGCGAGGGAGTTGATGTTGAGCACCCGGATCGACTGCAGATCGGCGACCCTGTTCAGGTTGAAGTCGTTTGTCAGGATTGCGGCTCCACGGGTCCTGGCGAGCGCGACGAGCTTGGCGTCGACATCGGCTGCCTCGGTCGGGTCGTCGTCGACCAGCTCTACCGGGGTGGGGCCTTCCTTCTGGAGCCGGGCCAGGATCTCGAGGCCTCGGCGGCCGCGTGCGCGTCGTTGCGCGTCCGAGCTATCGGCGATTCTCTGCAGCTCGTCGAGGACGAAGTGCGGGATGACCAGCCGGTGGAAAAGGAACCCCGAGTCCACTATGTCGGCGATGCGGCCGTCGATGATGGCACTCGTGTCGACCACGACCTGGGTTTCGCCGCCGCGCGAGGAAGGCGTTTGCTCCTCGTGTCGCCGCAGCAGTCCGGCTGCCGAGGCGGCGGCGACAAGATCCTCTCGTTTTGCGACCGTCAGGCCCATCATCCCCAGGCCGAGGCAGACTGAGATGCCGATCGGCAGGAACCGGCCGAAGGGGTCGGGCAGAACCGAGAGTGGCAGGCCGAGAAGCAGGGCGATCAGCAGGCCGATCAGCAAGCCCGTCACGCCGGCCACGAAGTCGGCCGTGGACATCGCCCGGACGGCCTTGATCAGCCGACCGGCCGGAATGATGGTCAGGACGGGAAACACGAGGAACCCGACCGCGATCCAGGCGACGAGCCAGAGCGCGATCAGCAGGCCGGGCACCTGGCCCTTCGCGAACGGGGTCCCTGGCGTGAGCACAAACGACATGCCGAGCAGAGCGCCGAAGCCGGCCCCGAGCAGTCGAACGATACGGATCACAAATCAACGCCTGGCGACGAAGCGTGTGGATGATGGATGAATGCAGATGACGTCGCTTCGTCCGAATGAGCCTAACATCGCGCCCCCCGGCTCGCCAGCCCTTCGATGACGCGGAGTGGAAGTGCTGTGGCGCGTGCGGCTAAGACCGGCTGCGGCGTTCCGAACCCCCGTCGGCCGGCGTCCCGGGTCCGCCCGGATGACCCAGCGGGGCTGCGCCCGCAGGCCCGGGGCCATGATCCGGGCCGCTCTCGAAGCCGTGGCCTGAGCCGACGGCGTGGCCGATCGCTTCGCGCAGGTTCGAGAGCGCGACCACGTCGATGCCGTTGACATTCGGCAGATCGCGCCGTCGGGACCCCGGCACGATCGCCGTCTTGAAGCCGAGTCGGGCCGCCTCTCGCAGCCGCCGGTCCAGGCCGGGCACCGGCCGAAGCTCCCCGAGCAGCCCCACCTCACCCACGGCGACGAGGTCCCGCGGAATCGGCTTGTCCCGGAGCGACGACGCCAGGGCCAGGCTGAGCGGCAGATCGAGGGCCGGGTCGTCCAGCTGGAGTCCACCCGCCAGGTTGGCGTAGACGTCGTGGCTGCCCAGGCCCACGCCGGCTCTTCGGCCCAGGACGGCCACGAGCAAGGCCAGGCGGTTGGCGTCGATGCCGGACGCGGTTCGCCGCGGGCTCCCGTAGCCGCCCGGCGCCACCAGCGCCTGCACCTCCACCAGCAACGGCCGCGTGCCCTCGAGAGTGGCGCCGGCCACGCTGCCCGGCGCGTGCTCGTCGGTGGCGGCCAGAAATGCTCGACCGGGGTCCGCGACCTCGGCCAGGCCACCTTCCGCCATCTCGAAGACACCCACCTCCTCCGTCGAGCCGAAACGGTTCTTCGAGGCGCGGAGCAGTCGCAGTGTGGCGGTCCGTTCGCCTTCCAGGCTGAGCACGGCGTCGACGAGATGCTCCAGCGTCTTGGGTCCGGCCAGGCTGCCGTCTTTGGTGACATGGCCGACCAGGATCACGGCGATGCCCTCCTGCTTGGCCATGTCCATGAGCCTGAGGGCGCACTCGCGCACCTGGCCCACGCTGCCGGCGGGGCCCTCCAGCTCCTCGATGGTGACGGTCTGGATCGAGTCGACGACGAGGGCGATGGGTCGCGCGTCGCGTGCCAGCTCGACGATGCGACCGACCTCGTTCTCCGCCACTACCGAGATGCGGTCGGCCGCAACGCCCTCGAGCAGGCCCAAACGCCCAGCCCGCAGCCTCACCTGTCCGGCCGACTCCTCGCCGGTTGCGTAGAGAACGCCGCCGCCGCGGCCATCGCCGCCAGTAGCCAGGCCTGCGGCGGCCTGCAGCAGCAAGGTGGACTTGCCGATACCCGGTTCGCCGCCCAGCAGCACCGCGGACCCCGGCACCAGGCCGCCGCCGAGCACCCGGTCTATCTCGCCGATCCCGGTGGGGATTCGAATGGGCTCGGCCTCGCGGAGCCGGCTCAGCGACTGCGGCGACGACGTTCGCTCGGTGACACGGGCACCTGGGCCGGGGATCCGATGGCGCGCCTCCGCGTTGCGCACGACCGTCTCGACCAGGGTGTTCCAGGCACCGCAGGTCCGGCATTGGCCTTCCCAGCGGATATGGGCGGCCCCGCATGTCTGGCAGATGTAGCGGCTTTGCGCGCGGGCCACCGCTCGGCCTCGCCCTAGAGAGCGGCTTCGACGGGCATCTTCTCCTCGACCGGGTGGATCTCCAGACCCGCCTCGGAGCCCTTGTCGACAACGATGCTCGTGCCGGCCGTGTACTTGCCGAGCAGGAGCTGCTCGGCCAGCACGTCCTCGACCATGTTCTGGATGACGCGGCGCAGCGGCCGCGCGCCGTAGGCAACGTCATAGCCGATCTTGATGATGTGGTCCTTGGCCGCCTGCGTGACCTCGAGGCTCATGTCCTGCGCTCGCAGCTGCTCGCGGACGCGAGACAGCATCAGATCGACGATGAGCCGAATCTCATCGACGGTCAGGGAACGGAAGACGACGGTGGCGTCGATGCGATTGAGGAACTCCGGCCTGAAGGTCTGCTTCAGCTCCTTGTCGACCTTGTCTCGCATCAGGTCGTACGACGCGGTCTGTCGCTCTTCCTCCGTCGCGCCCTGCTGGCGGAAGCCGAGCGAAGAGTTGGTCTGGAGCTGCCGCGCGCCCAGGTTCGAAGTCATGATGATGATGCAGTTGCGGAAGTCGACCCGGCGCCCCTTGGCGTCGGACAGATGGCCGTCCTCGAGGATCTGCAACAGCATGTTGAAGACCTCGGGGTGCGCCTTCTCGATCTCGTCGAGCAGGATGACGGCGTAGCTCTTGCGGCGGACCGCCTCGGTCAGCTGACCCCCTTCGTCGAAGCCCACGTAGCCAGGAGGTGCGCCGACCAGACGGCTGACGTTGTGGCGCTCCATGAACTCGCTCATGTCGATCTTGATCAGAGCGTCCTCGCTTCCGAACATGAACTCGGCGAGCGCCTTCGCCAGCTCGGTCTTTCCGACGCCTGTCGGGCCGAGGAAGATGAACGAACCGATCGGCCTCTTGGGGTCCTTGAGGCCGGCGCGGGCGCGTCGAACCGCCTTCGAGACGATCTCGATGGCCTCCTGCTGGCCGATCACCCTCCTGTGGAGATCGTCTTCCATGTGAAGGAGACGCTCCGACTCTTCCGTCGCTATGCGCGTGACGGGTATGCCGGTCCACATCGCCACGACCTGGGCGATCTCCTCCTCGTCCACCTTGGGCTGCTCGCCGGCCACGGATGACTGCCACTCTGCGCGCAGGTCGTCGACCTTCTGACGGGCCGTGGCCTCGGTTTCGCGGAGTGTCGCCGCGTCCTCGTATTCCTGGGAGTTGATGGCGCTGTCTTTCTCGCGCGTTATCCGATCGAGATCCTTCTGGGCCTCGCGCAGAGCGGGCGGGGCGGAAGCGTGACGCAGGCGTACCCGACTGGCCGCCTCGTCGATCAGGTCGATCGCCTTGTCGGGCAGGTGGCGGTCGGTGATATAGCGGATCGAGAGGTCCACGGCCGCTCGGACGGCCCCGTCCGTGATCTGGACCTTGTGATGCTGCTCGTAGCGTTCGCGAATGCCCATCAGGATGTCGATGGATTGCTCGAGCGTCGGCTCCTCGACCATGACGGGCTGGAAGCGCCGCTCGAGCGACGCGTCCCGCTCGATGTACTTGCGGTATTCGTCCAGCGTCGTCGCGCCGATGCATTGGAGCTCGCCGCGGGCGAGGGGCGGCTTGAGAATGTTGGCCGCGTCGATCGCGCCCTCCGCGGCTCCGGCTCCAACGAGCGTATGAAGCTCGTCGATGAACAGGACCGCGTCGTTGGTGCTGCGCAGCTCCTCGATGATCTTCTTGAGGCGCTCCTCGAACTCGCCCCGGTATTTCGTGCCCGCGACGAGCGAACCGATGTCGAGGGTCAGGACGCGCTTGTTCAGGAGCGTCTCCGGCACGTCGCCGCTGACAATGCGGTGCGCCAGGCCCTCGGCGATGGCGGTCTTCCCGACCCCCGGCTCGCCGATCAGGGCAGGGTTGTTCTTCGTTCGGCGGGACAGGATCTGGATGACCCGCTCAATCTCCTTCTCGCGGCCGATCACCGGATCGAGCTTGCCAAGTCGCGCGGCCTCGGTCAGGTTGATACCGAGTTGGTCGACCGTCGGGGTCTTGCTGGCGCGCCTGGTTTCCTGGGCCGGGCCGGCCGAGGAGGACTGCGAAAGTACCCGGATGACTTCGTGGCGGACCTTGTCGAGGCTCACGCCGAGCGACTCGAGGACGCCGGCGGCGATCCCCTCGCCTTCGCGAACCAGGCCGAGCAGCAGGTGCTCGGTGCCGATGTAGTTGTGACCGAGCCGGCGGGCTTCGTCGATCGCCAGCTCGATGACGCGCTTGGCCCGCGGGGTCAAACCGACTTCGCCGACGACCGGCCGATCGCCCCGTCCGATGATGAACTCGACCGCGGTCCGGACCTTCGGCAGCTCGACGTTCATGTTCTCGAGCACGCGGGCGGCCACGCCTTCGCCTTCTCGGACGAGGCCGAGCAGAAGGTGCTCCGTGCCGATGTAGTTGTGGTTGAACCGCTGGGCCTCGTCCTGCGCCAGCGTCAGGACCTTGCGAGCTCGGTCGGTGAACTTGTCGAAACGATCCATTGAGCTGAACGCCTGTTCTAGTCGGCCACCGGCCAGCGACCGTACGGGCATGCTAGCACGCGCCGCTCACCCTGTAACCCGACCGACCGGAGAGGTTCCGTCGGCGCGCGACGTGGTCCCTTGGACTGCTCGCGCCTCTTCGGCGGACGCAGCCCGGTACCTTTCGATTCGGGTAGCTCGCGACGGGCCGCCGGAGCCGGCGCCTGCCCGGGGACCGGGCTGGCAGGCGGCCGCCGGCTGCAGGACAAGACCCGCCCGCCCAGGCGCCGCGGTCTTGTTTCAGATGACACGTCCCCGTGAGCGTCGGCACCGCCGAACGGGCAGGAGCCCTCGCGGCCTCGGGGCCGCTAGTCGATCGCGGCCTCAGGCATTGCCTCGGCCTCGGTATCGGCATCGGCCGTTGGCGCGGCCTCGGTTTCGGCATCGGCCGCTGGCGCGGCCGGAGCTTCTGCCCTTGCCACGACCTCGGCCGGAGCGTCCGCCCTTGTTTCGGCCTCGACCGGGATCTCCGTCTCGGCTTCCTTCTCGGGCGTGGCTTCAGCCTGGGCCTCTACTTTGGCAGCCTTCGGAGATCGGGCTCGGGCCGGCTTTGCCGGAATAGCTTCTTCCTCGACGGCCGGTGGGGCCACGACGGCCGGCTCGGTTTCGCCGACGGCTTGCGCCTCCGACTCGGCGACCTGGGCTCGAATCTGAGCGAATGCAGACGCCAGGGTGTTGTCGATGCCGCCTTCGGGCTCCTGGACCGCATCGGCCATCGAGTAGCCACGCTCGGGCCGTGGGCGCCGCTCGGGGCGCGGACCTGGAGGAGCAGCCTGAACGGGCGTCTCCGGAAGCGCCGGTCGCGCCGGTGGCTCCTCGGCCTGCTTCAGGCTGAGGCCGAGTCGATGCCGCTCGGAATCGAGAGAGATGATCTTGAGCTTGAGCGTCTGGTTCTCGTGGACCACGTCGCCCGGATGAGCCACTCGCTGGTGCGACAGCTCGGAGATGTGGATCAGGCCCTCCAGGCCGTCGCGAACGCGGACGAAGGCGCCGAAGTTCACGAGCTTCGTGACCGTGCCATCGATCACATCGCCAACCTTGAAGTCGGCGACGGTCGAGTGCCACGGATCCGGCTGGAGCTTGCGGATCGACAGGCTGATCCTGCCACGCTCGTGGTTGATGTCGATGACCTCGGCCTCGACCTGATCGCCGACCTTGTAGCCGGCCTCCGGGTTGTTGACCTTGTTCCACGAGAGCTCGCTCTTGTGAACGAGGCCGTCGATCCCGCCCAGATCGATGAAGACGCCGAACGGCGCGATGGACCGAACCGTGCCACCGACCTTCTGACCGACCTGGAGGCTGCTGAACAGTTCGTCTCTCTTCTCCCGGCGCTCCTCGTACAGGGCTACCTTCTCGGAGAGAATGAGCCGGTTGGCCTTGCGGTTGACCTCGAGGATCTTGAGGCGAAGCTTGCGGCCGACGTACGGCTGAAGCTTCTCGGCGATCTCCTGGGCCGCGTCGCGCGGTTGGTCGTTCTGAGGCCGCCGCGGGAAGTCCACTATCTGGCTGATCGGGACGAAGCCGCGGATTCCGCAGTCGACGATCAGGCCGCCCTTGTTGTGGTCGATGACGGGGGCGTCGATGATGGCCCCGGCCTCGAACTGCTCCTGCATCGCTCGCCACTTGCGCTCGAGGCCGGCTCGGCGAAGTGAGAGGACGGCGTGGCCTTCCTGCGATTCGGGCTGGAGCACGTAGACGAGAACGACGTCCCCGACGACGAGCTGCGGTGAGGACTCGGCGTGTCGTCCATACAGCTCACGGTTCGAGACAACGCCCTCGCTCTTGGCCCCGATATCCACGAGGATCTCGTCGCGGTCGATCCGCACGACGGTGCCTTCGACGACGTCACCGTGCTTGAAGCTCCGGATGTCCGCGTTCTGTTCGGCGAGGAGCTCCTCCATGGTCGACGGCTCAGGCCGCCTGATCACGGGCACCGGGGCCTCGTCGGGCTCCTCGGCTGCCGGCGCGTCGGCTACCTCGGCTTCGGTCACCGCGACGGGTCCGGGGGCGGCCGGGGCGGGCGGCTCGCTGGTCTCGCTGGTCGAGGCGACGGTGGTCTCGGCGGGCTCGCTGGCGAATGCAACGCCTGCGGCTTGCTCGGACGCCTGGTCAGCGACGGAGGCCGTTGCCTCTGTCCCCGGCGTAGTCCCGCCCATCTGCTCTTCGGTCAAGATCTGTCTCCTATGGTCGATGGTCGCCGAGGAAAGCAAGACGGCTCAAGCCGAACTCAAGCCGTCAGTCGAACAGCAGTCCGGGGGCTTCGTGCGCTCGGTCCACTCCTTCGATCAGGCTATGGGTCGGCTCTTCACCTGTCTTGCCCAAGGGCCGGGTGAATCTAGCACACGCGCCAAGAGCGCAACAGTCGCCCGGCGGCCCCACAGTGATGCGGGCGACCTCGCGACCTGCGCTCCGTACAATTCGGACGTGCCAGAGCTGCCGGATCTGTCGGTCCTCGCCGACGCGTTTCAAGCGGCCATGACCGGCCGACGCGTACTGGAGGTCGATGCGCCGGGACCGCTGACGGTGCGTGGCACGCCGGACGAGCTGGGGGGGCTGATCGGCCAGCGCCTGGAGCGGTTCCGCAGGCGCGGCAAGTTCCTGTGGCTCGACTTCGAGCACGGCCGCGTCGCTATCAACGCGATGCTGACCGGCCGGCTCCAGCTGGCCTCCGATCCGGACGTGAAAAGGCCCTCCAGGACGCTCTTCGTCGTGAGGTTCGGTGGCCGCGACGGGGTCCCGCCGGATACCGCGCCCTGGACCGCCGGCGCGGACTGGATACCGCCCAACGATGCAACCCCTGAGCTGCGATACCGCGACCCGACCCAGATGGGGAAGGTGTACCTGCTCCCGAGTGGCGTCGAGCGGCCTGTTCCCGGAACGGCGCCCGGTGAGATGGGCCCGGACGCGGACGATCCGGAGCTGACCCGGGAAGTCTGGCGCACGCGGATCCGGCGCCACTCGGGCGAGCTGAAGAACCTGCTGCGAAACCAGGAGTTCGTCGCGGGTATCGGCAACGCCTACGCCGATGAGATCCTTCACGCTGCGAGACTCCTGCCCTTCCGAAAGCGCGGCACGCTGGCCCCCGAGGAGGTCGACGAGTTGTATGCAGCCACGCGCGGCACCCTCACCCACGCAATCGCAGTCCTGCGCGATCGCGTCCCGCCGACATTCGAGACGGAAGTGCGTGACTTCCTGTCCGTCCACAACCGCGGCGGCCAGACCTGTCGGCGGTGCGGCGAACGCCTGAGTCAGACCGAGGCCGGCGGCTTCACGACGAGTTACTGCCGCCATTGCCAGCGCTAGCCGCCGCCCGGCTGGTACAGGCGGAAGCGATCCTCCGAATCGGGACCCTGGACCGTCGGCCGTGATTCCTGGGACAGTCGGCCCGATTCCTGGAGGCGACTGCGCCGGCTGCACGTCGGGTTCGCCTCGGTCGTTAACGCAGAAATCCTGGCGACGACCTATTTTCCCGAAAGGCTGCCCTCTCAGTATCTTCGGCGCTGGAGAGCTTAACTACCGTGTTCGGGATGGGAACGGGTGTGGCCTCTCCGCTAGTGTCACCAGGATCTCCTGCGTCTGGACGTGTCTCGGCAGGGCGGGCGCGCCCTGAGGCGCAGCGGCCGTCACCGCAGATCTTCAATCTCGCGCTGTGTGCTGGTTGCTTCCCTGCCACAGCCACCCGACCCTTGGTAAGGTGCTGTAGCGGTCAAGCCCTCGACCATTAGTACGGCTCAGCTTCATCCGTCACCGGACTTCCACATGCCGCCTATCAAGCAGGTAGTCTCCCTGCGGTCTTACCCGGTT
>JBEKVD010000068.1:0-17323 GCA_049514315.1 Candidatus Limnocylindrales bacterium | reverse complement strand
CGCCGGTGGGGGCCGCGTCCACCACGATCACGTCGTACGCGCCCTTGTCGTGATGCTCGGCGATCCAGAGCAGGATGGCCAGCTCGTCCATGCCGGGCAGCACGCTCATCTCCTCGGCCATCACCTCGTTCAGACCGCGCCACTGGAAGACGCTCGAGACGTACGCCTGGATGGTCCCCCAGTACTTCTCGATGTTGTGCGAGACCTCGGACTCCTGGCCCCACAGGTTCGGCCCGATGAGCGTGGGCTCGGGGCCCAGGGGCACGTCGAAGGAGTCCGCAAGGCTGTGGGCGGCATCCGTCGAGAGCACGATCGTGCGGTACCCGCGCTCGGCGGCGAGGAGGCCCGTGGCAGCCGCGACGCTTGTCTTGCCGACGCCGCCCTTGCCGGTGTAGACGATGATGCGCGACATGGCGCCTCCGGTCGACCCTGCCGATCATACAGCCACCGCGGGTCGCGGCCGCGACGGGGACCCACGGCCCAGGTCATCTTCGATGTGACCGGCTACTTCGTACCAGTGGGAGGTTGATGGCGATCACAACGCCGCCATCGTGTTGGGCGGGCGCGGACGCAGTTTGGCGGGTCGGCGGCGCTTGCGCGACGACGAGCGGCACAAACGGGACCGGTGTCCGCGCCGGCAAGGGTTCGACGCGTATCCCAGGTTGACCGGAGTCGTCGACTACGTCAGCGGAGCGGGGCCCGGGAGAGGCTGGCCGGCCCCACTCTCCTGCGCGTACGCCAATCGCCGCCGGCCGTCTAGGGCAGCAGGGCGGCCTCGAGGACGCCGGTCGCCGACCGGTAGACGTAGACCGTCCCGAGCGAGCCACCGTTCTGGCGATCGAATGTCACGGTCGCGACGGGCGCGTCCGAGGTAGTGCAGGCGGCCGCCGGGGCTCCGACCGGACAGCTGTCGGTCGGGTTGACGGTGACGCTGTACATGAGAGCGCGCGACTCGCTGCTCAACGCGACCTCGGCGGCGAAGACGATCGCGACCTGGTCGGACGACACGCAGGGTGGCCCCATGTCGGGCCCGATGCAGATGATCAGCGGGTTGTGCGCTATCCCACCGGACCCCTGCCCGGCCGGGGTCGGGTTCGGAACTGCCGTCGCGTTCTCGAGCGTAGAGGGAGACGGACTCGGGGAGGCGGACGCGAGCCCGGTCGCGTTGCCAGACGGGGAGGACTGCGCGGCGCCGGCTCCCGCCGGGCTCGCAACTGCCGGCGAGCCGGTCGCCACGCACCCGGCCAGGAGCAACGAGGAGAGGGCGATGGCCAGCGCGTTCCGAGCGGACCACGGGAGCCGGCCTCGGAAGCTTCGGATCTTGCCGGGAAGGTCCTGGTGCAATGTCGACTTCGTCATGCCCAAGAGACGCTCGGGATGACCGGATGGTTCCGAGGGCGCCGCCCCCAGGGAGCGGCGCCCTCGGGTTATCGCTGGCTGACCTACAGATTCATGGCCAGGAACGGAACGAGAACGTTGGCCTTGGGCGTGCCCAGGCCGGTCACCGCATCCCAGCCCGGCGCGGCGTTGTAGCCGGTGATCTTGACACCAGTCCACCAGCTGTTGTTGCCGTAGGTGATGTCGTGGAACATCGAAGCGTAGAGATAGGGGGACGCGGCGATCTGATACAGGGCCGGGTTGATAAAGCCCACGCGTCCGTGTTTGATCGAGTCGGTGAGGGCCACGAGGCCGGCCCACTGCGGCGAGCCCGCGCTGGTGCCGCCGAAGATCCAGAAGACTGGATCCGTCGCAGCGTATGAGGCGTAAACCACATTGCCGACGCCCCAGTGGACCAGCACGCCGCCGTCCACGCCGCCGTTGTAGGCGACGTCGGGCACGCCGCGCTTGTTCCCCTGACCGGACACGCCAGGCTGATACGCCGGGCGATTGTAGACGGTGCTGAAGCCGCCGCCGCTGCAGCCGTAGCTGTTGGCCGGGAAGCAGTTGCTGTAGGCATCCGCCCAGGCGCGCTCCGAGCCGTAGGCACCGGTCGTGAGATTGGCCGTCAGGCTGGTCGCGCCCACGCCCGTCACGAGCGGGTCGTCCGCCGGCCACGAGGCACTCTTGATGTATGCCGTGCCGGCGCAGTTCAACTGCGCGGCGCCCTCGTCCCCGGACGACGCGAGCAGGGTGATGCCCTTGGCGGTGGCCGCCTGGTAGATGTTGTGGAGCGCATTCCTCAAGGTCGACCCGGGGCAGCTCTCCGCCTCGCCAAAGCTCTGCGAGATCACGTCGCCGAGGTTGTTGTCGACGGCGTACTTGGTGGCGGTGTTGAGGTCCGCGTCAGCGTCGGACTTGGCCAGAACGAGGTCGATCGTGGCCGCAGGGGCGATGGCGTGGGCCCACTCCACGTCGAGCGAAATCTCGCTCGACCAGCCGACCTGGTCGGCATCGGCTATGTTGAATGGGGTCGGGGTGCCGGGATAGCCATAGATGATGTTGAAGGTCGGGTCGGGGAGCCCGAACTGACTGTCGAAGATCTGCAGATCCGTACCAATGTACGGGTTCGAGAACGCGTCGACGATCACGATCGTGCGGAGCTGGCCCAGGACGCCCATGTGATAAAGAGTGTTGAAGCCGTAAGCGGCCTGAATCTGCTTGGGGGCATAGCAGTGGGGCGCATATGCAGGTCCAGGCAGCTGGCAGGCGAAGATCCCGTCAGCCGGCTTCCCCGCCTGAACTGCAGGCGGGTTGGCACCCGCTACCCCGATGCCGGACAGCTTGGGACGTATTGAGACCATGTGTCTCCCTCCATATCGGAGCGCCGGAAATGCGGCGCTAGATTAATCAGCTTAGCTTGTTCTGAGCACGACAATCACCGTATTTCCGGCCCAGGTGACTCCATCCGCTCGCCTGCGCGACGCTGCGCGAGGCCTGCGGTCGGGCAGGTACGGTGGCGCCCATCTCCGGCCCATCGGATGACCTCGCTTGAGCCTGCCTGGCACATTCACAGCCCGCTCTCCGTGACCGACTCGCCACCGGCGATAGCCTTCGGCGTCAGCTTCGTCCGCACCCAGCCCTTCGCGATGCCGAGCGCTCTGTGGCCCTCTCCGAGCTTCTCGAGCGCCTCTGACTTTGCCGGCTCGACCAAGTCGGCCACGAGTTCGTTCGTCCGCCGGGAGAGGGCTTCGGGGTCTTGAGACACAGCCGGTGGAACGCCGTCGAGATCGGCCAGGCGGACCGCCATATCCGCAAGAGCCTTCGTGCTCTTGAGCTGTTCGTCCCTTGCGCGACAACGTGAAGAAGCACCACAAGCAGCTCGAAGCCTACGAGGCCCTGTGCAAGGAGCTGGGCGAGAAGCCAGCCGACGTGGCGCTGGCCTGGCTGCTGAGCAATCCGGTCGTCACCGCGCCGATCATCGGCCCGCGCACCCTGACGCAGTTCGAGGGCAGCTTACGGGCGCTGGAGCTTGAGCTCTCGGCTGAGACGCTGCAAAGGCTCGACGAGATCTGGCCGGGGCCGGGCGGCGAAGCCCCCGAGGCCTACGCCTGGTAACGCCGCAGGGCGCTGCCACAATGAGCGCGGGCCAATCTAGGCCCGCTATCCCAGGATAGATGGGGAATCTCCATCGTTAACAACGGGATGCCACTGGAGGAAGTGAGCCGTTATCTGGGCCACTCCTCGACGGTGTCGACACGCCAGTATGCCCGGCAGACCGCGGAGGCACTCGGTGTCCGTGCCGCGGATGCGCTCGCAGGAGCCGGGCTCGTGGCGGGCTGACCGGGGCTCACCCTGACGGGCTCTCTGGGACGCGGACCGATGCTGAGCCGCTCAGCGGCCCCTGCCGGGTCAGAGGGTCGTGAGCGCGACCGGGCTGGTGCGCCCGGTCGTCGTCCCGTTGCCGAGCTGGCCGTTGGTGTTGAGGCCCCAGCAGCGGACGGTGCCCCCGGAGAGGAGGGCGCAGGTCGAGCTCCCGCCGGCGCTGATCGCGCTGACCCTGGTGAGGGTGACGCCGGCCGAGGCGAGGACGGGCACGGGGCTGGTGCGTGGGTCGTCGTCCCGTCGCCGACCCGGCCGTTGGTGTTGAGGCCCCAGGCGGCGGGCAGTGCCATCGGATAGGACCGCACAGGCATGAGATGTCCCGACGCTGATCGCTCATTCGCTGCGGGATTCTTCACAGACTCCTGCTCAGCGAGCTCCTACCCGTCGGGTTCCGGGACCGCGCCGGGGCGCGAGGCGACGAAGGCGCCCAGAGCGTTGGCGCTGCGAAGAATGCGGCCGGGTTCATCACGCCGGATGAGCCCGTCGATCAGGGCAGCAGTGAAGGCGTCTCCGGCACCCACCGTGTCGACAACCCGGACGGGGACCCCTGGATCCTCGAGGTAACCGCCCTCGAGCCATAGGCAGGCCCCGAGTGGCCCGCGCGTGACGCACACGCCAAGAAGCCTGAAGCGCTCCGCGACCGCGGCGCAGAATGCCATTGGCGGTTCGGCAGGCGCGTGAAATTGAGCTGCCAGACCCGTCATCTCGTCCACATTCAGCTTCGCGATCGTGGCCCGGCGCATCAGATCGTCGACGAGAGACGGGCTCCAACAGTCTGTGCGAAGGTTCACGTCATAGACGCGGAGGGCGGTAGGAAGAGCGTCGATGAGGCGATCCGTCACCGCGCGCACGGCCGGCGATCTCTGCGCGAGCGTGCCGAAGACGACCGCCCGAGGATGGCGACTCGCGATCTCACCAACTTCCGCGTCGGTCAGATCGATGTCCTCGTAGGCAGTCGGCTGGGCGATCTCGAATTGTGGAGAGCCGTCGGCATCGAGCCTCACCCGCGCTGTCCCCGTCGGCAGATCGACCGTGCGGATGTAGCGCTGGTCAACACCAAGACGGCGAGCAGCGGCCAAGGCTGCAAGGCCCAGGTCGTCGGCACCGACCGAGGTCACATACGTGGCCGCGTAGCCCAGCCGCGCCAGATGCGCAATCGCATTGAAGGGTGCCCCGCCCAGGCGAGGACCGGCCGGAAGGAGATCCCAGAGAAGCTCCCCGATCCCGAGCACCACTTCCGCTGGCGCCTCGAAGTCGGCCGATGCCGGCGCGTCCACGTCAGTACTCACCCATTTCCGTCGGAGTCGTTGCGGCTACAAGCGCCCGCTCTTTCTCCGGCCACGAGCTATTAGAGACCGAGACTGCGGCGCAGCGCGAGCAACAGACCTTCGACCCGACCCTCTGTGCTCCCCATGCGATTGTTGACGTAGCCAAAGCCCACCCGGCAATCGGCATCCGCGAATCCGAGCTCACCACCAGCTCCATCGTGCCCGAACGAGGCATCCGACAGCAGAGGATGGGTGCGGCTTCCGTGCAGCATGAACCCCGAGGAGAAGCGGACATCAGGCGGCGGGGCTCCGGCCCAGCCGTCTACTTCGGACCTGACGCGCAGGGCGTCCTTGATGCTCCCGGCATCGAATAGCTGGATGCCGTCGATCGCGGAAACCGTTGCCGCGAACACCCGCGCCAGCGATGTTGCCGTCGTGATCCCGTTGGCCGCCGGTATCTCTACGGCGTGCAACGCCGGCGAATTGAAGCATCCGCCCCCGTCTATGTCTACCCACGGCAGCGGCATGGCGCCGGCCGTTAATCCGTTCCGCCGGTCTCGCCGTCGAGCCTCTCTCAATCCCCTGCTGCCGTCGGAGGAGACACCGACCAAGAGCGCCACCCTCGACGATCTGCATGCTCTCGAACGGGGATGTGCCGGGGATTACCCCCTTGATCTACGCGATGCGGCCATCGTCTCGATCCTGGTCACGACGGCCGCCCGCAACAGTAGTGTCAGACTCCTGCGAGTCGGAGACGTCGACTTCGAGCGTTCGGTCATACGGTTCCGGAGGGCCAAGGGCGGAAAGACGCTCGAACTTGCCCTTCAGCCGGGAACGGCGGCAGTGATATCCGCCTACCTCGAGCGCGGACGAGCCGCGTTCCTGCCTGACTCCACCGCAGGCAGCGGCGATCCGGGCTGGCTCTTCCTCTCGAACCGAGCTGGTGAGCCGCGACCCCTGACGATGAATGCCCTCTCGTTGATGCTGACCCGCCGCTACCACGCTGGGGGCGGGAGCCTGCGCTGCTTCGGCTCGCACCGAATTCGCCACGGGACGGCAACGCTTCTGGTCAACAACGGCATGCCGCTAGAAGAAGTGAGCCGCTACCTGGGCCACTCTTCGACGGTGCCGACTCGGCGCTATGCCCAGCAGACTCCGGAGGCCCTGGGCCTCCGGGCGGCGGATGCCCTGGCGCGAGCAGGGCTCGTGGTGGGCTGACTCCCTCCGATTACTGGTCAGGGCGAGAGGAGTGGCGCCGACGGCGCCCACCTGCCGGATGGTGGCATCGCCTATCGCCCGGCTAGAGTTCGGCCGCCGTCGCACTCGTCGCGCCGCTCTCCGGCTGAGGGGGACGTGGCCCCGACTGAGCTGCCAATCCCCTGACACGAAGAACGCCAGTCCATCCCTTGGAGGCGCGGACTCGCAGCTCTACCAGTCCGATGGAAGCTGGCCATCGAAGCCGCCGGTTGTGGACGAGATCGTGATAGAGGTCGCCGCGTTTGGGTCTGCCGTTAGGCCTGACGAGGACCAGTAGACAATCTGCCCGGTGTCGTACTTGACAATAGATAAGATGTAAACGCCTGCCGGAACCGGCCCGATCCGGTACTCGCCGGCACTAGTCGCTTCCGCTAGGTTAGCCGAGCCACAGACGCCAGCCCCGACGTTAGGAGGCAATGCCTTGCCCGGCGCCGGCGACAGCCACCCACCGATGAAATAGCCCAGAGGCATGGCGACGTCGATTCCGGACACACCCGAACTGCCAACATCAAAGTACGTCAGACTACAGATCGTGTATCCCCCAGGTTTCCATCAGACACCGGCGTGTTTGCCGGATGGGTCATAGAAGGAAGCAAAGTAGCGACCGGGCGTCACCGGTCCGACGGCGTAGCTTCCGTCCGATTGAGAGTAAGACCCGATGCAGGCGCCCGGACAAAGCACAACGATGTAGATCCCTGCGAGCGGGGCGCTGCTGCCTGCCTCCGTGACCACGCCGGTGATGTACGCCCCGGCTTTGCTGGGCTGAGCGGTGGGTTGAAGGGTAGCCTCTGGGGTGGGCTCAGCCGTGGGTTTGGGCGTGGGTTTGGGCGTCGGTTTCGGGGATGGTTGTGCGGTGGGTGTGGGAGTGGACAACACCAATGACGTCGGCACAGCCGTCTGCAAAGGCGTGGGAGAGGCACTCTGAGTGGCAATCGCGATCGCCTGGTTCGTGGCAGCCGGGTTCGTGGTGGCGGTCGGGGTTGCTGTCGACAGCAGCAGATACGAGCCCGCTGCCGCCGCAGCCGCCACGAGCAGCACCAGGCCCGCAACTCCGGCTGCGAGCGCCGGGCCACGCCGGTTCCCTAGGGAGGGCAGATGCGCCGGCGGAACGATCGACAGGGGCGGAGCCGCGGCCGCTGCCGCTGCCGCCGCAGCCGCGACCGCCGGCACCTTCGTCGTCCCCTCGAGCGCCCCGATGAGCTCGTGTGCGCTCTGCGGCCGATCCTTGGGGTTCTTCTCCAGGAGCCAGCCGACGATCGGACAAGCCTCTTCCGGCAGCTTCTCCAGGTCCGGCGGGATACGGACGTGGGCCATGAGGACCTCGGCGTAGGTGCTGCCCTCGAAGGGCGGCACACCCGCGAGCAGCTCGTAGGCGACGATGCCCAGGGAATACAGGTCGGAGCGCTCGTCGAGCGGTCCCTCCGGCGGCAGGTAGGCAGGTGTGCCGAGAAGGGTGGAAGTACCTGTGACCCGGGTGAGATCTAGGCCCCGGGCTATCCCGAAGTCGGCGATCTTGGCCACCCCGTCGGAGCCGATCAGGATGTTGGAGGGCTTGATGTCGCGATGGACCACACCTGCGGCATGGGCATCGGCGAGACCCTGAGCTATCTGAGCCAGCAGAGCCTTTGTCTCACCCCAGGTGTAGGGGCCGTGAGCCGCCAGATGCTCACGCAGCGACTTGCCGTCCACGTACTCCAGGGCGAGATAGGGCGTCCCGTCTCTGACGCCGTAGCCGACCACTCCGACCACGTGAGCGGAGTGGATCCGCTTGGCCAGCTCGAGCTCGCGCTCGAAGCGGGCCACGTAGTCGGGATCATCGGCATAGGCGGCATGGAGCAGCTTGAGGGCGACGATCGAGCCGGTCTCCTCGTCGCGCGCTCGCCAGACGACCCCCATGCCGCCCCGGCCGATCTTCTCGAGCAGGGTGAAGCGCTCAGTCATCGCTGGAACGAGTCGGTTGAGGCGGGGCTTGAGCACTGAGGCGATCTGGGCTCGAACCGCCGCGGCTACCTAGCGAAGGATCGGGGGCCCAGCCCTGCGCAGCGGGGACGGCCAGCCTAACCGATTGACTGGGCGGAGGGACCATGGGATTTGGTTGTAGGTCGTGGTGCTCGTCGAAATACACCGGTTGACCTGGTGGAGGGACTTCGGGCCTGGCCCGGCGATGGGCCGATCCCGATCGGCTGGGTGGGGGGACCATAGGATTGGGCCCGTCGTGGTGCTCGTCGAAATAGACCGGTTGACTTGGTTTCGGAGCGGCCGGCCTGCTCTGCTCCAGCAGTCGACCCGGGGTGAACTCAGGGGGCACCTCGGATGATTGCGGCGGATGAGGCGGCGCGGACCGCTCGGCTGGGGGGACCACAGGATTGGGCCCGTCGTGGTGCTCGTCGAAATACACCGGTTGACTTGGTGCGGAGGCCTCGGGCCCGGCCCGGAGACGGGCCGATCCCGATAGGCTGGGTGGGGGGACCATGGGATTCGGTTGTAGGTCGTGGTGCTCGTCGAAATACACCGGTTGAACTGGTGCTAGAGCGGCCGGCCTCATCGCCGAGCTGGGTGGGGGGACCATGGGATTCGGTTGTAGGTCGTGGTGCTCGTCAAAGTAGACCGGTTGCCCTGATGAAGGGACTTCGGGCCCTGCCGGAAGCCGCAACGGCGGCCGATCTGGCGCGGTCCCGCCCAACGGTCCGGCCGGTTTTTCAACCTGCCCGACCAGACCCTGAGTCGCGAGCCATGCCGGAAAGTGAACCGGCACCTGCGCCCCGCTCCAGAGCACCGCTAGCAGCTCGCTCGCCCGCTGCGGTCGCTCCGCCGGGTCCTTGGCCAGCAGCCAGCCGACGATAGGCCGAGCCTCCGCAGGCAACCTAGCCAGGTCTGGCGGCGTGCGTATGTGATCGATGATGACTTCCTGATAGGTTGTGCCCTTGAACGGGACCGCACCCGCCAGCATCTCGTAGCCGATGATGCCCAGGCTGTAGAGATCCGAGCGCGCGTCCTTGGGACCTTCAGGCGCCAGATAGGCCGGCGTGCCGAGCATGGTACTGGTCGCCGTCATCCGGGTGAGATCAACCCCGCGGGCGATGCCGAAGTCGGTCAGCTTGGCGATTCCATCGGGGCCAATCAGCACGTTCGAAGGCTTGACGTCGCGGTGAATGACCCGGGCCGCGTGAGCATCGGCGAGCCCTTGCGCAAGCTGGATCAACAGCGCTCGCACTTGGGCCCAGTCGTATGGGCCGTGCGCCCTCAGGGCGTCATGGAGAGACGAGCCATCGACGTACTCCAAAGCCAGATACGGCACCTTCTTGCGAACCCCATAGCCGAGCACGTTCACCACGTGAATCGAGTCGATCCGACGGGCCAACTCGAGCTCGCGCTCAAAGCGCTCGAGGTACTCCGGGTCCTCGGCATATGTCTCGCGCAGCAGCTTGAGCGCGACGATCGACCCACTCTCCTCGTCGCGGGCCTTCCAGACGACTCCCATGCCGCCGCGGCCGATCTCGGTCAGGAGGGTGAAGCGCTCAGTCATGGCTGGTAGGGCTCGGCTGGCAAAGCGTCTTGCCAAAGGCAGGCGAAGGCAGCGGACCGCAGCCGCACAAAGGACGGCCCGGCCAGCCCGGTCGACCGGCTTTCGCCACGCCTGGCAAGGTGTCGTTCATGGGTACAGGGTCACCAAGACGTCGCCGACCAGGAGCTGGCCCGAGACTACACGGACTCCCGGGCCCACCTCGCGCGCCGTTCCCGAAGCTTGAAGGAGCCGGGTCGGGTTGGTAGCCCCGAGGTCGCGCACCACCCATCCGCCGGTCATACGTTCGATCAAGGCAGGACGTCTGCTGGCGCGAGGGTCAGACAGCCGGATGGCGCAACCGGCATCGCGGCCAAGAAACACGCTCTGCCCGAGCCCGACAACCACAGCGGTCGATCGACCCGACTCGACCACGACCACGCGACCGGCTCCGGCGGCCGCGGCCATGACACCCGCGGGAGGGCCCACGGTCGGCGCGATGGGCTGTACGTGGACCGGTCCGGCCGGGACCGAGGTCGATGAGGCAGCGGCCACTGCTGCCCCCGACGCCCGGGGAGGCAGATGAGATGAAGCGTCGGAGAGGGGCGCGCGGCCAGAATCCACGGCCGAGGCCGGCCGCCCGATCAGGCGAGGAACCAGCTCGGTCACCACGAGCCCGCCCCCTGCAACGCCGGCGCCCAGGTAAACCCAGAAACCGAACGAGTGCGAGAAGTCAACTCCAAGGAACCGGGCCCCATCCGCTTGCCAGCGCGAAGTCGTGTCGTTCCATTGCAGCTGTAGGACCGCGACAAGCACGGCCGCAGAAGCGAAGGAAGCCAGCGCCAGCAGCGTCATCGGGGGCCCGCTCACCGGTCGAAGCATTCTCACAACGGCGACGACGAGCGCCAGCAGCGCCACGCCGACGAACAGATCGGCCAGGGGCTCCTGCGGGATTGCGTCGGTCATCGACGTCACGACCTTCACGGGGGCCGGCACGACGCTCTGCGCGCTGATCGTGAAGAACGGCATAAGCAACGCGAGGACCAGCGCCATCCCGCACGCCGATTCAAGGAGGACCCGCAGATCGACCAGACGGATGGGTCTCATGTCGCGACGCCGAAATCCTCTGCTTACGTTTCCCGCATCGACTTCTCGGCGATGATCGAGCCTGTCTCCTCGTCGGGAGCCTTCCAGACAATACCCATGCCGCCATGGCCGAGATCGGTCAGGAGCTTGAGGCGCTCAGTCATGGATGAGGCACTAGGGCCAGGTGAACGAAACACGGTCCTTCGCCGACTGTCCGTCCTTGGTGCAAGTGACAGTGATCTGCTCCGACCCGTGGATGGGCCCTAGCACAGAACCCCAAGGCTCCAGGTGGACGCCAGAAGGACCAATCAAGAAAGGACCCGAAACCTGGACGTGGCTCTGCGAGTCCTTCGCAGACAACTTGCATGAAGCTCCTTCGAGCGACGTGACGGTGAAGTTACCGTTTCCGGGAGACCTGGAAGGACCAGTCCCGGTGAGAGTGACAGTCAACAGGGGTGAAGCCGGCGTGGTAACCGCGGGAGCCGGCGTGGGAGCCGCCTGTGTGATGGTCGGCGCCGTAGTCGAGGCTGGGGTCGCCGCTGCCGTCGGGACCGCTGTTTGACTAAGAGTTGGAATGACCGATGGCGAACGCGTCGGCGTTGGAGATGGGGCGGGCGAACCGAACCCACCGGAGACTACGAAAGTCACCGGCGCAAGGGCCACGATGACGAGCATGGCGGCAACTACCGCTCGCACCGGCGGTCGATGACCGGTCCGTGCCAGGGCTGCCGCGGGTACCGGCCCCACTCCGGCAGCCGCCCGCCCGTATCCGCCAACGAGGGCAGTGGCATTGTCCCGACCGCCGGCTTCGACGGCAGCGGTTACGAGTGCTCCGGCGCTCTGCCCTATCGGAAGGCTGCTCGCAAGCCGGCCGATCTCGGCATCGTCGATCATCCCGTGGACACCGTCGGTGCACAGGACCAGCCGCTCGCCCGGCTGCAGCTGGCGAGGGCCGAAGATGTCCACCAGGACCTCGGGCTCCGAGCCAATGCTGCGGGTCAGGACGTTTCGGTCGGGGGCCGTGCGCGCCTCGGCGGCACTTATCTGGCCGGCGGCCAGGCGCGCGGCGACGTTCGGTTGTTGGGCCGCGACGGCTTCGGGCTTGGTCTCGTGGCTCGTGTGGGGCGGGCCATCGGCCACGCGGGTCCAGGCCGGAGGCGATCGTCAGGATGGAGAGGGCGCGGGCATCATGCCCTCGATGAACGCTCCTGTTCGCGCATCGATCAGGATCAGCTCGCTGGTAGCCGGCGACGGACACGGATGCGGGGTGGCGGTCATCGGCCCGCACGAAGGCCAGTGGAACGATCCCGATAGCCGCACCGCCCAGACTGGAGTGTCCGCATCGACCATCGACCCGCCACCCGCCTCGGCCCCGTAGGTCGAGAGCTTCGTCGAGAGCACCGTCACCGGAATCGTCGATCCCGCGGCTTGGCCGATCGCCATCGACGCAGCAGCATCAGCGGTGATTGGACTCGGGGCAGGGCCGGTGTCGGGTATCGAGACCGGGTTGGCACTCAGAGTTGGGGCGGCAACCGCGGGAGTCGGCGAGGCCGTCCCGTAGGGGTTCGACGTCCACACTACGGACTCGACCACGACGGCGGCCTGGCAGTCGGCCAGAACCGCGGGCTGACATTCTGCGGCGAGCGGGTCATTGACGTGGACTCGCGCCGGGACGATCTCGTTACCTGGCTCATCGAAGCTGCCCTTCGGCGAGAGCGCGAGCCCGTCGATCGAGGGCCAGTAACAGTACGGAAGCAGCCCCTGCCCGTCGCCAGGAGGACCCGCCTCTGACGGGCAGGGCGGAACCACGTCCGGCCACGTCACGAGCCCGCCGAGCAGGAAGCTGCCCTTCAGACTCGCAAAGGATGCCTGGTCGGTCGCCCGGTAGACATGCTCCCCGGCGATCTGGCTCGGCACGACCGGCCAGACGACTGCCTCGACCACGACTGCGGCTTCACAAGCGGCTCGTGCGTCGGCGCTGCATTGCTGAGCAGCGGCGTCATGGGTGTGGGTGCGTATGACGATTGCCGGACCATCGAGCCAGCCATTCAGAGCGGTCGCGCCGCGTGGGGCCGGGACAAGTGGTGGCTGCGTGTAAGGATTGCCCGCGCTTGACATCAGGCCGACGTGAGCGAAGCCCGGATCCATGCAGGTGCCGACGAGCCCAGCGTCCTGCGGCGGCAGAGTGGGCAGTCGAGGCGGGCAAGGGGGCGTGTACGTGACCGCGTAAGCCCCCAGCAGGAAGCTGCCGGTCAGGTTCTGCCATTCGGCCTTGTCAGTGATGCGGTAGACGCGCTGGCCGTCGATCTCAGCAGGGATGCCGTCGGAGCCCAGAGCCCCCGGCGAAACGCTCGGACCTGCCGACGAGTTAGGCCGACTGTAGACGAGCCCAAAGCCGAGGAGCCCAACGGCTGCCAGCACAGCGACCGTAATCACCGGCCACGCCTTCCACCGAACCACGCGTTGGCTGGTTGGCTCCTCCGCTGCGTCGGGTTGCCGTGCTTGCGGACTCTGATCGTAGGGCTCGTCGCGATCCAACTTCAGCGTCCTCCGCCTCGTCCCGCGCAATCGCGTGGCCTACAGCCGGCAGCGTAGGTGCTGCCGGCTCCTTCCAATGGCGATGCGTCTCAATGACGCGTGCGCTGCTTGCGAAGTTCCGTCCGCTCGCGGCCCTCTCGCTCTCGAGTGGATCAGCCTGGACATGGCGAGCCGCTCTCTCCGCGCTTGTGAGCGTTGCTATGAGGGAGGGGGCTCATTAGTCGATGCGGAAGTTCCCGATGACCTGATCGGGGTCGGCGCGAGAGGAGCGTCAACTCGGGTCACCTCCGCAACTCTGCACATAGGCATGTCTCCTTAGCGCGCGAAGACCACGGACTTTTCGTGCTGTTAGAGCAGCCGGGTTGGTCAAGTGCGGGTGGCATGTAGATTGACATTCCGACTAAGCTAATGGGGACACGTCGACCGGCCGGCAGGTTCAGAACCCTCGGAAAAGGCGCCCTCGCGGGATCTGGTAATGACAGATTCGAGGTCCAAATCGGTTCGGCATCGCGCGCCGCGCGCCATTGCCGTGGACGCCACCGAACACTCGAATGCCGAGGCGGAGCGCGATCGACTCGCCTCTGGCATCGAGCAGGTGGCCGAGTCGGTGATAATCACCGATCGCGAGGCCCGGATCACCTACGTCAATCCCGCTTTCGAGCGGGTGACCGGCTACACCCGCGACGAGGTCATCGGCCAGAACCCACGCCTCCTCAAAAGCGGCCTCCAGCCAGCCTCGTTCTACGAAGCGATGTGGGCCGCGCTCACGAACGGCGTGCCCTGGAATGGCGACTTTGTCAACCGGCGCAAGGACGGTTCCCTATTCACCGAGGAGGCCGTCATCTCGCCGGTCCGCGACTTATCGGGCGCGATCACGAGCTACGTGGCCGTCCAGCGCGACGTCACACACGAGCGGGAGCTGATGGAGCGCTCGACCCAGCTTATCCGGGAGCGCGCGCTCATCGCGGAGACGATCCGGGGCTTGCACGCGGGCGAGACGCCGGAGGCCACCGCGCAGGCGATCTGCCGCCAGATCGTGAGATTCGCCGGTGTCAGGGCCGCAGGTCTCTTCCTCTTCGGGCTTGACGGACATGCGTGGCCGATCGGCTTCGTCGTACAGGGCGGGCCCGACCCGCCGCTGCGACGGCTCCCGTCCGGGCGCAGTGAGCAGCTCCGGCAACGGGCTATCGATGGCCCCTGGATCGAGGCGTGGGTGAACCGGCCCACGCACGCATACAACAGGCTCCTGAACGGCCTCGGGGTTCACTCGATTGCCTGTGCGCCCGTTCGACACGACGGGCGGGTCATCGGACTGCTCCTGGTGTCAGCCAAGGAAAGCGTCGTCGAGGTCGGCATCAGTCAGGCGCTGCCGGCGATCCAGGAGTTCGCCGACCTAGCCGGGGCGCTCATCGGTCGCGACGTGACCGAGCGGACCGAGAGCGGACGGGGCCGCGACTACATACTGGGGGTAATTGGCAACCGGGCCTTCGGGTCGGTCTTCCAACCGATCCTGGATCTCGCGACCAATGTGACCGTCGGCTACGAGGCGCTCACGCGCTTCAGCGACGGTTCCGATCCCGAGTTGATGTTCGCCCAGGCCGCCGCGCTCGGCCTCGGGGCCGATCTGGAGGCCGTCACGATCGAGGCCGCCCTCACGACCGCGAAGGCCTTGCCACGGTCGGCCTGGCTCAACCTGAACGCGTCGCCAGGGCTCATCCTCGCGGCAGAGCCCCTGGGCACCATCCTGCATGGAAGCCGCCGACGTCTCGTGCTCGAGGTGACCGAACATGCGGCCATCACCGACTACCCGGCGTTCCGGGCGGCGATGGCCGCGCTCGGACCGAAGGTGGATTTCGCCGTGGATGATACGGGTACCGGCTTCGCCAGCCTGCGCCATATCGTCGAGCTGCGGCCGGCATTTGTGAAGCTCGATCGGTCACTCATCGCCGGCCTCGAGGCCGATGAGGCGCGCCAGGCCATGATCGTCGGCCTTTGTCACTTCGCTCACGTGACCGGCTGCCGGCTGATTGTCGAGGGTATCGAGACCGAGGGTGAGCTTGCCCTCCTGCGCGCCCTTGCTATCGAGCTGGGCCAGGGCTATCTGCTCGGTGTACCGCTGCCGGTCGGCGACTACGGACCCGGACTTGCCCGGGTGGGGACCGCGACGCCAGCCAAGCGGAGGCCACGTCAGAACTCCCAGTCAACCTAGCGTGACTTAGCGGGCGGCTAACTGGCGGCTCATCACCTGCGCTAGTTCTCCGAGGATCGCCCCGAGCTGTTCGGCCGCTTCGGCAGTCTCCCCCGCCGAACGGGTCTGGAGCAACTGGGTCATCGGAAAGGCGTCCGAAGGTCTCCACAAAGTTGGGACACTCTCAAGGATGGTCGTCGGTTCCCTCGTTAGCGCCCGAGGCCTACAACCGCCCGAACGTTGCGCTCACCCGCGGTGTGGCCAGATACCAGAACGCCGAGCCGAGTTGCCCCGGCGCCGGCTCACTGTTGACCGTTGAAGGGCCCTGCTGGATCAAGCACGTTCGCCTCGCGGCGTTTCGCCCACGCCCGACTCCTTGGGGCGATCGCGCAGTAGGGTTACCCAACAATCCGCGGTCGGTACCGACCTCCATTGGGGCTGCCAACAGTCGGACTGACACAAGCCTCCAGGTGGACTGCCGGACCTCGTAGGCGTGGCTTCCGCGTTCTGCTACGTCATGTCGGCGCGGTTGGTGGCCCCCGAGGCGCCTCACGCGGCGACTACTTGGTTGCGACCGGCTCGCTTGGCCAGGAAGAGCCCGGCATCGGCCCGGCCGATCAGCGCCTCCCGGGTGGGGTCGGCGGGATCGATGGCGGCACATCCGGCGCTCACGGTCGCACGCAGCGCTTGCCCAGCGGCGCCGGGCACCGTGCGGGCCTCCAGGCTCAGGCGGACCTCCTCGGCCACGCGGACGACCTCCGGGAGGCCGCAGTCCTCGAGTATCACGACGAACTCCTCGCCACCGTAGCGGGCGACGAGGTCGGCCGAGCGGAGGCGCTCGTGCAGGATCCCGGCGAACAGGCGCAGCACGGCATCGCCGGCGAGATGTCCGTGGCGACGGTTGAAGTCGCCGAAATGGTCCAGGTCGAACATCATCGCGGCCAGGTTCCCCGCCGGTGCGCGACGCCGGAAACGGGCGATCGCATGGTCGAACTCGGCGTCGAAATGGCGGCGGTTGTAGAGCCCCGTGAGCCCATCGTGGATCGCGAGCTCGGATACCTCCTGTAGGAGGCTGGCGTTGGCGAGGGCCAGCGCTGCATGGGAGCCCAGCAGGCCGAGCACCTCGCACTCGGCCTGCGTGAAGGCGGCGTCGGCCGCGGCTCGGGCGACGGAGATCACGCCGAGCACGGCGTCCTCGTGGATGAGCGGCACTCCCACCGTCCGGACCGATTCATACTGAAGGTAGTCCCGCAATGCCGCGTTCGACTGGGCGCGCGGGTGAGGTTCGGTCAGAATCGCGGCGCGCTCGCTGATAGCGCGACCGGCCGTTCCGTCGCCCGGAACGATGATCGCGCCTATGGCACCGGGGGCTAGTCCCCGGGCGGCGCGGACGTGGTATCGGCCATCGCCCCGGTCCAGCGTCGTGATCACCACCGTGTCCGTGGGAACGACGGCGGCGACGGCGTCTACCAGGGCTTCGGTCAGGCGATCCGGCTCCAGGATCTCGCCAACTGCGGCCGAGAACTCCGCCAGGCTGGCGAAGAGGCGCGCTCGGTCGCTGAGGGCCTCCCGGGCCTGATGATGCAGCAGGGCACTCGATAGGCGATCCGCGACCGCCCGCGCCAGGCGCAGGTCGTCCGGCATCAGGCGTTCGGGCCCGAGTGCCTCGATATTGAGGACGCCGAGCACCGCGCCGCCACCGAGCAGCGGGGCGGCGATCTC
>JBEKVD010000067.1:0-14810 GCA_049514315.1 Candidatus Limnocylindrales bacterium | reverse complement strand
ATCTGCATGTACGTCTTCTGCGCGGGTCCGAGGCCGTTATACACGCCGTCGCGCCAGGAGCCATCGAGGCTGACGCCATAGGGCGGATCGGTCGTGAGTAGCTTCGGTTCCGCACCATCGAGGAGTCGTTGCACAGCCTGCGGGTCAGTGGAGTCTCCGCACAGCAGCCGGTGATCGCCCAGCCCGAACAGGTCGGCGGGCTTGGCCCGGGGAGCACGGGTGGCCTCCGCGAGTGCCTCATCGAGATCGAAGCTCTCCACCCGCTCGCGGCGCTCGCGGACTTCGAGCGAGTGCAACAGATCGGCGATCTCGTCCTCGCCGAAGCCCGACAGCGAGAGGTCGACATCGGGACTCGCCTGCAGATCGGCCAGCAAGCGGGCGAGGAGCTGCTCGTCGAAGGAGCCGCCGATCCGGTTGAGGGCGAGGTTCAGGAGGCGGGCCTGCTCGACCGAGATATCGAGGTACGTGACCGGGACCGTCGTGTACCCAAGGCGCCGCGCGGCGACGAGGCGCTGATGGCCACCGACGACGGTGCCGTCTTGCCTCCGGGCTAGGACGGGCTGGACGAAGCCGAACTGCCGGATGCTCCGTTCAAGCGCGTCGAGCTCGTCCTCGCTGATCCGCCTTGGGTTAGCGGGATCTGGACGAAGCTGGTCGAGGGGGATTTGCTCGATGGTGAGCACGGGGGAGCGCGAGACGGCGTTCACGCGCTTCGCTCCTGGTCGATGCCGCGGCGCGGTGTCTCGTTGACCATGAGGAAGCGAATCGATCGCTGAGTCTTGACGGCGCTAGCCCTCTCGCCCCGACCATAGCCAACAGTGAGCTCGAGCCGCTCCGGAATGACCGCCGCGAAGCCGTGAGCGATCGCGGTGTCGGTGAGCCGGAGCGTGGCCTCCCTGAAGCCCCGGGCGTCGATCCGGTCGAATAGCGCTTCAGCGAGCATTCGCCGTCCCGATCCTCCCTCAGCCCCGCGCCATGTGGCGGACAGGTCGCGCAAGTAGCGCACGGCCACTTCTGCTGGGACGCCAGCCGCCTGATGAACCTCACGAGCCTTCCGTTCCTCGGCATCGAGGCGGGCCATCGTCCGATCAAGGGCGCCGCTGTCACGGTCACGCCGGTAGAGTGCCAGGGCCGCGTCGCGCTCCTGCTCGATGCGGGCCAGGGCCAGGCGGTCCGGTGCGGCAGGTAGGGCAGTCACTAGCTCGACCACGCCGGTAAGAGTCTCGGCTCCGAGGGACACCCGCTCCAGGACCTTGGCGATCACCGCCTCGAAGAGATAGCGCTTGTAGCCCTTGCCGTCGCGACGGCCATGCCAACCCCGGGGCCAATCCGGGGTAGCGGCGGCGAAGTCGTCACAGACGGCCTTGTGGCGGTAGTAGTCGGTGTCGCCTATGAGCCGGCTGCCGCAGGCCGCGCAGTGGAGCATCGAGAGGGCGTAGGGGCGGTGCGGTGAGGCTGGACGCCCGGCATTGGTCGCCCGGCCGTTGCGGAGGGCCTGGGCCCTGTTCCATTTCGGAAGCTCGACGAGCGACCCCCAGTTGGCGGGACTCCCGTCGCGGAGACGGCCGATGTACATCGAAGAGGTAAGCACCCCGCGGACGATGTAGATGCTGAGGTCGAGCTCCGCGGCGATAGTCCGGTCTGTCGAACCAGCGGCACTCATCTCGACGATCCGCCGGACGATCGGGACCGCCTCGGGGTCGGGAACGATGAGCTTGGCATCGTCCCGAGCGAAGCCGAAGGGTGGATGGCCGCCTGGATCGTTGTCACGGGCCTTCTTGGCGGCATAGCCGGAGCGGACGTTCTTGGACTGGTCCCGGCTGGAGATCTCGGCGGCCTTGGCCTTGTCGACGAGGCGCTCCCAGTCCTCGGCGCTGCTCGTCAGGATGTGGTCGTCGCACAGGTAGATGACGACCCGGAGGTTGTGGAACACGCGCCGGTAGTGGAGGTTCAGGGCGAGGTCGCGGATGAAGCGGCTCGTGTAGCCGACGACCAGGACGTCGTACTCGCCTCTCTCGGCGGCGGCGATCATGGCCCTGAACTCCGGGGTAGTTGTGGCGGGCGGCTCCAGCATGGAGTCGGGACCCGACCAACCCGACTTGGCCACCTTCCACGAAAGTCCCGTGTCGATGAGGCCGAGGTCGGCGATGGCGCGGTCCTGCATGGCCATCTGGGCCGTCGGGCCGTACTTGTCGAGCTGACGACCGGAGCTCTCTCTGACCCAGCGGGCGGCGCGGAGGCCGCGGAGTTCGTTCGGCCGCCCCGGTAGGGTCATGCCGGAGCCTCCTTGCCATCGGAGTCTTGCTTACCCATGGTCGCCATGATGCTCGGAACGGCCCCCAAGGCAACCGGCCCATCGGAGGAGACCTGCTCCGCCGCCCAGCGATCGCGGACGAGCTGGGCGAGCGCGGTCACGAGCGGGTCGTAGGCGGGTACGAGGGCGGGAACGTGACCTGCCAAACCGCCCGCTGATGCTGAGCCTGAAGATGATGGGACCGACTTGCCTGAGGCGGCCAGAGGCTCCGTTTGAGGTGAAACTGGCACATCATTCGTCTGACCGCCGGATCGAGGCTCAGTGGCGCCCGAACGTGTTACAGAGCTGTTGCAAGCGGCCTTCCGAGTCCGGCACAAGCGGGTCCGACAGCCAGGATTGCAGGTGGTCTTGTCCACGCGCGACCAGGACGGGAGGGGCTCGCCACAGACGACGCAGACCCTGGCGCTCATGGCCTTGGGGCCCCAGGGTGACATGTGCCGCAATAGACCGAGCCGTCGGCTCGCAGGGCTGGCACGTGTCCGGAGCCGAGGTCGGCCCAGCACCGCCAGCTTTCGAGCACTTGGTCGACTTGGGGATGACAGACCAGACCGGCAACGTCTTCGATCGAAGAGTGTGAGACGGGGCTTGGCTCCGCGGCCATGAAGAAGGGTGGAGACAGTTCCAGGGCAAGAAGCAGGTTCTCGGTCGTGCCCCGCTCCCGATACAGATCTATGAGCAGCCGGGCGGTGTCGGGCCCCTGGATTCGGTAGCAGCGGATCAGGTAGTCGATCTGGTTCGGGCGTACGAGTCGGCCCTGGATGTGCTCCATAGTGGCGATCAACTCGCCCAGGGCGGCGTCGGACGGAGCGTTGAAACGAACCTGCACGCCCTGGCGCAGCTCGGCGAGTTCGGCGCGGCTGTATCGCTTGGTGCCGACCTCGCGCGCGTAGGTAGCTTCTAGAGATTCCCTGGAGGAGTAAGGAGATTCACCCTTCTCTCTCAAGGAAGTGCTATCAGTACTTACGCGCCCGCACGTTACGCGCGCGTAGCTATCTACGAGCCGAGGGATGTCGGTGATCGGGACGTCCGCTGCTCCGGCCTTCGGGCCCAATCCCGGGATCTGGAGCCAGCGAATCTCACGGGCAACGCTGGCGAGGGCCTCGGCAACGCCCTCCATGTGCCGAAAGCCCGGCTCGTCATTGTCGGGCCAGAGAATGACGATCCTGTCCCGCAGGACCTCTAGGACCGACGCTGACGGAACGATTGCCGCACCGGTCACCGTGGCCACGGCAGGCAGCTTTGCTCGCCACACGGCCTCGCAATCCTTGGGCCCCTCGGTCAAGACGACCGGAACTTCGAGCGGCACGCGCTCCAGGAGCTCGGAGCCATACAGCGGCACCTCCGCCACCGAGACTCCGCCCAAGCCTCGGCGTCCGTTGGGACCTTCCCACCACATGGTCTTGTCCGAGGTGCGCACCAGGGTCGCCCAGAGGACGCCTGAGGCATCTCGGATGGCATAACGCCGCTCAGGCTCGGTGAGGCCGGCAGACTCCAGGACGCCTAACGGATCGGGTAGATCGGAGCGCGTGGTCACGATGGTCTTGTGGAGGACCAAGACGAAGGTCGCGCCGAAGACCTTGCGTCGGTCGTCGAGTTCGGCGGTTCCGTGAGGCGCGCCTTCTGCTCGACCCTGCGGTAGCCGCGGGCCCCGGCGACCTCGTCACTGATACCGGAGGCGGTCAGCAGGGCGGCGTGCTGTGGCAGAAGTCCGTCGATCATCGGACGCCGTCGCGGGCGTCGGGGTCCATCGCCAAGTCGGGCCCAGACCCGGCGCGGTCCCGCGTCGCGACCGAGGGCTCAGCGCCCTCGTCGTACGGCAGGGTGGGGTCCAGCCCCGCGCGTCTGAGACCCTCGAGGACGAGGACGGTTGCCTGCTGCCGCGGTGCGCGGAACTCACGCTGCGCAAGCTCACGGAGCTTGTCGGCAGCATCGTCCGAGATCGCGATGTAGATCGAGCGCATAACGCATTGCAGCGTCGCGCAGTTGGCCCGTCCGAAAAAGGGACGGAATCCGGTCTCTTATCCGGTCTCCTATTCGGGCGTCAGGCCGTACCGTCTGACGAGTTTTCGGAGGTACTCCGGGTCAGTGCCGCGATTGCCGTCGAGCGTCTCGAAGTAGGGCGCGATGGCGCTGTACGTGTACGGCGGCGTCGCGCTGCCCAGCGCCTGTTGATATCGGGTCCAGAACAGCTCGGCCGTCCAGGGTGGCCGACCCGGCCCACGGGTGGCTCCGTGGCGGTCCGCGCGCTTGGCCTCGACCTCATCGCGCGTGTTGATCAGCGCCGGGCCAGGCACCGAGGTAGGTGTTCCCGAGAGCGGCGTCGGTTCTCCCGCGGCGGCAATCGCAGCCTCCAGGAGTTGCCGTGAGTCGGATGCAAGGTAGAACGTCTTCAGCCTGTCAGCGTCTCGGCTATTCGACATCAGCACGCCGGCGCCTTCGAGTTCCAAGAGGGCCTCGCCGCTGACCTCTCCGCGGAACTGGCCCTTCGCGACCAACGGGCGGGCGCCATTCGGGCGGACGATCACGAAGTAGCCTTCGCCATTGGCAGCGTCGGCCTCGATTAGTTGTGCAAGCGCCTCACGGGCAGAACCTCCCAGTGCCGTTGTCATGAGGTGAGCCCGGTTCCACGGGACACCCAAGTTCTCGTAGAGGTAGAGCGAGCGGCTCTGGGGGCCGCCTGGCTCGCCCAAAGCCAAGGGACCGACCGGGATCGGCCGGTCAGTGGCGTTGTCGATGGTCTCGCCCCGGGCCAGCACCTCTTGCGCGATCTGGTGTAACTCGGGCGTTCTGCTCGGCCTCGTCGACTTCCGTTCGGCCGCTCGGTCCTCGTCGCCAGGCTCGGGCTTGCCCTCCCCAGACGAGGGCTGCGGCCTCAGCTCTGCGAGAAGTGCCCGGCATTCGGCCGGCGACGATACCAAGCGGTCAAACCACCACTTCAGCTCGTCGCCTTCGATGGCCGCCAGTATCTCGGCGTCACTATCGCCGCGATCGACCAGGGCGCGGATCAGCTTGTCCGGCGTGAGAGTCTGCAGGTACGGCACCGGGCCGTTGCCCACGTCGATTCCCGACGCCCCGATGTCGAAGAGCCTGTCGATCACCGTGGCGCTCTTGCCCATCAGGACAGGAATATCGGCCTCCGTGAAGAGAGGCTGTCCATCCTCGCCGACGACCACCCTGACGATGAGCCCACACTTCTCGTAGGTGCTGAACCGGGCGCCCTGGGGCTGCTCCTTCACTGCCGCATCTCCCTCACGGGCCTACTCACCGTCGACCGGCGTCGGCCCGGTCTCAGAGCCGAGCCCGACCCGAGGCGAGCCGACGTTATTGAGCTCCGCACCGGAGCTTATCTGTGTCCTAGAATCGCCGCAGGACGGCCGCTCTTTACCCTGGACGGTCGTCTCCTCTAGCCCCGCCACCAACCCCTCCCCTCCGTGGCGGGGCCTCCTCGTCCCGGACCGAGCTCCCCTCAGACCCCGATAGCCTGGGCCACCTCACGCCAGGCCCGATCCTCCTGACCCTCAAGCCGGCGCAGGTAGACCGTCGTCACGGCGAGCGAGCTGTGGTCGAGGAATGCGCTGACTTCCTCGATTGACTCCCCGGCGTCCCGCCGCAGCTTCGCCGCTGTATGTCTCAAGACGTGGACGCCGGTGGGCGCCAGTCCAGCCGCCCGAAGGTAGCGGCGGAAGCGGGCGTAGAACGTCCCGCTCGTAACTCCTTCCGGCCGGGATGCGGCCTGCCAGAGCGACTCGTCAGGCGCCATCGACGTCGGTTCCTTGCCGATGTCCGCAAGCGAGGTGCAGATGGCGGCGTGGGCGGGGCCCGGGAGTTCTCGCCGCCCCGTCTTGTGGCCTTTTCCGACGTACCGGTAGAACGTGGTCTCGCCCTCTTGGCTGAGATCCCCTGCCTTCAAGCCGATGACCTCGGCCCGACGCCGGCCGGTTAGGACGAGAGTCAACAGGATTGCCCGGTCCCGCCTGCCCGCGACGGTATCTGGGATGACGGCCAGCAATCGGCGGACTTCGTCGGCTGAGTAGCCGCGGGCCGGGGCTGGGCTGCTCCGTGGCCGTTCGACCGCGTCGCAGGGGTTGGAGACGACCAGGCCCATCCGGATCAGGAAGCGGTAGAAGGAGGAGAGGCAAGCGATCCGGGCGCCGACCGTGGTGGCCGAGGGAGTCCGCCCGGACTTCCCGATGCCGTGGACAAAGGCGAGGACGTCAGCTGGCTTCACCCGCTCGGGCGTCTTGCCCAGGTCGGCGAAGAACGGCCATAACATCCGGCCGTACGACTCGACGGTGCGCTTGGAACCCGAGCGGTTGCCCTTCTCGACGAGGAAGGCGTAGAGGGCCTGGTCCCAGGCCGAGGGGTCTCCGCTGGTCAAGGCAGGGAGTGGTTGCGGGTTCATCGTGGGTGCCTCGGGTGCGAGATGGACGCCCACATGACTCACTCGCCCGGCGTAGGAAAGCAACCCTATCGCGGCGTAGTCTCGACGTGCCGACTACCGGATCAGGTCGAGTCCCGCCCGCCGGCCGGAGATTGGGACGGATGCGGCCGTGGCCTACACTTCAGGCGACGAGCATCGCGTGGGAGGATTCGCGTGATACGGTCGGCAAGTCGAGGCGCGCTCGTCGTCGCGTGGCTGTTGCTCATCGCGGCCCTCGGTGCCATCGCGCTCAACCCGGGAGTGCCGTCCCTCGGATATGCCCTCTTCTGGCTGGGCATCATGACCGTCGCCCGCGGGATCTCGATGCTCGTTACCTCGGTCGCGGTGGCGGTCGACCTCTCATTGCTCCTGGTTTGCTTCTTCGGCATGGAGATTGGCGGCCTCATTCTCGTGCCGAGCGTCATCGGGTTCGCAGTCGCCGACGCAATGCATCGCGATCGGGCCACAGCGACGTAGCCGAAGCCGCAACGCGGGGCGACGCCTTTGAGTTGGAGGGCGTTGGTAATTCGGCACTATTGCCCGATCGTGCCTGGTCGACGCGGTTCCTGCGGACCGAGTGCCCGTCTGGCGGACGGCGCTCCAGACGATGGCGATCGCCGGAGCGGCCGCTCTCGCGGGCGTCCTCATCGGGCGGCTCGTCACCCACTAGCCGGTCGCTGCCGAAGGCGCAGGGAGCTCGCAATCACCCTCTTCGGCAGGCGGCGCAGTCCGGGCACAGGCCCCGGAAGACGACCTGCACATCCGAGCGGCAGTTGAATCCCGCACTCACTCTCGCGCCTTGCCGTCGGGCATGTCAGCGGCCCGATCGACGCGCGGCCGAAGCCTTGAGCCCGGCACCGGTTCCGGCCTTGCCATCCGTCGCGGCATCGGTCGGCCCCTCGTTGAGCCCAAGGCCCTTTTCGAGGTCGGCACCCAGCTCGATCGTGCGCCGGTAGGAGGCCCAGACCGCCTCCGAGAGCACGGTCCGAAGCCGCCCCGACTCGAGCTCGTGGATCGCCGCCGCACTGGTCCCGCCCGGGGAGGTGACCATGTTTCGGAGGACCGCCGGATGCTGGGCTGTGGCCTTGGCAAAAGCGGTGCTGCCCTCGAGCGTCTCGATGACCAGGTCGTGGGCGACGTGGCGCGGGAACCCGAGATGGACCGCCGCGTCGATCAATGCCTCCATGACGAGGAACACGTAGGCCGGGCCGGTGCCGCTGACGGCCGTCGCCATCTCGACGAAGCGCTCGTCCTCGACCTGGAGGTCCGAGCCCAATGCGCGCAGCAGCACACGGGCCTGGTCCACCTGCTCCTCGTTCACTTCCGGGGTCGCGTACCAGACGGTCATGCCGCGCCCGATCTGGGCAGGTGTGTTCGGCATGCTGCGAACGACTTCGCGGTGCTCGAGGAGATTCGTCAGCACGTTGCAATTGGCGCCCGCCACGATCGAGACGACGAGCTGGCTCGCGCGCAGGTGGCCGCCCAGCTCGTGGCCGACCTTCGTCAACGTTTGAGGCTTGACCGATAGCAGGATGACATCCGCCTCGCGCGCGGCTTCCAGGTTCGATGCAGTCATTCGGACGCCGTACTGGCTCGTCAGCTCGGTGCGACGCTCCGCCCGGGGCTCGCTGCCGACGATCTGTCGGGGTTCCACAAGCTTGCCGCGGAGCAGCCCGGCGATGATCGATTCGGCCATCACGCCGGAGCCGATTGTCGCGACGGTTCGGTTGGAAAGAGGCGACATGTTGGCGAGTATAGGCGCGGCCGGTCGCCCGGGAGGGTGGCGGAGGTTCATCGTGGACAAGAAGCCTCCAGCTGTGCGGCCGCGCCCTCGACAAGCCGGGGAGATCCGTTACAGCTACTCCCGGTGGCGACCATGCTCACGACGGTCGCCGCTGTCCTAACGGCGATCCTCGCGGCCCTCATCCTGGTTGGCACTTGGCGCGCCCGACACCCGCGCAGCATCTTCGTCCGACCCCAGCCCAGATCTAGGCCGGGAGGTAACCAAGCGGAGACCTCGCCGCCCGACCTCGAGGCGAAGGGTTCGATCCGATAGGTGGATGCCTACTGCGCCTTCGACCACCAATGCCGTTGATCAGGCCCAAGCTCATCCACGCGGACGCGATCGCGGCCCGATGAACGGGTTTCAGGCCACCTAGCCGCGGCGCCGCATCACGCGCTCCCAGGAGTTCAGCTCCTTCTGCGGAAGGCTGGTCCGAGGGTGGCTCGTCCAGAGAAGAGCGTCGAGGATCCGGACCCGCGTGCGACCGATCGGCTTCCCGTCGAGCTCCAGCTCCTTCAGTTCGGCCTGGATGGTCCCGAGCGCCCGAAGGTTCGCCCGACCCTGCTCGCGGATGTGCAGGACGAGCTCGATCGGCTTCTCGCTCGTGCCTCCGATCTGCTCCACGACCAGGCTGTCCAGAACCGGGAAAAAGGCCGGCCTCTTGAGGTGGAGGATCTTGGACGCCATGGAGAGATTGCGGTACGGCGCGACGGCCTCTTCCAGGGCCTTCTCGATCGTGGCCGTGCAACCACTCTGCTCCCAGAGCAGCGGGCTCATTCCGAAGAGGTCCCAGGCGGGCTCAATGGCGGCGAGCCACTTCAGCGGCTCCGTCGGGGTCGTCAGCTCGGTCCACTTGTCGTGCGGTGAGCGAGCCCGCATCGTCTGGTTGATCACGGTGATGTCATCGTCCGTGATGCGATTGGGCTCGCCTTTGCCGGAGTAAGCGTCGTACGCATTGAGCCCGCCGGAGCTCGCATCCGCCCGGAAGAACGTTGCCGCGAGGAGGCCCGCGTCCTCGATGAGGAGGCGCGGCCCGCCGTCCATCCTCTCGATGGCGATGGTGATCGGTGTGTGGCTCATTTGTAACCCGCTGCTGCGGCACGGCTGTGGAGGCCCCAGATGTACCGGCTTTGCGAGCGAGCCACCCCCTCGACCTCGGCTCAGGTAGCGGCTACGACGGGTCGCTTCTCCTCGGCGGTGGTGATCTCCAGGCCCGCCTCGGAGCCCTTGTCCACCAGGATGTTCGTGCCGCGGCTGTATTTGCCGAGCAGGAGGCGCTCCGCCAGGACATCCTCGACCATGTTCTGGATGACGCGGCGAAGCGGTCTCGCGCCGTAGGCGACGTCGTAGCCGATCTTGATGATGTGGTCCTTGGCCGCCTGCGTGACCTCGAGGCTCATGCCCTGCGCTCGCAGCTGCTCGCGGACGCGGGCCAGCATCAGGTCCACGATCAACCGGATCTCGTCGACGGTCAACGACCGGAAGACGACCGTGGCATCGATGCGGTTGAGGAACTCGGGCCTGAAGGTCAGCTTGAGCTCCTTCTGAATCTTTTCCTGCATGAGCTCGTACGAGGCGGCCTGGCGTTCTTCCTCGGTCTCCCCCTGGACGCGGAAGCCGAGCGACGAGTTGGTCTGGAGCTGCCGGGCTCCCAGGTTGCTGGTCATGATGATGATGCAGTTGCGGAAGTCGACCCGGCGTCCCTTGGCGTCGCTCAGGTGGCCGTCCTCGAGGATCTGCAACAGCATGTTGAAGACCTCGGGGTGGGCCTTCTCGATCTCATCGAGCAGGATGACGGCGTAGCTCTTGCGGCGGACCGCCTCGGTCAGCTGGCCGCCCTCGTCGAAGCCGACGTATCCGGGAGGCGCGCCGACGAGACGGCTGACGTTGTGGCGCTCCATGAACTCGCTCATGTCGAGCTTGATGAGCGCGTCTTCGCTGCCGAACATGAACTCGGCCAGGGCCTTGGCCAGCTCGGTCTTCCCGACGCCGGTCGGGCCGAGGAAGATGAACGAACCGATCGGCCTCTTCGGATCCTTGAGGCCGGCGCGGGCGCGTCGAACCGCCTTCGAGACGATCTCGATGGCCTCCTGCTGACCGATGACCCGCTTGTGGAGATCGTCCTCCATGTGGAGAAGCCGCTGGGACTCCTCTTCGGCGATGCGCATGACCGGGATGCCGGTCCACATCGCGACGACCTGGGCGATCTCTTCTTCGTCTACCTGGGGCTGTTCGTTGGAGATCGACGATTGCCACTCGGCGCGTAGGTCGTCGACCTTCTGACGAGCCGTGGCCTCGGTTTCGCGGAGTGTCGCCGCGTCCTCGTATTCCTGGGAGTTGATGGCGCTGTCTTTCTCGCGCGTTATCCGATCGAGCTCTTTCTCAGCCTCCCGCAGAGCCGGCGGCGCGGAGGCGTAGCGGAGCCGCACGCGGCTGGCGGCCTCGTCCATGAGATCGATGGCCTTGTCGGGCAGATGGCGGTCCGTGATGTACCGGATCGACAGGTCTACGGCGGCCTTCACGGCGTCGTCGGTGATCTGGACCTTGTGGTGCTGCTCGTAGCGCTCGCGGATGCCCATCAGGATGTCCACGGACTGCTCGATCGTCGGCTCCTCGACCATGACCGGCTGGAAGCGCCGCTCGAGCGACGCGTCCCGCTCGATGTACTTGCGGTAGTCGTCGAGCGTGGTGGCGCCGATGCACTGCAGCTCACCGCGGGCCATCGGCGGCTTAAGGATGTTGGCCGCGTCGATAGCACCCTCGGCGGCGCCCGCGCCGACGAGGGTGTGGAGCTCGTCGATGAACAGGACCGTGTCGTTGGTGCTGCGAAGCTCCTCGATGATCTTCTTGAGCCGCTCCTCGAACTCGCCGCGGTACTTGGTGCCGGCGACGAGCGAGCCGATGTCCAGGGTCAGGACGCGCTTGTTGAGGAGGGTCTCGGGGACATCCCTGCTGACGATGCGTTGGGCCAGACCCTCGGCGATCGCGGTCTTGCCGACACCCGGCTCGCCGATCAGGGCAGGGTTGTTCTTCGTTCGGCGGGACAGGATCTGGATGACCCGCTCGATCTCCTTCTCACGGCCGATGACGGGGTCCAGCTTGCCGAGCCGAGCAGCCTCGGTCAGGTTGATACCTACATGGTCGACTGTGGGCGTCTTGCTGGCGCGCTTGGTCTCCTGGGCCGGACCGGCCGAGGACGACTGCGACAGGACTCGAATGACTTCGTGGCGGACCCTGTCCAGGCTCACGCCGAGCGACTCCAGGACGCCGGCGGCGATCCCGTCACCCTCGCGGACGAGGCCCAGGAGCAGATGCTCCGTGCCGATGTAGTTGTGGCCGAGGCGGCGAGCCTCGTCGATGGCCAGCTCGATGACGCGCTTGGCGCGCGGGGTCAGCTCGACCTCACCCACAACCGGTCGATCGCCCCGGCCGATGATGAACTCAACCGCCGTCCGGACCTGGGGCAGCTCGACGTTCATGTTCTCGAGGACGCGGGCGGCAACTCCTTCACCCTCTCGGACGAGGCCGAGCAGTATGTGCTCCGTGCCGATGTAGTTGTGGTTGAACCGTTGGGCTTCGTCCTGCGCGAGCGTCAGGACCTTGCGCGCGCGATCGGTGAACTTGTCGAAGCGATCCATGGAGCTGAACGCCTGTTCTAGTTGGTCGCGGGCTCACGACCGTACCGGCATGCCAGCACGCCCCGCTTACCCTGTAACTCGACCAGACCGGAGGCCCTTTCGGCCCGAGACGTGCTCCTGGGGGACGAGATCACGGTCTGTATCGTGCTCGCTCCGCCCTACTCCGGCAGTAGCGCCTTGATCGCCTCGGCGAGGGCGTCGATCACGCCTCGCTGCCTCTCGATGAGCGACCCACCGATGTCGGGCGCCTCCACGATGCTCACGAAGTCATGGCCCAGCAGGGCCCACTGGACTCAGGACCGTGACACCGAGGTTGAGGACCTCGTCGTCGACCTCCTTGATCCGCTCCGGGCGCGTGGTATCGTCTAGGGCGCGTCAATACTTCCTTGCGAGCGTGACTCTCTACCGAACCCGGGTGGGCGGCAAGAGGCGTTCGGCCCGTTCGAGGGCGCTGCGTGGGGAGGCCGTGGCGGATGTCGACATGGAGCCGCAGACATTCCGAATCGAGAAGCCCGAGGCCCTGAACGTCACGGCCTCACCTCCGTCGGCTTCGCGACCGCCCTGGGCGCCCTGGCCGGGCTCATCCTGCCGTCCACGTCGCCTGCATGGACCCGGTCGCGGCCCTGCGCTACTAGTGACCGGCACGATGACCACGTCGTGTTGGGCCTTGCCAGTGCGGCGCAAGCGGGAGCCGGGAGCCTCAGTCGCTGGTGCTCCCGCGGCAACACCCTCGCCAAACGTCGCCGCTCCGTCACAGCGGGTCCGGAGAGAACCCCGCTCGACCAGCGTCTAGACTTCCCTCCATGGGCGTCAACGGCTCCCGCGCTCGGCTGCGCACGGCCATCGAGGCCGATCGACGGCGAATTGCCCAGGGAGAACGACCCATCTACAGGGTCTCCTGGGCCGTGGGCCCCGACGCTGTGGATGTCACGATCCTTGAGTTGCCGATCGTCCACCTCTTCGTGCCCGACCATCGACATGTTCTGGACGGTGCGCGCTTGCTAATAGCACGGACCTTGGCGGTCGATCCGCAATCGTTCGACGTGGTGCCTGCCCAGCCGAACTGAGACACGACCGGACTCCGTCGAGTCGTCCCCCCGCGTCAACCGTAGGCTCGGGTCGATGGGGCGTTGCACGGACAGCCAAGGCCGCTCTCTGGTGACGTTTGGCGCACCCTCGCCAAGGCCGGCGCGCTGTCGCATCGGTTCTCCAGCCGGGGCGTGTGCGCTAGACTTCGCCCCGGGGAAGCGACCCCTCCCAAGGTTCGCTCCGCAACGATGGAGGTTCGATCCGATGGCAGGTAAGTTCGTGCTGTCCAAGGCCAAGAACGGCAAGTTCCACTTCTCGCTCAAGGCAGGCAACGGCGAGATCATCGCGACGTCCCAGATGTACGACAGCAAGTCGGGTGCCCTCAACGGGATCGAGTCCGTCAAGAAGAACGCGCCAGGCGCCACAATCGACGATCAGAGCGACAAGGCCGCCGAGTAAGCGCGGAGGCTCGGACCGCAGCTGGTCTCGTTACGTATGCGGTCAGCATTGCGGTCACACCGTCTCGGCCGACGTTGAAAAGCGGACCGCGGAGCTTGGAGCCCGCCCGCGAGCAGCCCAGGCTCGGCTAGGGAGTTACCGTGAAGGAGCCCTGGGCGGCCAGCTTACCGGGCGTGCCGTCGGACTGGGCCTGGACGACGCTCCAGGTGTGACTGCCTGACTCAAGCCCCAGGTTCGAGCAGAGGTCGGCGCCGGTGGTGCTCTCAGTCTGCTGCCAGCTCCCGTCCGACTGCTTGGTGAACCCGGCGGCCGAGACCGTCTGCGGCGTCTGACCGCCCTGGCCGAGCGAGCCGTCCCACTCGTACAGGATCTGGAGATCGCCCGACGTACCGGCGGCGAGGGTCCAGGTGATGGTCAGCGGTGTCTTCGAGTCGGAGCAGCTGAAGGTGGAGGGCGAGAAGACGATCGAGTTGCCCGCGGCCGCAGCGGTGGGCGTGGCCGGGGCTCGTGTAGCAGCCTGCGTGGCGGCGACCGTGGCGGGAGCCTCGGTGGCGACCGCGGTCACGGCCGGGGTGGCTGTGGGGGTCGCGGCCGGCGGGAACGTCGCGGTGCTGTTCGAGCACGCGGCTGCCAGAAGGGCGACGCCGAGCGTCATCCCCAACCTCGGGACGGCACGCCCGCCGGAGGCGGCTGCTGATCGCCGGCTGATCCTGGTACCGACGCCCATCGTGAACCCTCCTGGCAGGGAACGCGGTGGCGCCGACATACGGTGCGACATCGCTCGCCGGTCAGGCTCCCAGCCGAAGCGATAGTAGCGCCCGGCGGGGGCCTGCGACTGCACAGTCGCGGGTGGCGCGCGGATCGGCGGGGAGTGGTGGCGCCCGGTACTCAGACGCGCACGTGATCGTGTAGGTAGGTGCCGAGGAAGAGGCTTGAGGCGACACCATGCGTGCGGATGGTGTCGCGCTTACTCCCGGTCGGCGGCACAGAGGGGCCGACACGCCGGGTCGAGATTCGACGACTCGACGCTGCTCGATCCTTCCTTTACTCGACCCAGTCGAAGGTCCGCGTGACGGCCTTCTTCCAGAGCTTGAGGTCCTTCGCCCGGGTGGTCGCATCCATCTCGGGCTTCCACTCCTTGTCCTTCTGCCAGTTGGCCCGCAGGTC
>JBEKVD010000066.1:0-15162 GCA_049514315.1 Candidatus Limnocylindrales bacterium | reverse complement strand
GGCTTCCTCAAGGCCACGTCGGGGGCCCACGAGGTCGTGACCACGATCATGCTCAACTACGTCTTCGTGTTCGTGACCTACTGGGCCATCAGCGGTCCGCTGGTCCTGCCCAACGCGCATCAACCGATCACCGCCGATGTGACCACACGGAACGCCGCCCTGCCGATCATCATCGGACGGGACGGCAACGCCGGCATCCTGCTCGCCCTGGCTGCGGTCCCGATCATCTGGTTCCTGCTATACCGGACCACGCTCGGGTTCGAGATCAGGTCGGCCGGTGCCAACCCGGATGCGGCCCGCTACGGCGGGATGAAGACCAACCAGCTGATCGTGCTCACGATGTCGATCGCCGGCCTGATGTCCGGTTTGGCCGGCGCCACGACCCTCCTGGGCGTGGTCCATCAGATCGCGCCAGGCTACGACACGACGGTCGGGTTCGATGCCATCACCGTCGCGTTGCTGGGACGATCCAACCCGATTGGGATCCTCTTCTCCGGCCTCCTGCTTGGGGCGATGCGGGCCGGCTCACAGCAGATGCAGATCCAGGCAGGGGTTCCAGCGGAGCTCGTCGACGCGCTCCAGGCCATCATCCTGGTCTTCCTCGTGGTCAATGCGCTGAGACGGTGGCTCGATCGCAGAGCGGCGAAACGCGGCTCGACACCCTCGGTTGACGTGAATGCCGCCCCGGCAGCGGAGGGCGTCGCATGAGCGGCATCGCGCAAGGGCTCGACGCGCTCCCGGTCGCGGGCCTCGTATTCCAGTTCGTCGGCTACATGCTCTTCAATGTCGGTTACATGTCCCAAACGACCGTCGCTGTGGCGGTCCCGATCACGCTGGCTGCACTGTGCGGCGTGCTGTGCGAGCGGTCAGGGGTGGTCAACATCGGCATCGAGGGCATCATGCTGACGGCCGCGTTCGTCGGCTGGATAGTCGGTGTAGCGGCCTCCGGGGTGCTGGGCGCGGGTGAGCCCATGCCGTTCTTTGGGGTGACCCTGCCGCTCCTGCTCGGCCTGGCGGCGGCCATCCTGGTCGGCATGGCCGTGGCGCTGCTGCACGCCTGGCTCGCCATCTCGATGCGGGTCGACCAGATCATCAGCGGCACGATCATCAACATCGGCGCCGCCGGGATCACCGGCTATCTCTACACGGCGATCGCCTCGCAATCGCCGACCAGCGCCGGCAGCTTCGCGCAGTACCACGTACCCGGTCAGGTGGCCGACCTGCCGCTGGTGGGCTGGCTGATCAACGCCGTGCTCAGCCAGGGCCCGATAGGCCTCAGCACGATCGTGATAGTGATCATCCTGCAGGTGATGCTTTTCCGGTCCCGCTGGGGCCTTCGGACGCGGGCGGCGGGGGAGCATCCGCGGGCGGCCGAGACGGTCGGCATCGACGTGATCCGGCTTCGCTATCGAAACGTCGTGCTGTCGGGTGCGCTCGCGGCGCTCGGCGGCGCCTGGCTGAGCATGGAACAAACAAACGGCTTCAACCCGAACATGTCGGCCGGACGTGGGTTCATCGGCCTGGCGGCCATGATCGTGGGCCGCTGGACGCCTTTGGGCGCGTTCGGCGCGGCGCTGCTCTTCGCCTCCGCCACCGGGCTCAGCACATCGCTCGCGATCTCGCCGCCGACCGGCGACCTGGGCCAGCTCATGGGTCACGTACCCGGCGAGTTCTGGGAGGCGCTGCCGTACATCATCACGATCGTGGTCCTGGCCGGTGTGATCGGGCGCAGCATTGCGCCTGCCGCCGACGGCCAGCCCTACGAGCGCGAATCGGCCACCTGACGTCGGGGTCGGCCGGCTCGTTCGGGAATGGCCGGCCGGTGTCGAATCGAGCGAGCTTCCGGCCGCTATTCGGGGCTCAAGCTCCCCGGAGAAGCGACGGGTAGAAGTTGGCCGCCCCGGCCGCTGTCTTCAGGCGCCCCCATTCGTCGAGGATGACCACCGCCTCGTCCGCCGCCCGGATCGCTCGCTCCTCGGCGCCGTTGTCGCCGAAGGCGTTTGTCACGCGATTGGCCACCGCCCCGAGGACCGCGCCGCTGCGCATGCCGAAGAGCCTGGCCAGGACGAACAGGGCCGAGCACTCCATCTCCAGGCAGGCAACGCCGGCCTTCCTCAGGTCGTCGATCAGGCCGTCGACGCCGGACTGCCAGAAGCCGCCGGTGACGGGGCGTTCCTGGCCGACGTAGAACGACCCGACGCTGCAGACGATGCCGACGTGGTAGCGGAAGCCGAGGCGCTCGCACGCCTCGACCAGGGCCATGTAGACCTCCGGGTCGGCGAAGGCCGGGTGGTCGAGGGGCAGGTAGCGATCGGCCGTGCCATCGCGGCGAACTGCGGCAGCAGGGACGATCAGGTCGCCGGGCTCGATCTCCGCCCGGAGCGCCCCGCACGTCCCGACGCGAATGATGGTCTTGCCGCCGATGGTCGCGAACTCGTGGGCGGCGATCTCCAGGCTCGGAGCGCCCACGCCGCTCGAGATCGCGCCGATCGGCACGCCCCTGAACACGCCCCGAGCGGAGCGGTACTCGCGATGGAAGGCCAGCTCCTCGCCCTCGTCCCAGCTGGCCTGCATCCGCCCAACGCGGCCGGGATCGCCCGGCATCAGGACGGTCGGCGGAATCTGCCCGGCTGAGAGATGGAGGTGGTACTGCGCCCCCGCCTCATTGGTGGGAGCGTCGGCACGACGCTGAGCTGGGTTGGCCTGAGACTGCTTGGGGCCGCTGCTGGCCATCGGTCGTCCTGTCCTCCGCCGGCGGTTACTCTTTGGTCGCCGCAGACGCTATCACGCGCGGGAGCGGCAGTCGCGTGGTGAGGTGTTGGCTATGACCGTTGGCGGAATAGAGCTGATCGATAGGGCGGCGGCCGCCGCCCGTCTGCCCGAGTTCGGAGACCTGCTGCGGATGGCACTGGCCGCGCAGCGACACGCCCGGGCTCCCTACTCGAAGTTCAACGTGGGAGCGGCAGTACTCGGCGGCGGCGGGGCGGCATACCCGGGCGCCAACGTCGAATCGGCATCGTTCGGGGCCACGATATGTGCCGAGAGAAGCGCGATCGCGGGGGCGATCGTGGCGGGCGAGACGGCGATCCGGGCCTGCGTCGTCGTCACGCCGACGGCCGAGCCGTCGAGCCCGTGCGGGATCTGCCGCCAGCTTATGGCCGAGTTCGGCCCCGACGTCCTGGTGTTCGCGGCCTCCAGCGTCGGCGACTCCGTTTACGCGGCGCGGTTGGGCGACCTGCTGCCGCTCACCTTCGGGCCGGAGAATCTTGCCGCTGCTAACTCGGGAACGGCCGCCGAATGAGCGCTCTGGCTGGGGATGGCGGGGAAGGAAGTTCGGGCGGCACGTTCGTCCTCGGTCGCGAGATCTCGCCGGCCGACCAGCCCGCCCGCCTGGCGGTTCTGGAGGCGGCGGTTCAGGCGCGGTCGACGATCCGGCCAGAGGTCGGCCTGGTGCTCGGCTCGGGTCTCGGAGGCGTGGCCGACGCCCTCGTCCTGGAGGCCGAGATTCGGTTCGAAGACCTGCCGGGCTGGCCAGGCGCGACCGCTCCCGGCCACGCCGGGAGGCTTCTATTCGGCCGTCTCTCCGGGGTGCCGGTCGTCGTCCAGCAGGGCCGCTTCCACCTCTACGAGGGTCATTCCGCCGGGTTCGTGGTGCAGCCCGTCCTCTTGATGGGCAGGCTCGGTGCCCGAACGGTCGTGCTCACCAATGCCGCCGGCGGAGTCAATCCCGGCTACGGTGCCGGCACCCTGATGGCCATCGTCGATCACCTGAATCTGACGGGCCGCTCGCCCCTCGTCGGACCGAACTCGACGGAGATTGGCCCGCGCTTCCCGGATATGACCGAAGTCTGGGACTCCGAGCTGCGGGCCCGGCTCCACGCCGCCGCCGACGCAGAGGGAGTGGCACTGGCCGATGGCGTGTACGCGTGCCTCCTCGGCCCGAGCTACGAAACGCCCGCCGAGGTCCGGCTGCTGGCACGACTTGGAGCCGACGCCGTGGGCATGTCGACCGCTCTCGAGGCCGTGGCCGCGCGATGGGCCGGGATGAGGGCCTGTGGCGTTTCGCTGATCACGAACCCGGGCGCCGGCCTCTCGGGCGCGGCGCTCGACCACGCCGAGGTTCTCGCGGCCGCCGCCTTGGCCGGGCCGCGGCTGGCCCGGGTCCTGGTCCGGTTCATCGGCGACCTCGGCGCCGTTTGAGGCGGTAGCCGCGCGCGGCGCGAGCAGCGGGTTTCAAGCGCCGGGTGCGGCCTCGATCGTTGGCCCAGCGACCAGCGCCGCATCCGGGCTCTCGCCCCCCGGACCCTTGTCCCGCACCCGGCGTCGACGCCGGTGCCGCCCGGCCTCCGGGACTCCACTCGCCCCGATTCCCTCGTCATCCCGCCTGGGCCACGGGTGTCGATATTTCAAGCGCCGAGTCGTGCCAGCGACCACCCGGGCGGGTTGCGACTTCCGGGATCGTGTCTCCTGCCCCGGTTGTCGCTCCCCCGCCGAGCGCGCCAGGGGACCTACGCGTCTAGTTGCAGGCGAAGGTTCCCTGGACGAAGGTTCCCGTGATCGGGTCCGTGCCCGAGAAGTTCCCGGTCATGCCCGACCCGACGGAGCCGGTCTGGTCGTCGCCGAGGGCCCAGTAGACGCCGCCGGCGCGCCCTTGGGCGCCGCTGACTTTGTTCGTGTTCACGATGATGTCCAGGAAGTCGCCCGGGCCCGACTGGCCTTCTGAGTAGTCCCCGACGGTTACTTCCCAGCCCAGCACGCCGGCGTCCTCGCAATCGCCGCCTGCGAGGTTGAAGGTATCCCCGTTGAGCACGATGGTTGCGGTCGCGTTGTCGCCACCACCCTCCGGCATCGTCGGGGTGGGTTGACCGGCACCCGCCGGGGTCCGCGTTGCGTTCCCACCAGGAGCCTGGGTCGCATTCGAGCTCCCGCACGCGGTCACCGCGGCCACGGCGAAGAGCAACGGGAGAAAGATCCTGCGCACCGGAATCCTCCCTTCCTCGTGGCACGAGGGTCTCCGAGTCGCTTCTCCGACCGCAACTGTGGACGCCATGCATCGTCGACTCGGCGATGCCTTCTGTCCGCCCCGGGATCGGCCCGCACGGCCACTGTCGGATTGTCCGACTTCTGAGTCGCCAGCGCGATGTCAGCGACCACCCCGACGCAGCGGCAACTCGACCAACCTGGACTTCTTCGCGGAGGCAGCAGCCCTTCGACGCATCGCGGCACCACAGGATCCTCGCTGCCTCCGGGGGAGCGCGGCCTCGGCGGTCCCGCCGCGCTTCGCATCGTCCTCATCGCCGAGCGCTGGCCGCGCAGTCGGCGGTTGGCTGATTGGCCGGAGCGCGGCGGGGGATGCACGCCGCGCTCCGGGTGAGTGAGGGGAGCTATGCCAGGACGAGCACCTGCTCGTCGTCGACGGGGCTTTCCTCGTCGGCCTCGTCGGTCTGATCGGTTTCGTCGGCCCTGTCTGCATCGGCCGCGTTGGACGCCTGCGCCGGGGAAGCGGTGGTGGTATCTCCGGCGACTTGGGCGGCAAGCGAGTCGGCCTCGTAGTCGCGCTTTCTACGGCCTGACAGCATCTCCACGGACGTGGCGACGACCTCGGTCTTCCAGTGTGGTGTGCCGCGGTCATCGCCCCGCTGAGCGACTGTCCACGATGTTCGCGTAGTCGCAACGCAACAGAGCGGTCGCCACGATGGCCACGATGCCTTCTGAACAGGCTCGACAGCTCAACGGCCCGTCCCAAGGGCCGAAGCCCCTCAAGACCGGTTGGATCGCACTCCGCAGGTTCCGCTCTTGGGTCGATCAGAAGGAGGTCCTTTCCGAGGGGAACAAGGTCGCGCGCGCGTCGCAGCCAGCCGGCACTCGCGGGTACAGGTTGCGCGATCAGCGCCGCGAGGCTGACATGAGCCCTGCCGCGACCCGCCCGACGTTAGCGAGCGAGACATTCTGCTCGCCGCGCTCGACGGCGCCGTTCCGCCCATCGTCGTCAGACGAGCTTCGACGGCCGCCACAGGTCCGTCCACTGGACCGGGTCCACGTGCTCGCCCATCTTGCGCCAGAGATCCACGCACGTCGGGTCGGCATGGAAGGTCTTCTGTTCCCGTTCGTAGGCTTCGTGTCGAGGGTAGTTCGACAGCGATCCGACCGCCGGAAGTAGACAGTTGAACGATATATACTGCTTGCATGGCCAGACGCACGATGCAAGAGGCGACGTTCCTGATCCTCACCGCGCTCGCAGCGGGCAGCCAGCACGGCTACGGGATCATCACCGACGTCGAGCAGATCTCCAAGGGGCGTGTCCGACTGCGCGCCGGGACCTTGTATACGGCCCTGGAGCGCCTCCGCACGGACAAACTGATCGAAGTCGATCGCGAGGAGATCGTGGAGAGCCGGTTGCGTCGCTACTACCGGCTTACGCCCAGTGGCGCGGAGCGGCTGGCTGAGGAGGCGGACCGTTTGCGCTCCAATGCGGATGTCGCGATGTCCCGACTGGAGATGAGTTGCGGGGTGGCGACGACGTGAGCGATTCGACGCAGCTGGAGCGGCGCTACTTACGCCTGCTGGCGTTCTACCCGAAAGCATTCCGCCGCGAGCACGAGCAGGAGATGCTCTCGGTGCTCATCGCTGGCGCCGCGGAGGGCCAGCGGCGACCCTCACTCGACGAGGCCATCGATCTGGTCAGCAACGCGATCTTCATGAGGATGTGGCAGATGTTCACGAAACTCTTCGTCAGGCCGTATGAAGTCCGCCACCGCCGTCTCCTGTGGGCCTTTCGCATTGTCTGGGGCCTCGTCCTCCTCGGCCTCGCCATGTTTGCGCTCTCTTGCGGCAGTTGGTGGGCACTATGGTTCATAGCGGGGGCGGCAGCGGACTTCGTTTTCGGCTACCGCATCTACCAGATCGCTCAAAGCCAGCCTCCGACGTGACGCGTAACAAGCAATGCAGAGGCGGAGTGATCGTACGTGACTGGAACGGATCAGCGGCAGCTCGAGATCGACGCCATCTCCAAGCGCTACGGTGACACCGTCGCCGTTGAGGAGCTGAGCTTCGATGTCCGATCCGGCGAGCTGTTCGGCTTCGTCGGCCGCAACGGCGCCGGCAAGACCACCACGATGCGGATCGTCCTGGGCGTACTCACGCCCGATGCCGGCGTGGTGCGGTGGCTGGGCGCGCCCCTGACCTTCAAGGCCCGGCGCCGCATCGGCTACATGCCCCAAGCGCGGGGCCTCTATCCGAAGATGCGCGTGGCCGAGCAGCTGGCGTACCTGGGCGAACTCCACGGCATGCCAGGTGCGGAAGCGCGGCAGGCAGCCCTCGGCTGGCTGGACCGCTTCGGCCTCGCCGACCGGCGCAACGCCGAGCTCCAGGCGCTCAGCCTGGGTAACCAGCAACGCGTCCAGCTGGCCGCGGCACTCGTGTTCTGACCCGACATGCTGGTGCTCGACGAGCCGTTCGCCGGGCTCGACCCGGTCGCGGTCGACGTGATGGCCGATGTGCTCCGCGAACGGGCGGACGCAGGGGTCCCCGTCATCTTCTCGAGCCACGAACTCGAGCTCGTCGAGCGGCTGTGCGACCGGGTCGGGATCATCGACCGGGGCCGGATGGTGGCCTGCGGCACGGTGGCGGACCTGCGCGCCGGTGGTCCGGACCGTCTCTGGGTCGACGTGCCCTCGGCACCGGTGGGCTGGGCAGAGGGGCAGAGCGGCGCGACCGTGGCGCGCACCGACGGCTCCAGAGTGCTGCTTGAGCTGGCGCCAGGGACCGACGACCAGGCGGTCCTCCAGGCCGCCCTCCGCACCGGCCCTGTCCACGAGTTCCGTAGGGCAGAGGCGAGCCTCGTCGAGATCTTCCGTGACGTCGTCGGGGAGGTGCAGCCATGATCTCGCCGTTGCCGGGCGACCACGCTTCGCCCTGGCCCCGGAACGTCTACCTCGTCGCCCGCCGGGAGATCCTCATCCGCCTGCGCTCGCGGCTCTTCGCAGTAATCACGATCGTGATGGTGGTCCTTGTCGTCGGCAGCGTCCTCGTCGCCGCATACCTGCAAGCCGGCACCCCCAGCCAGCCCGCGGCCGTGCGTGTCGGGTTCAGTGGCGGATCCCAGGCCCTGGAGCCGTCGTTCAACTCGGTCGCCGCGGCCCTCGGGCAGACGGTGAAGGTCACGAACCTCGCCGATCCAGCCACGGGCAGGTCACAGGTCCAGGCGGGCACGCTCGACATGGCGGTGAGCGGTTCGGCGACGGCGCCCACGGCCGTGGTCAGCGAGAGCCTTCCCGCGATGGTCGAGATCGCGCTCGACGCCGCGGCAGAGGACGCCCGCATGGCGACAGACGGCCTCACGCCGGCAGCCATCACGTCGATCACGGCCGGTGTCCCGTTCGAGCCCGTCCAGCCCACCGGGTCGTCGAGCCCGCTGAGCCAGGGCGCGTTCGTTGGCCTCGCCGTCGGGCTCCTCCTATTCGTTGCCCTGGGGTCGGCCGGAAGCCAGGTGGCCCAGGGCGTGGTCGAGGAAAAGGCGACCCGGATCATGGAGATCCTGCTCGCGACCGTCCGACCGAGCGAGCTGCTGGCGGGCAAGGTCTTCGGGATCGGCCTCGTCGCCCTCCTGCAGCTCGCCATCGAGGCCACCGCGGCACTCATCGCGAACGCGTTCGCACGTGTCGTCTCGATCCCAGCCCTGGGCATCGTCGAGGTCGGATTGTATTTCGCCTGGTTCCTGCTCGGCTTCCTGCTGTACGCCGCGGCCAACGCCACGGTCGCCGCCCTCGCCTCGCGCCCGGAGCAGGTCAGCGGCACCACCGCGCCGGTCAGCCTCCTGCTCCTGGGGTCCTTCGTTTGCTCGCTAAACGTCTTCCTGCGCATTCCGACGAGCCCCCTGGGCACGGTGCTCTCGGTCGTGCCACTGCTGGCGCCCATCCTGATGCCGATGCGCATTGCCGATCGCATCGCGGAGCCCTGGCAGGTGGGTCTCGCGATGGCGCTGACCGTGGCCACCATCGCCGGCGTGGTCTGGCTCGCGGGTCGCATCTACGCCAACTCGGCCATGCGCACGGGTACCCGCGTGCGGTTCTTGGACGCCTTGCGTGGGTAGGGAGGTCGTGCCCTGAAGAGCCCGGACGCTGCGCCGCAGGCGGACAGGACGTCGTCGAGTTCGTGATCCGGCTCGCGCTGTGGCGTCCGTGCGAGGGCGAGCCGCCGCCCTCCGGTGGGGCAACGGGGTCGCCGTCGTCGGAACCGCGCTGATCGCGCTCGACCGCCCCCTACCGTCCTCACGAAGAGCTGATCGGAAACGACCACCTTTCGGGACGGGTCCACAGGCGCACGATGAGCAAGATCGTGGTGGTCCCCGGTGAGATGAGGCGCTGCCGACTGATGGGCAAGGCCAGGCAGCGAGTTACACGCGGCTACCTAGACCCAAGGCTGGCGGCGAGTCGGTCGACCGCCACCTATAGCTCCCGGCGGCGCAGCAGGAAGCTACCCAAAGTCATCGCGCCCACGACCCAGATCACGCAATAGGCCAGCCAGGGCAGGCCCGGCGCAACCCCAGAGAACGGGCTGAACTTGTATAGGTCTGGCTCTGCCAGGCCGCCGCCCCGAAGCACTGCGTCTGTCGGGGTCAGGGCCGCCGCCGACCCTAGCCACAGGACGTCGCTGGGCAGGATCAGCTTTGCCACGGTGCCAGCCCACCGAAGTACGTCGTTGTTGAAGACGTCACCGACGCCCCCCATGACGCCGGCCATCCAGGCCAATCCGTAGCCGACCACGGCTATTGCGCCCCCCGCTACCGACGCGACTCGCGTGCTGAGGACGATCGCAAGCGTGAGGAGGACCAGGGCCTCGCCGGCCAGATACAGCGGGGCGGTCAAAGGGTCGGCAGGCGCATAACCGGTGGCCAGCACAACGGCCCCCAGTTCCAGATACCCGGCCACGAGGGCGTACCCGATGAGCACGACCGCCAGGCCGAGCCAGCGGCCGAGCATGACCTCAGAGCGGCGGATGGGCCGGGCGAGCATGGCGAGCAGGAGCCCGTTCTCGATGTCGGGGCCGATCGCAGGCGAACCAGCGAACACGGCGGTCATTGCCAGGACGAAGCTGAACATGAAGGCCAGCATCACGGTCACCTGAGACACGCCCAGCGTCTGCACAGGCCCGGTGATGGGCGAGACCTCGGAGATGCGGGAGAACGCCCACCAGGTCAAAACTACGATGAGTGCTGTCAGCCCGACGAGTGCCCACAGCAGCCGACGCCGCGCGGCCTCACGCAGGGTGAGGCGGGCGAGTATCAGGATGGATTCCACGCTGCTCACGATCTCGCCTCTGGGGACGCGACCGGCGCGTCTTCGTCGGAGGTCTCCGGCGCCGCCCCAAGCAGCGACAGGAACCGCTCCTCCAGGGTTTGGTGGGTGGGGACCACGGCATGGATGGCCCCACCGAGCGAGACCAGCTCACCCACCAGCTCGGGCACGGCCGAGTCGGGTATGCGGTCCACGAACAGCCATTCCCCGTCGGCTCGTGCAGGGCCGAAGCGGGCCGCGACTTCCATGCCGCCGCCGTCCAGGCCGGTCACGAGCACGCTGACGCCACGTTCGCGGGTCAGGTCGGCCATGCTCAGCTCGGCTACTACGCGGCCACGATCGACGATGGCGACACGATCGCAGACCCGCTCCACTTCCGTAAGCAGGTGCGAATTGAGGAAAACGGTGGTGCCTCGATTCCGGAGCACACGGATGATGCCGCGGACATCCTGCCGACCGACTGGATCGAGCGCCGAGGTCGGCTCGTCGAGGACGACCAGCTCGGGCCGACCGAGCAGCGCCACCGCAAGACCCAGGCGCTGCTGCATTCCCTTCGAGAAGGTCTCAGTTCGCCAGTCGGCGCGATCGCCTAGACCGACGAGCTCGAGAGTCGCACGAATCTCGGGCGCCCACTCGACTTGCGGCAGGCGGGCCAGCTCGCAATGAAGCGCGAGAACCTCGCGCGCGGTCATCCAGCCCTGGTAGCGAAACAGCTCCGGCAGATAGCCGATCCGCCGCCGCGCAGGAACGTCTCCCAGCGGCGCCCCCATCACCCGCCCACCGCCCGCGGTTGGTCGCGACAGACCCAGCAACAGCTTCACGGCAGTGGTCTTGCCGGCGCCATTCGGGCCCAGAAAGCCGAAGACTTCGCCCTGCGCCACCGTCATCGTCAGTCCCGCCAGGGCCACGATCCGCCCGAACTCCTTTCGCAGCTCGTGCGTTTCGATGGCCAGGCGCGTTGTCGAGATCGCAGCGTTGCTTTCGAGGGTCGCCGCGCTGCCTGTTGTGCTGCCTGTCATCCGGCTATCTGTCGATCCGTTCGACGATGGTGGGGATCCACGGTCTCACACCGGTGCATTTCGAGAGCCGGACCATAGCACGCCTCTGGTGCGACGGAGGGCGTGGGCTAGCGTCGCAACGACGCGCCCGTCGCTAGCGCAGCGGATGACCCTGAGCGAGCGCCCAGGCCGATCTCCGACTCGCGCGCCAGCTGCCTGAGCTGGCTCTCGCAACGTAGAGCGACGGGGAGCGCAACGATCCGGCGACAGTCATGCAAGCCAGGCCAGCAGTTCGGCCGGCGTCGTGCCCGGAGTGACCTTGATCCTCGGGATCACGAAGCGATCTGCCCATGTCTCGTACGCCTGAAGAGTCGTCGTCAGGGGAGGCGCTGGGCTCGCGCCGAGCTTCGGCGCTGCCCCGGGCTCCTGGACTACCAGGTGCTTGTCGATCACCGCGACCCGCAGCTCCTGACACGCGCCGACAGCAGCGACGACGTGGGCGTCTTCGTATCCGGACGGGTAGGCCAGGGATTCGGGCCAGACCCCCGTGACCTGGGCGATCCGGGCGGCGGCGGCATCGATCTCGTAGGTCAGGTTCGCGGGTCCCTGCGCCGTCAGATTGACGTGGTCCATGGTGTGATCGCCTATCTCGTCGCCCGCGGCTACGAGCGCCCGGAGATGAGCGGACGATAGGAAGCTCCCTTGATCGATCCGGCTTGCGATGACGAAGTACGTGGCCACGAAGCCGTGGCTCGCCAGGATCGGTAGGGCATACGTGTAGCCGTCATCCCAGCCGTCGTCGATGGTGATGACGAAGGTCTTCGCCGGCGGCGTCACGTGGGCCGCAAGGTCGGTCGCGAGCATGGCCATCGTGATCGTGCGCCAGCCGGCCTCCTGCAGGGCCGCCAGCTGAGCGTCGAACGTCTCAGGCGGCACGACCAGGCTGCGGATCGAGTTACCAGCCAGCCCCACAGGTACGATCCGGTGGTACATCAGGATTGGCACGTGCAGGGTGAAGGAACTCACCGTCATGCTCGCCGGCGGCACCGGGATGGCTCCCGGGACCGAAGCCGGATCGCAGCTGTTCACCGTTGGATAGCTGAAGGCCGGGGGGAGGCTCGGGGTCGGCGTCGCGCTCTGCGGCGGCGCGGTGAGCTTCGCACTCGGGCTCGGGTTCGGGCTCGGGCTGCTGGTCGGCTTGATGCCCGGAGCCGTTGCCACCGGCACCCCAGGGGTAGCGGAGGCAGGCGAGGGCGGGCGGTTGGTGGCATTCGGGGTAGCGCAACCAGAGACCGCGAGCAGGACGGCAATGCCAGCTGCGGCGAAGGCCATCAGGAGACGATCGTTTGCGTGAGTCATGTGCCCCCCTTGCTCGCCGACAGCATAGACGGCGGCCTGACCAGGGCCTGGCCTGCGGCCCTCAGTCACGGTCCCTCAAGTAACAAGGAGCCGACCGAACCGGGCTGGCCCCACACGACCAGGTCATGGTGTTGGTGCGAACTATCGAAAGACGGGCCGCACTCGGGCGACTGACCAGACCTGATCTCAGCCATGTGGCGCTGCCCACGTCCGCCTATTGCCCTCGCAGGTTCCAGATGCGACCGTAGACGACTGCGGACGAGCGCGAGTGACATGGCGAGGGCCATTACAAGGAAGGGAAGGACAAGATGGGCATCATCAGCTGGATCGTGCTCGGTGCCATTGCGGGGTTTCTCGCGAACATGGTCGTGGGCGGACGGGAAGGGCTGATCGGTACGATCATCCTGGGCATCGTCGGGGCGATCCTGGGCGGGTATATCGCCGCATCGATCTTCCACAAGGGCGACGTGACCGGGGTCAATGTCGAGAGCATCGTTATCGCCGCGCTCGGCGCGATCGTTGTCCTGTTCGTCTGGCGCGCCTTCACCAGGAAGCGGCCTTCCTGATCGTGTAGGTGGTAAGGGACGGCCGCCGACGTTCCCCGCGGGGGGTCGGGTGCTCGGACGCTCTCAGGTGCCCCGTGCCGAAACGTGCGGGTGTGAGTGGGCGAGCGGATCCGGACCGAGGGCGGTCACGACGCTGCCATCGTGCGGACCAAAGGCACGGCTCCGCTTGGCGGCGTCAACTCACAATTCGTGGAGCAGCATCTTGCCTCCCGGCCGGTCATCGCCCAGGATGGGCACGGTCGCAGCCCGAGGAAGACCCGACATGCGAATGAGTGTTCGGCTGCTGCCCTGGCTCCTGGCGGTGGTAGGACTTGCCATCCCGCTCGTCGAAAGCGGTTTCGTGATCTGGTTCCCGATCGCGTTCTGGTCAGTCCCGCTTGCCCTGGCCTGGCTGACACGCCGGCGCTGGCTCAGCAATTCCACCAGGGCGCTGCGGATTGCTGTAGCCCTGGTGTTGCTTCCGCTAGTGTTCATCGCCGTATGGGAAGGAGGGTGGTTCTTGATCCCGGCAGACCTCGCGTGGCTCGCGATCGAAGGCGCGGATCGTAGCAGCGTCGGGCATGGGTCGACTCGCAGGGCGCCATCGGCTAACTCGTGCCGCGAGGCTTAGCGATCAAATGCCAATATGGACCGGCATGCCCCGGGTCCGGAGCCAACTCAGGCAGAGATCGGCACTCGGTGCTCAACGCCATTCAGCCATGATGCACGTTCGGGTCGCGTGTCAGCCTTCCAAGCTGAATGTCGCGGGTTCGAGACCCGTCTCCCGCTCCAAGCCTTCCTGGATCTCCCTCACTTGATGCCGTATTGCGTGCAGAGGGAGGCACCAACAGCGGCGCAGAGGTCAGTCGCGCTGACGAGCCCGTCCTTGATGACCGTGCTCTCCATGTTCGCGGCGTTGACCCAGAGCGGGGCTAGCAGAACGGCGGGCTCGGCCGCAGCGGATGTTGGGTCGGTGGCCATGCCGTTGATCAGGGCGATGGGCGGCTCGTGGCCGGCGCGGAGGTAGGTCGCCACCACGACGGTCGCCTCGGCCTCGAGGTAGATCGGCTTGTAGACGGTGCCGCACTGCCAACCCTGGAGGATGTTCGCGAGGCCCTGGAGCGTCGCATCCTGGCCGGTGGTCGGGACGGTCTTGGGCGAGACGCCCCTGGCCTTCAGAACCTGGATTACCGCGTTGGCGAGGCCGTCGTTGGCCTCGACCGTGACGTTGATCTCCGGGTGCGCGGTGAGCGCCTCGCTGAAGATCGATCCGGCCTTGTCGGGCATCCACGCGGGGGCGTACTGATCGCCCACGAGCGTGTAACCGGCGCTGCCTGTCGTGCCGGCAGGTAGAGTCGAGGCGTTGCCCAGGTCGGTGCCCCACAGGACGTTGTTGTACCCGGCTGCGACCGAGATGGCGGACGGGTCGGTGTCCTCGCCGCCGTCGAGCTCAAAGACCTTGGGGTTGGCGACCTTCCAATCGGCTACGCAGTTCATCAAGCCTTGGCCGATGAGCTTGCCAACCTGGACGTTGTCGAAGCTGACGTAGTAGGTCGATGTTCCGGCGAAGACGGGGCGGTCGTAGGCGATCAGCGAGACCCCGGCTGCCGCAGCCAGGGATTGGATCTGCCTTCCGGCCTGGACGTCGATCGGGTCCACGACCAGAACCTTCGCGCCGTCGTGGATGTCCGCCTGGGCGATCGAGATCTGACTGCTGGAGTCCGGGGCGTTGTCGATCCTGAACTGGCTATCGGCATATCCGGCGGTCTTGAAGGCCTGGGCCAGGTACGGCGGGTCATAGCTCGTGTACCGGGCCGACGTTGTCGCGTCGGGCAGGATCACACCGACCATGCCACTGCCCGAACGGGTGACGGCGCCAACCTCCGGCTCGAGGCAGGACATTCCTAGATCCAGAACGACACCGGCGCTTGCATCTGACGGGCAACTCCCGCCCGTCGGAGCCGA
>JBEKVD010000065.1:0-20093 GCA_049514315.1 Candidatus Limnocylindrales bacterium | reverse complement strand
CCGGCCAGCACGAAGAGCAGCTCGCAGACCGCCCCGAGCGCGCAGAGCAGAACCAGGGACGACCAGCCGCCCGGCAAGCCGAATCGACGGACGGCGGTCGCAACACTCTCGAGCGGTTGCGGTCGCCGGCAGGCCGGGGGTTCTCGCTCCATTCGCAGTTGCGGCGGCGGTTGTCGGCGGGTTGCCGGCTTTCCTGCTCGCCGGTGCTCAGATCCAGGCGGCGATCGAGACCGTCGACACAGGCCTGGTGGTGCTGCTGGTGGGGCTGTGGTTACTGAGCCGTCGCCGGGACGGAGCCGTCGACAGGGCGGCGGCGGCGCTTCGCGTCGCGCTATCCAACCCGGAATCGCTCCAGGTCGCGGCCGGCATCCTGTTCGGTCTGGCCGTCACGGCCCGACTGACGATCCTTCTCGGCTTCCCGTTCTTCATCCTCGTCGGGGGCGGGGGTACGTGGATGCGACGAGCGCTGCTCGCCGGGACGGGCGCGGCCGTGCCTCTCGTGACGCTGCTCGTCGTCACGTACGCCACCAGCGGCCACCTCTTCAACCCCGCGTACGACTACCTGTACCACGTCGAACTCGGTGACGGCGTCTTCAACTACAACCCCAGCTGGTCGATCACCGACATCCGTTACATCCCCCAGAACCTGATGATCATGCTATTCGCGATGCCGAAGATCCTGCCCGACGTCTACAGCATCTACCCCGACAACATCAACGGCACGGCCCTGTGCGTCGCCGGCTCGGTTCGAGGTCTCTTCGACTCGAGCTGCCCTCTGGCGATGCCCGATGCGATTGGCATGAGCATCCTGCTGACGAGCCCTGGCTACCTGCTGGCGCCGATCGCATGGCGACCTATTCGGCGGCTCAACATCGATCGCGCCACCGCCGGCGCGACCGCAGCCGTGGTGGCCATCGCGGCCGCGAATCTGATGCATTTCAGCCAGGGCTGGGTCCAGTTCGGCTATCGATTCAGCAACGATTTCGCCCCGTTCGCGCTGATCCTCGTGGCCCTGGGCGCCAGCCGGCTGGGCCGCCTGTGGCCGGTGGTCCTGCTCGTGGCCGCGTCGATCGTCGTCAACCTCTGGGGGACCACCTGGGGAGTGATTCTTGGCTGGTGAGCGCCTGAGGGAGCTTGGAGCCGACCTCCGACGTCTGGCCGGCCCCGACGTCCTCCGTGCCGCAGCGGCTCCGGCCGTTGGGGCCATCCTGACCCTTGTCCTCGTCGCTCCGACCCTGGCCACGGGCGTCCTCAGCTGGGACACCGCCGAGTTCCAGACGGTTGGCCCGGTCCTCGGTACGGGCCACCCGACAGGCTATCCGAGCTACGTGATCCTGGGCTGGCTCGCCTCGATCGTGCTCCAGCCGTTCGGCGAACCGGCCTACAGGATGAACCTGCTGCAGGCGGTCCTGGCTGCCGTCGCGGTGGCCAGCACCGTGGGCATAGTCCAGTACCTCACCGGCATGCGTTGGGTCGCCCTGGCGACGGGCCTGCTGTTCCTGGCCATGCCGACCCTCTCCACGACGACGGCCAGCTTCCCGGTCTCACAGGTCACGACGACGCCACTCCTGTGGCAGCTGGCCACCCACGCCGACTACCACATGCTCCACCTGGCACTGGTCGCGCTGCTGTTCGTTCTGCTGCTCATCTGGGAGCGGTGGCGAACGGGCGATGATCCCGACAAGCGCCGCCTGGCCGACCGCTGGCTGGGCGTTGCCGCGATCGTCTATGGCATTGCCTTTGCCAATCACGGTCTGGCCTGGCTATTACCACCCGCGATCGGACTCTTCGTGCTGGCCGTGGCGCCGCGCGTCATGCTGCAGTGGCGATTGATCATCGCCTGCCTGATCGGCTTCGGCGTCACGATCGTGATCCTGTACGCCGAGCTGCCTCTGCGCGCGGCCATGAACGCTCCCATCGTGTACGGACATCCCGACACCTGGAGCGGCTTCCTCTACGTCGTCCTGGCTCAGCAGTTCGGCGGCAGCCTGGTGGACCCGTGGGGCAATCTGGGTCTCAAGTTCGCGTCGGTGATGGATCTGATCTCGGGCTGGCTGGGGCCGCTGAGCTACCTTGCGATCATCGGCTTCGGAACCAGCCTCGTACGGCGACCGCGCTTCGTCCTGCTCAGTCTGGTCGCCGCGGCGGCGACCGCTCTCTTCGCGGCCTCCTACGTCAACGCTGAGATCGATCGCTACTTCCTCGTACCGCTCTTTGTCGCTTTCCTGTACGTCGGCCTGGGGCTGGCCGACGCCATCTGGTCGAGCTTCTGGCTGGTGGGAATCGTGGCCAGGTGGGTCGGCTTACGCGGCTTGCCGGCGTTCGGCTGGGCTGAGCCCGCCGGGGCCGCCGAGCCCGCCGGGGCCGCAGAGCCCGCCGGGGCCGCCGAGCCCGCGGCAGCCATAGGGCCGCGTGGCCCTGCCCTCGAATGGGCTGATCGATACCGACCGGCGATTCAGGCGGTGGAAATCGTCGCCGCGCTGGTGCTGGTGGTCGCCTGCCTGAACGTGGTGCCCGTGCGGCAGTCGCCTCAGGGCAGCGAGCCCGGCAGCGTGAGCCTTGCCGGGCAGACCGCCGACGAGACCTGGATGCTGGCCGTCCTGGCTCCGCCCGACCAGGGCGGCCTGCCCGCCAATGCCGTGCTAGTCAGCTGGTGGAGCGCCTCCACCACTCTCTGGTACGGCCAGCGTGTCGAACATCTCCGGCCGGATGTGACCATCGTGGACGACAGCGACCGCGTCGACAACGGCGTGGTGACCGAGCAGGTCTGGGACGTCTACGACGAGTTCCTGGGCCGGCGCCCGGTCTTCACCGATCGACTGCAGGGCGGATGCGACGGCCTGGAGGAGCTCTCGAAACGGTTCGAGATAGAGCCCACCGACCTCTCCAACATCGAGAGGGTGGTTAGTCGGCTGGCAGACCCTCTTCCCGTGGATCCGGGCTGTCCAGACTTTTGACGTCCCGCATTCTCGGCCGGTCGCGGTCGTTTCCCGGGCAGCTCCGGCGGCATCACGAACCTGCCCGGGCGAGCCCGGGCTGGACGTCGGCGCCGCGCTGTCACCAGGAAATCCCAGGACTGGCTGCGATAATGATTCCGTCAGCTTCGTGCGTCATGATGGGGCATGGTCGCGACGGTCGGACCTCGACTACGACGGTCTGACGTGGCGACGCGGCACCCGGCGAACCATCGGCAGACAAGGGGTCGAAAGGGAAACCCGTGAGCTCCAACGTCGGTTCGGCCAGGGCGGGCCAGCCGGTCCCGGGGACCGGACGGGTCGCTGAACTCTCTTTCTTCTTCCCCGCACACAACGAAGAGGCCAACCTGGAGGCCCTCGTCGACGAGGCGATGGGCGCCCTGCCCGCGCTGGCGGAGAAGTTCGAGATCATCGCCGTAGACGACGGCTCGCACGACCGCACTCCGGCAATCGCCGAGGAGCTGGCCAGTCGACACCCGGACACGTTCCGCGTCATCCACCACCCGACCAACCTGGGCTATGGGGCGGCGTTGCGGTCCGGATTCCGGGCCGCCCGCTTTGGGCTGATCGCCTTCATCGACGGCGACCGCCAGTTCAAGGTGGCGGACGTGGGCCGTCTGACCGAGCGCCTGGCCGGTGCCGACGCCCCCGACGTGGTGGTGGGCTATCGCCTCAAGCGGGCCGACCCGCCGATCCGGCGCTGGTACGCCCACATCTATCGCCTCTCGAACCGCATCTTCTTTGGAGTTCGGGTCCGCGACATCGACTGTGCGTGCAAGCTGTTCAAGCGCGAGGCGCTGACTCCCATCAGAGTCTCGTCGGGCGGCGCCTTCTTCACGGCCGAGTTGCTCATCAAGCTTCGCTTTGCGGGTCGCAGGATCGGGGAAGTCGGCGTGCCGCACTACCCGCGGACGGCCGGCTCCCCCACGGGCGCAAAACCAAGGGTCGTCTTGCGGGCAGTTCGCGACTTCTGGTCGCTCAGGATCCGGCTCTGGGTTCGACGCAGCCGCGCCATGAAGGAGGGCGAGCCGATCCTCGCCTGAACCCGATCCGGCCAGCCCCTCGGTCGAGCTCCGCTCTCCCGTCGGACTTGCCCGGGCCGGCTGACCGGCGAGCTCACCCGCGGGTTGACCCCTCCGAGCCGGGCCCTTCGCGAAAACCCTCCTCGAGGTCGACGTCGAGTGAGTTGACGAATTCCCGAAAGACTTCGAGCTTCTCGTCGACCTGCATGTCCGGCTCCACGCCCGCCCGGTCCAGGACCTCGGCCGAGGCGAAGATGCGGACGCCCGTCCGAACGGCGAGGGCGAGCGCGTCGGACGGTCGAGCGTCGACAGCGTAGGTTCGGCCCTCCCGCTCCAGCTCGAGCGTGGCGTGAAAGGTCTCCTCGGTGAGGCTCGAGACGATGACCCGCCGAAGAGTCACGCCGAGCTCGGCCAGGGTGGCTGCGAACAGGTCGTGCGTCAGGGGCCGCTCGGGCGTCACACCCTGGAGCCGCGTGGCGATGGCATTGGCCTCCCAGGGTCCGATCCAGATCGGGAGGTAGCGCTCGCGCACGGTCTCTTTCAGCAGGACGACGTGCTGGCTGGAGAGCATGTGCACCCGAACGCTCTCGACGACGACTTCGGCGAGCGGCTCTGCCATCGGCCGATTATCCCACTCCGGGAGCGGCATCGCGGGGGAGACCCCGGCCCCTACCTGGTCGCCGAAGCTCCGGGCGAGGACGATGGGCTCGAGCTGCCCGATGCCGTCGCCGAAGGCGCGCCCGGGTTGAGTGCCGCGCGCATCAGTGAGCCACCCTCGGTCCAGTACAGCGTCGGGTTGGTGCCGCCGGTCCCGGTGGTGACGAACAGGCCGGTCAGGGCGGTGAACCAGGGGGTGCCGGCCGGAACTATGTACTCGCCGACGATGCTGCCGTCGCTCTTCTTGAAGGCGACGATGCGTCGATTGAGACCGTCGTAAGCGTAGAAAGTGCCCTGGTCCTGGGCCGGGTTGTCGGCCGTCAGCTTGGTGTAGTACGGAGCCTTCGGGCGGATAAGAGTGTCCGGGGGTTTGTCGGGCGCCCAGCCGTGGACTGCCTGGCCAAGCACATACTGCGTGATCTGGCCCTTGTCGACGAGGTAGACCTTTCCGTCCACGTACATGTCGTCGACGGTTGAGACGTCCTGCGCGACGCTCAGGTAGTTGGCCCGGCCGGCCTGCGGGTAGCCGCTGCCGTCGGTCGCTGGCGGGTATTTGAGCACCTGGTGCGCGCTCGGAACGACGACGTAGATGTTGTACTGGGCGATCTGGGGGTTGACGATGAACGTGCCGATGGCACGAGCGCCGATGCCCCAGTTCGCGTTGTCGGGGATGTTGACCTTGATCAGCGTGCCTCGACCGGAGTTGTTGCCCTGGGCGGGTCGCCAGCGCCAGAGATTGTTGAAGCTGTCCAGGATCAGCACATCCTGCCCACCGGTCGCGAGCAGACGTGGATCGCCGGCGACGGCGCCACCCCCCAGCGGCTCCTGGTTAACCGTGACCACGGGGACCTTGGCCCCGGTCTGCAGGCTCACCCAGTAGACCGTGTTGAGGGTGTTGTCGAGGACGTAGGCCGCCCCATCGGGACCGAGGACCACTCCTTCCAGGTCATCGGTCCCGAACGACAGCACCGTCTGCGGTTGGACGGTGGTGACGTTGTAGTACCGGTCAAGCCCGGCCGTTACCTGGGCCATCGGAACGGCGATCAGGGCCGGCTGATAACCGTTCTCCTGCGCGAGCAGCAGCTCCTTGTAGGCATCCGTGAGATACGCCGCCGCCGTGGCCGGGTCGCTCGACAGGAGATCGCGACCGTGACCACTGACGGCGTCTAGGTCTGACTGAGCCTGGGCGAAGGCTTGCTGGGCCGTCTGCTGCTGGTCGATGTTGGCCGAGTGCCCCGCGCCTGACAGGAACCACATGCTGGTGCCGATGACTGCGACCACGATCAACAGGCCGACCACCGCGACTGCGGCTCGCTGCTGCCGTTCGCGGCGCACGGTCATCGGCGTAACCCGACCGCGAGACATCGCCCGCTGCGGCATTCGGTCGAAGAGGCCGTAGACCCCGCGGCGCAGCCAGCCATCGGCGACGATCTGAGCCTGCCTGGCGGAGCTCTGGACCGCGGCCACCCCGCCCATCACGGTGTCCGCGAGCGGGATCGGTGATCGATCGGGAGCGCCCTCCATGGAGTCTCCCGGCCATACCGGCTTCAGCGGAGCGGCCTTGTGCGTGGACGCCACTTCCGCAGCCTCGATGAACAGCACGCCGTCGCCGCCGGTGCTGCCGAGGCTGCCCGAGCCGAACTGGCGGTGGATCTCCTCGATCGCGGCCTGTGGATGGAGCTGCAGGACGGCGTCCTGGATGGAGCCGAGACCGACGCGCCGGGAAACGTTGGGCGACATCAGAAGGAGGCAGTCGCCCGCGGCGATCTCGCCGTGCCAGACCTCGGGCCCGTCGATGTCTTCAGCCGGCAGGCCGCTTTCTGGGCTCGCGTCGGGAAGAGTCAGGAGACGGGCCTGCCGGAGCATGTATGCCTCGGCCGGACCTAGCGTGGCCACGTACAGCTCGTTGCCCCGGACCACGGCCAGGGCAAGACCAATCGGGCTCGGCTCGCCGGGACCAACCAGCGGGCGGGCGGGCGAATGGACGAGCACCTTGTTGGCCGATCGCACAGCCTTCCGCAGGCATACCGAGATGCCGGCGGAGAGGTCGTAGTAGTAGTCCTCGCGGATTCTTTCGGCGACGAGCCTGGTCGCCTCGCGCAGCTTGCGCCCGCCCGATGCCGTGACAAGCAGGTAGAGGCTCCCCTTGGTACGCGACGTCGAGCCGATGTTGGGCTCGACGACAACGACCGTGTCGGCTGAGTCGGGAAGCCGTTGTGACTCGGCGATGACGCCGAGATTCATCTGAAGGCGGACGGCCATTTGCGGCTGCTAGCGGCGGACTGATGGCGCCCGTAGTGACCGGCCGCATCGCAGGCGGCCGGACCGACGTTCGCAGGTGGGGATTATACGTGTCGCGTCGTGACCCTGAGCTGACGGATAGGTCCCCGAACTGTGGCGCGCAGAGCAGCCAGGAGTTCGGGTGAGCGGAGCCGGACCTCCTGGGCCACGATCGGCTCGTCCGTTTCGATTGTCGCGACCCCCCTGTCAAGGTCGACGAGACGACATAGCCCAACCGCGGCCGGCACGCGTTCTGCGACCACCTCCGACCAGGCCGAGGCCGCCTGCGCTTGCTCCAGCTGCTCCTCGAGGCCCAAGTGCCTGGCCGCCTGCGGCAGAAGATCGGCCAGCCGCTCCATTCCCCGGGGCCTCTCGTCGGGGAGGTGGTCGGCGGCCGGCGTGGTAGAGCGGTGGCGGTCGTCCGAGGCGACACCCGGAGCCCGCTTGACGGGCCGCCGAGGCGGGCCGGTCATGCTTCGCATCCCACGATCCTCGCGCCGTCGTCACCGGCGGGGACGACCCGCCACAACCGAGCGCGGTGACGCAGCTCGGCGTCGATGTCGCTCGGCTCGGTAGCCGTTATCAAGGCCTGGGGCAGCTCGGCAATGCGCCCCGCAAGATGCGCCCGGCGGGCGGGATCCAGCTCGCTGAAGACGTCGTCGAGGAGAAGCAGGGGCGCGCGGCCGTCCAGCGCGGTCAGCAGATCGAGCTCCGCCAGCTTCAAGGCCAGGATGGCCGTGCGCTGCTGACCGCGGGACGAGAAGGTGGCCATGTCGCGCTCACCGAGGCTGAACACGAGATCGTCGCGGTGGGGTCCGACGAGTGTCGTGCCGTTCCAGATTTCCTTCTCGGAGGTCTCACGCAACCTTCGAGCCAGGGCGTCGCGCGGCGACTCCCCGGGCAGTGGCGCCGCATTCGACGAGTAGCCCACCGTCAGCCGCTCCTCCGTCGGGGCGATCTCGCGATGGGCCGCAGCCAGCGGCTCCGCCAGCATCTCGAGGAGGTGCAGGCGTGCGCCGACGATCGCGGCCCCCGCGGCGAGAAAGGGCTCGTCCCAGAGCCTCAGCTGCTCGCGTGTCGACTCGCCCTCGCGAATGGCCCGAAGCAGGCTGTTGCGTTGCTGTACTGCCCGACCGAACGAGGCCGCATTGGCCGCGTAACTCTGATCGTGCGGCGCGGCCAACGCATCCAGCGCAGCGCGCCGCAATGCCGGCGGACCGACAACCAGCAGCATCTCCTCGGGCGCGAAGAGCACGGTCCGCAGGTGCCCCGAGAGAGCCGCAGCCCGCCTGGGGACCCCGTTGACCTGGATCTTCTTCCGGCCGCCCGCCTGGAGTGCCACCTCGAGTGTCGTGCCCAGCGTCATGGGTCTCGAGGCGGCATCCATCGCACTGCCTTCGGTGGTGGTCATCGCAGCGGCGGGCACGGCCGTGTCCATGCCAGAGGCTGGGGTCGGTCCCTCAGGTCGGGCCATCACGCCTTCGATTCGCAGGAAGCTCGCACCCCAGCGGATCAACTCGAGGTCGGTCGTGGTCCGGTGGGAACGTCCCAAGGCAAGCAGGACGATGGCCTCGACCAGGGTCGTCTTCCCGGCGGCGTTGGGTCCCCATACGAGCTGGGGGCCCGGCCCGAGCTCGATATCCAGGGTCTCATACCCGCGCAGATTCCGGACCGCCAGCGAACGAAGAAGTGTCGGTGGTCGCAAGTGAGATCCCAGGGCGCCTGCGTGGGAGATCTGAGACCCTAGGAAGTCGTCTTGACAGGCATGACGACGTGGACGTACTGGTCGTCGCCAACCGGCCGGAAGACTCCCGGCGATAGGGGTCCATTCAGCTCGATCGAGAACTGATCGGTGTTGACGTTTCGCAGCACGTCGAGCAGGTATCTGGCGTTGAAGGCGATGGTCGTGCCGTCGCCTTCGGTCGTCGCCTCGACCCCGCTTCTATTATCACCGACGTCTGCGGCGGCGCTGACCGTCAGCCCGATCTCTGCGTCCTTGCCGATCTGGAGTTTGACGATGTTGGCCGTTGTGGAGCCCGAGATGAGGCTCGCCTCTCGGACCGCCGCCAGCAGCTGGTCGCGGTCGACGGTGGCTTTGGTGGTAGAGCTCTTCGGTATTACCTGCTGGTAGTTGGGAAACTGACCGTCGATAAGCCGGCTGACCAGATCAACTCCTTCGAGGTGGAAGAGGATCTGGTTGCGCGCCGGCGAGAGAACGATATCAACCGGATCCTCCGTCTCGGAGAGTACCCGCGACAGCTCATCGAGCGATCGGGCGGGGACGACGACGCTGGTTTCCTCAACCGGGATCAGCACGCCCAGCGTCTTCACCGCGATACGGTAGTTGTCGGCCGCGGCAAGAGTCAGTCTGTCACCCTCGAATCTGGCCAGAACGCCGGTCAGAATCGGCCGCGCCTCGTCTGTGGCAGCGGCGAAAGTTACCTCCCCGAGGGCCTGGCGCAGGGTGTTCTGAGGAATCCGCGTGGTCGGCCTCTCACCGGAGGTGGGAATCGCCGGGAACTCCTCGGCATCGATGCCCTTCACCCGGGTCTCAAACCTGCCGGCCTGGATGTGAAGCGTCTCCTGGGCGAGCAGCTCCAGGTCGACGCGCTCGTTGGCCGGCAGACCTGCCACGATTTCCGCCAACAGGCGGGCAGGAACGGTGATCGAGCCACCAATGTCGATCTTGCCTGGCACCCAGTACGTGATTCCGACCTCGAGATTGGTGGCGGTCAGCTTCAGGCCGCCATCCTCGGTGCGGAGAAGGACGTTGTTGAGAACGGGCAGCGTGCTCCTGGAGGACACGGCGCGACTGACGACCTGGAGGCCGCGGGCCAGGTTCTCCTGCATGACCGAGAGTTTCACGTTGGGTTCACTCCCCTGGGGCGGGCTGACGCGAGCAGTAGTCGGAATGGGGGGACGCCTGGAAGCCTCCTCTTACAGGTGGATTGTCTACCTATCTTCTCATGCCGTCATCACCGTAGTAGTGGTGTGGAGACTGTGAGTTGGCTGCGCGGTCACGCTTGACCGGAAGGTGGAAGAGCGGAGCCGAAGCGTGCATGGATGCAACGCGGCCGGGGATAGATCGGCCTCATCGGCGGTGCACAAGAGCTTCCGGGGAACCCGTGGCATTGGGGCAGCCCGCGGCCCTCCGCGGGAAGGTGGCTGAACCCTGGTGAGTCTGTCCACAGGGAAGCTGGGTTATCCCCAGATAGGGGATGGTTATCCGCAGCCGGCACCGGAATCGGCAGGTCGCGTTTGCGGTGGCCATCCGCTTCAGAATGGCCGTGGATTGCCCGGGCGCCACGAGGCGAGCGACGCCATAGCCGGCCAGGCCAGACGGCCACGGCCTAGTCCGAGTAGATCAGCTCGCGAACTGCCGCCAGCTCTCGCCTGAGCTCATCATTGATGCCGAGTTCGCGGTTGATCTTGTCGCAAGCGTGAAGGACCGTGGAGTGATCTCGACCGCCGAGCTCGGCCCCGATGCGTAACAGCGAGACGTCCGTCTCCTCACGCATCAGGAACATCGCGATCTGCCGGGGCACGACGATGGCCTTGTCGCGCTTCTGGCCTCTCAGTGCATCGATCTGGACGCCGTAGTAGTCCGCCACTGCGCGGGCGATGCGCTCAGGCGTGACCTGACGCTTCTTTGGGTTGTAGAGGACGTTCGACAGGACCGCCTGGGCCAGTTCGATCGTGATCGGCACCGCCCCCATGCTGGCGTAGGCGACGACCCGATTGAGCGCGCCTTCAAGCTCGCGAATGTTGCTGACTATCTTGCGAGCGATGAACTCCAGGACGTCGGAGCCAACCGGGACGGCCTGTTCTTCGGCCTTGGCCCGGAGGATTGCGATCCGGGTCTCGAGGTCGGGGGCGGTCAGATCTGCGATCAAGCCCCACTCGAACCGACTCCGAAGGCGTTCCTCGAGTGTAAGGATCGCCTTGGGCGGGCGATCGGAAGAGAGCACGATCTGCTTGCCGTCCTCGTGGATCGCGTTGAAGGTATGGAAGAACTCCTCCTGGGTCCGCTCCTTGTCGGCGATGAATTGGATGTCGTCGATCAGGAGCAGGTCGATCCGGCGGTATCTGGTCCGGAAGTCGTCGATCTTGCCCTGCTGGATGCTGGTGATGAACTCGTTTGTGAACTTTTCGCTGGTGGCGTAGACGACACGCTTGCGGGGGAAACGGGAGATAACGGCATTACCCACCGCATGCATCAGATGGGTCTTGCCCAAGCCGACGCCGCCGTACAGAAAGAGGGGGTTGTAGGCGTGGCCCGGCCTCTCAGCCACCGACAGGCTTGCAGCGTGGGCCAGGCGGTTGGCGGAGCCGACGATGAAGTTGGCGAACGTGTAGCGGGGGTTCAGGTTGGTTGAAGCGCCTTCAGGGGCGCCGACTCGAGTCGGCTCAACCCGGACCGGCTGCGATGGGGCTGGTGCCGCCGCGGAGGAGGCGCCGTTGGCGCCACTCGACTCTGCGTCCGGCCGAACGACGAACTCGACCTGAACGCTGTAGCCAACTATGCGGGCAAGCGTCTGCGAGATCAGCGACCGGTAGCGGGTCTCCAGCCAGTCCTTTGCGAAACCGTTGGGTACAGCGATCTTGAACCGGTTGTCGTCGACGTCGACGAGAACGGTGTCACGCAGCCAGGTTTCGAAATTAGCCGGGGACAGCGAAACCTGGAGCTCTCCCAGTGCCGCGCGCCAGACTTGCTTCGCGTCCATCGAGGCAGGCTTCGTCCTGAAGAGGGCTGTGGTGGTTAGCCAGACTTTGTGACGGCCACCTGGTCAAGAACCGCCTTTGTGGCGCCGCGAGGACCCAACCGACCAGGCTCTCCTCCTGGGCCGGCTGGCGTTTGTCACGGTTCCTCGAAGCCGACACCCAGAGTCGTCTGGCGCCGCGGGCCGAGGAAGAATAGCACCGCCAAAGCGGGCCGGGCAAGCACTGGGCCGGATCGAATAGCGATACTCCCAGGGAGTATCGCTATTCTCGTGTTCGAGGGTCGAGCACGGGCGGCCTTCCCAGGTCCGCGTCTGTTTGACACCTGGAGTGACGGATACATATAATCCGCCGGCAGACGCGCCAAAGCGCTTTCGTGCGCCCGGCGCGTTCGCGTGCTTTTCGGGATATCCTGGCCCCGAGGCCGAATGGAGAGAGACACACCTTTCGATGAAGCAGACCTTCCAGCCCAAGAAGCGGCATCGCAGCAAGGAACACGGCTTCCGCGCCCGGATGAAGACCACCGGGGGACGCCGGGTGCTGGCGGCCCGCCGCGCTCACGGTCGCAGGAAGCTCACGGTCTGACGACGGGCCGCGGCCACAACTCGCCGCGGCTGGTGATGCTCTCCAGGCCGGAGGACTTCGCGGCGCTACAGGGAGAGGGAACCATCAGGTCTCATTCCCTGCTGGTGGTTCGAACCCGAAAGACCGGCCTCAAGGAAACGCGCTTCGGCCTATCCACGGGGCGCAAGCTCGGCGGAGCAGTCGTGCGGAACAGGGTGCGCAGGAGACTCCGTGAGGCGCTCAGGGTGATGGCGCCTTCGTTCCAGCCCGGCTGGGATGTCTTGATCATCGCCCGACCGCCTGTCATCGGCGCGGACTTCCAGACGGTGGCGGGCGCACTGCAAGACCTTCTCCGTCGAGGAGGAGTTATCGGAAGGCGGACCGTCACGTGAAGACGGTCGGCATCGGGCTGATCAGGCTCTATCGCCGGCTGTTCGCCTGGCGCCCGTCGGTCTGTCGCTACGAGCCCACCTGTTCGGTCTACACCGAGCAGGCCATATCCAAGTACGGTCTGCTTCGAGGGAGCTGGATGGGAATGCGTCGAATCGCTCGGTGCCACCCATGGAGTCGCGGTGGCTATGACCCAGTTCGCTAGGGTGATGCCTCTTGGGCGAAAGCCCTCCGGCCTGACCCGGGCTCGGACCCGCTGGGTCGGATTCGGGCTGTTCGTCGCGCTCATCGCTCTCGCCGTGGTGGCGTGCGGGACGGCCAACGCCGCCAATCCCACCGCTGGCCCGCAGGTCGCCGCCGCGGCCTCTGCTTCAACCCCTGCGGCGACGTCGGCATCCGGGTCCCCTGCCACATCGCCCTCGCCCAGCCCTACGCCGCAGCCCGAGCCGCTGAAACCGGCCACCCCCGGGGCCGATCCAGTGTCGTTCCTGGGCTGGCTGTTCACTCCGATCTTCCAGGGCCTGTTCCTGCTTCTGGCTCTGCTCTACGCCCTTACCGGCAACGTGATCATCGCCATCGTGCTGATGACTGTGCTGATAAGGCTCGTCACGATCCGCCTCTCGGCCCGGCAGATCGTGTCGCAGAAGAGAATGCAGATCCTGGCGCCAGAGTTGCGCGAGCTCACCAAGGAGCTGCAGCGACGCCACAAGGGCGACCGCCTGGCCATCCAGCAAGCCACGCAGGAGTTCTACAAGGAGCGCGGCGTGAGCCCGACGGCCGGGTGCCTGCCTTCGTTGCTCCAGATGGGCTTGCTCTTCCCGATGTACTGGGTCATCCGCGACGGCCTTACCAACTACGACCCGAGCGCCATGCTTCGCGTCTTCGGAGTCGACCTCGTGCCGTCGATCCAGTGCCCGCACGTGGTGAACGGTGTGATCGACAAGGCCGCTTCGTGCATCAACACCGTTGTCTTCGACATCAACGTGGGCCAGCCGCAGGTCCTGTTCAACCTGCCGCTGGGCCTCTTCACACTCGGCGTGAGTGCTCTCGCGATTGCGGCAGGCCTGCTGCAGTTCGTGCAAAGCCGAATGCTCATGCCCCCGGCCGCGGAGAACGACCCGACGGCCAGTACCCAGCGCACCATGATGATCATCTTCCCCTTCTTCTCGGTCATTTATGGTGGCTTGCTTCCCGCCGGGCTCTTCGTGTACTGGATCACCACATCGGTCTTCTCGATCGTTCAGCAGTTCCTGATTGTTGGGTGGGGCTCGTTCTTCCCGCTGTTCGGCTGGCAGCCGGGCTTCGCCCAGGGCCATGTTCCAAGGTTTCAGGTCACCCTGCCCGAGACAGTGGATGCAGGCAAGTCACTGGCCGCCACCCGGCACAAGCCGGAGGAGCGGTGGGCATCGGCGGCCTCAACGGTTCGGCCCAACACGCGCAAGCGCCCGGGCCGACGAGGGAGACGACGCTGACATGACAGCCTTTCGCGACGCTTACCGCGAATTCACAGGCAAGACAGTTGAGGAAGCTCTGCGGGGTGCCAGAGACGAGTTCGGGGTCGGCCTCGACGAGCTCGATTTCGAAATCTTGACCCCTGGCAGCCGTGGCGTGCTGGGCATGGGTGCCGAGCCTGCTCGCGTGCTGGCGGCCCCCCGCTCGGCCCTGGGCGGCTCTGCTCCAAAGAGAGAGGCTGCGGCCCAGGTCCCGCTTTCGGTTCCCATTCATGACCGCGAGGACCGGCCACGCCATGACCGCGACTTCGGGCGCGACCGAAGCCCGCGCCCGGCCTCTCGCGACGAACGCGGGCCCGGCGGCGACCGTGGTCCTCGCCCAGGCGGCGACCGCAGCCGACCCGAGCGAGCTCCGCGCCCCGAAGGCGGGCCTCGCCCCGCCGGAGGCCAGTTCGACCGTGACCGTGGTGCTCGCCCAGGCGGCGACCGCAGCCGACCCGAGCGAGCTCCGCGCCCCGAAGGCGGGCCTCGCCCTCAGGCCGGCCTCACGGTCCAGGAACTTGCGGAGGTTGCAGCCGCCCGCGGCAATCCTCACGCCGACCGGCCGGAGTCGGCGAGCGTGACTCCCGAAGCCATGGCAGCTGCCAGGGAGATCCTTGAACAGATCATGAGCCAGCTTGAGTTCAACGTTCGCGTCGAGATTAAGGCTGGTGAAACGAATCGGCTGAATGTCGTCGGTGAGGGCGATGAGAAGGAAGCTCTTGGCGCGCTGATCGGGCGCAAAGGCGAACGGCTCTCCGCTCTGCAGCACCTGGTTAACCTGTTGCTGTCCAAGCGCGTCGGCGAATGGACGCGAATCCTGGTGGACGTCGAGGATTACCGCGGCCGCCGCGAAAGCCAACTCCGCGATCTGGCCAACCGCGCGGCGGAACGTGTCGTCGAAACCGGGAAGATGCTTCAGCTCGAGCCTATGCCGGCTCTCGAGCGGCGATGGATTCATCTCGCGCTGCGCGAGCACGAGCGTGTCGCGACTCAATCCATCGGCGAGGAGCCGAACCGACGCGTCGTCGTGCTTCCCCGCGAGGTCTGATGGAGGAACTCGGCCCACGGCCGCTTCGGAGCCGTCGGACTCGGGGTTGTCGCGGAGGCCGCTTCGTGGGTAGAGAAACTGACCAACGTGCTCATCGATTCGCGCAAACGGCGTAACGTAGTCTCGAGATTGCGCGTCTATCGCGCGGCCGGGATCGGCAGTCCGGCTTCGTCTGTTGCGCCGTCAATCACGGATCACGCCGAGTTGCTCATCGGGCCGGCAAGCAAGGAAAAGAGATGACGACCGACACGCCCGATCCGTTCGGGACAAAAGAGCAGAGCAAGGCCTCGGTTCGACCGACCCCGTTGCAAGCGCCTGTCGCGGACGTGCCCACCGTCCTGTCTTCCGAGCTGAGGGATGATCGCCCGTCCTCGGAGCCGCCGGAACGACCCCGGTCTCGAGTTTCCCCACCGTCGGTCGCTCCTCGCCATCTCCGCCTGGCGGGTTTCGCGGTCGCGTTCGTGTTCGGCGCCGTGGCTGCGTTCCTCTTCCTGTCGGCGGTCGCCTTCGGCTTTGCCGGTTCCTACAGCGACCGGGTCCTGCCCGGCGTGCGTGCCGGCTCGGTGGATCTCTCCGGAATGACCCGCGACCAGGCCATCGCCAGGCTGCAATCGGCCTACGCCTACCTGGCCCAGGGCGAAGTGACCGTTACGACCCCGGTCGGGGTGGCCACGATCACCTACCAGCAGGCAGGTCGGGCACCGGACGTGGAGGTCATGGCCGACGCGGCCCTCGCGGTCGGCCACTCGGGCAACCCGCTCGCGGATGCCGCGAGCGTGGTCCACTCCGCCGCATTCGGCCAGCAGATCCCGGTCGTGGTCCAGGTTGATCCCACCGCGGTGGCCGAGCGAATCCGCCAGCTCGTCGGCACGAGCTCGATCGCGCCGCAGAACGCCCAGGCGACGGCGAAGGGCGGGACCTTCAGCTTCACCCCCGCCACCGCCGGCCACGGCATCGATGAGCAATCGATTGGCGCGGCGATCATCAATCAGCTTGCCGAGGCGAACGCTCCGGCCGATCTGCAGGCCGGCGGGACTTTCACGACGCTGAAGCCACAGGTGACCGACTGACCTGGTCCACACCGCCGGCCGCAGCGCCCTCGACCTGGAAGGCGCAGAGCTGGACGATCCCCGCCTCCGAGATCCGGGGCTGGATCGTCTTCGGGACCCGGCAGGATGGGACGTACGGACCGGCCGTGGACCCGGCCCAGGTGGAGGCCTACCTTTCGAGCATATCCGCGAAGGTAAGCATCCCCCCGGTTGAGCCGCATGTGGTATGGGATTCCTCGGGCAAACCGGTCGACCTGACCCCCGGCACGGATGGCGTCGGCATCGACCTCGCCGGCACCACCCAGGCGCTGTCGGCCTACCTCGACACACTTGCAGCTGGGGGCACCGTTGGGCCGAATGTCGAGGTCCTCACGAGCGCGGTCCACCCGCAGTTCGCCAACGTCAGCAGCGTCGCCGGCCTGGTGATCATCGGCCAGCACACCACGCAGTTCTTCGTGGGCGTCAGTAACGGCATGGGCGCAAACATCCGCGTTCCGGCCACCCTCCTCAACGGCCAGGTCGTCGGACCTGGCCAGCAGTTCAGCTTCCTCCAGGCCGTCGGGCCGATCGACCCGGCGAACGGCTACGCGATGGGCGGCGTCATCGTGGACGGCAAGAGCAACCACACCGGCGCGATGGGCGGCGGCATCTGCTCCGCCTCGACGACGATGTTCAACGCGGCAGCCGATGCGGGCCTGCAGATCGACGAGCGCCACGCCCACTTCTACTACATCAACCGATACCCGGTCGGTCGAGACGCCACGGTCTACTCGAACGGCGTCACCACGTGGGACCTGAAGTGGACCAACGACACGCCCTACCCGATCTTCATCCGGGCCTGGACCACTGGCCGCTCCAACGCCACGATCACCGTCCAGCTCTGGAGCCTGCCGCTGAACCGGACGGTGACCTGGTCCGGCGGGGTGAAGACCAGCATCGTCACCGCTACGAACAACACGCCCGAGTACGTGAGCACGTTGAAGCCGGGCGCTACGAACGTTGCCGAGTACGCGACCGACGGCTTCAACACCAGCGTGACCCGGGTGGTGACGGACTCCAGCGGCACGGTTCTGCACGACGACACCTGGTACTCGCACTACACCGCGGTCAACGGCCAGGTGCAGATAGGCGGCTCCCCGCCTCCGTCCCAGACTCCGTCGCCTTCGCCTGGGGCTCCGTCCCAGACGCCGGGCGCTCCAACTCCCACTCCGGCTCCAACTCCGGCTCCAACGAGGCGCCGCATGATCAAGCAGTCCTGACCGAACCGCGAGATCGGCAAGAGCCGGCGCCCGAACGCCGGCTCTTTCATTTTCGGAACGACCGCTGGCTTGGCCGAGCCGTACGAGCAGGCCAGGGGCATGGTGCGAAGGATGGGCGAGCAACCAGCGCTCAGGTTGCCGCCGGCCGGCCGATCGCGAGGCCGTTGGCCGGGCCGGACGCCTCCGCCTAGTCGGCCCTCTGTCGCATGAGGTCGATAGAGACGCACACCACCCAGGCCAGCAGGCTGAGGAGCGATGCCCATTCGAGCCCGGGAACGCTCCAGAAGCCGTTCGGTCGGTTCAGGATGGGGCCGTCGGGGTCGGCCGGATGGTAGGTCGAGTACACGGCGATGAACGCCGCGAAGATGACCACGACTTCGGCGCCGGGGGCGAGCAGCCCCCGGGAGAAGCTGGGCCGCCGGGCGGTCAGAAGCCACAGGCTGAAGACGCCGGCGACGAGCCCGCCCGTCAGGAAGAAGACATCCGAAACGATCCGATGGGTCGACAGGTAGTCCATCGGAAAGACGCCGACGAGCGTGCCCGAGGCTCCTGCGACCGCACTGACGGCTACGAACGCAATTCTGAAGCGGCCGTCGAGCCTCTCCGAGAGCACGAGCAGGAATGCGGCCAGCCCCATCCCGCCCGCGACGATGCCGAGGTTGAATGCCCAGGCCAGCCGGGACACCGAGATCTCACCCAGCTCCGAGATGAAGTGGTTGAGCGGCGAATAGGCCTCGCCGAGTCGGCCGCGATAGGAGAGCGCGGCGACGACCATGCCGAGAAGGATCGCGCCCACGGCTACCAGCCCAAGCAAGGCGAGCCTGCGCGGCGTCAGGGACACGGAAAGCGTCCGGCGCGGGGTCGACGTCACCGCTGTGTCGCTTCGCTGCCGGGGCCCGGCAGACCATGCCGGCCCGGGCGGTCGTGGAGAGGGCGCGCGGCCAGGAATTGGTGGAGATGGGGGAGAGTCGAACTCCCCGTCCAGAAACCTTCACCGAAGACCACTACGAGCGTGTCCGGTGGTTTGTCGTCGATCGCCCGGTCGACCATCGGCAGCCTCTCGAGCGCTCCAGTCACGTCCCCTTGCGGGCTTTGATCCCGGCTACGCGACGCTACCCGGAATCGCACCTCCGCTCAATGACGCTTCCACAGCCCACGGAGGCGAGGCTGCTTCCACGCTCACCTTACTGCCTAAGCAGCGAGGGCGAGAGCAGGCTGGCTGTTGCCAGTTACTTCTTTTGCCGCCTGTTTTACGAGGCCTGACGGCACCTCGGCTCGCGTTCTACGGCAACCGGCCCCTGTCGAAACCACGCATCCCCACGGAGCCCGCGCCACGGGCGCTCCCAGATTGTACCGCGGGATCGTAGGGGGACTTGATCGGTCATGGACTCGCGAGCGGACTGGAGGGGTAGGTATTGCCGCCCGCAGGAGCCGAAGTGTGTGAGTCTCGGCCGGGATTGGCGACGGCGTGGGGTCAGAGCCCTAGGGCGTTGGGGTGGGGGTCGCGGGTGGAGGACCGCCTATCTGGACCTGGCCGTTGACCGCGGTGTAGTGCGAGTACCAGACGTCGTCGTGAATGATGTGTCCGAATGCGTCCGTGACCACCCGGGTTACGCCGGTGTCGAACCCGTCGGTCGCGTACTCGGCGATGTTCACCACGCCGGGCGCCAGCGTGCTGACGTACTCCGGCGGGTCATTACCGGCATGAACGATGTTGTACTTCCCGCCGCCGGTCCAGGTGACCGTTCGGCCCAATGGCATGCTCCAGAGCTGGATCGTGATCGTGCTCTTGGAACCGTACGTGGTCCAGGCCCGGATCACGATCGGGTAGGGAGTGTCGTTGGTCCACTTCAGGTCCCAGGTGGTCGCGCCGTCGGAGAGAACGGTGGCGTCTCGACCGACCGGGTATCGGTTGATGTAGTAGAAGTGGGCATGGCGCTCGTCGATCTGGAGGCCGGCCGTCGCGGCGGCATTGAACATGGTCGTCGACGCGGAGCAGATGCCGCCGCCCATGGCGCCGGTATGGTCGCTCTTGCCGTGCAGGATGACGCCGCCCATCGTGAAGCCGTTCGCCGCGTCGATGGGGCCGACGGCCTGCATGAAGCTGAAATGCTGGCCTGCGGCGATGACCTGGCCGTTGAGGTTGGTGGCCGGCTGGCGGATGTTCTTGCCCATGCCGTTGCTGATGTCCGGGTAGAACGTCGTGGTCCAACTGCCGACGATGACCATGCTGCTGACCGTGTCGATGCTGGCGATCTGCGGGCGGACCGGGCCCGTGACGACCTCTACGCTCGGCCCGACGGTGCGGCCGGCCGCGAGGTTGTCGAGATAGGCCGAAACTGCCGCGGTTGTCGCCCCGACGTCGATGCCGACGCCGTCCTTGCCGGCAACCAGGTTGACCGGCTTGCCCGAGGAGTCCCATACCACCGACGGCTCAACCGGGGGGATGGCCACGCCGGCGTCCGCCGTGAGTTCCGACACGTAGGCTTGCAGTTCGGCCGGATCTACGGCCGGCCCGTACGTCCCATCCTGCCGGGTCCCGAAGACGATCCAGCCCCGGATCTCGGAGGCGGGGATCGTCCAGCTCTGCGCCTTCCAGGTCGAGGGCGCTGCGGCCGGCGGTGTGGACCAGGTCAG
>JBEKVD010000064.1:0-15956 GCA_049514315.1 Candidatus Limnocylindrales bacterium | reverse complement strand
GAGCGCATCGGGCAGCCGCACTCTGACGGCCAAGGACGTCCTGATCACTCAGCCTTAGGAGTCGAGGGCGCTGGCCGCTCCTGGACCTGCACCGATGTTGGACGAGTAGCATCCGAGCAGGTCCAGGAGCGACCAGCGCCCCCTCCCTGTCGGGCGTGATGGTGGACCGTTAGGCGGGGTTCGATTGGCGGGGGGAGCTTCAGCTCGGGGGGCAGATATCGCTGGCCGCGTGGTTCGCCTACTGGAGCTGGCAGATCATTCGGCCCTACTTCGAGAGCTTCTCCTATCACCTGGACATGTTCGGGTTCGATGCCCGCATCTACCTGCATGCAGCCCAAACCTGGCTCGCCGGCGCGGATCCCTGGACCGCCTATGCCTCCCAGCATTCATGGGCCTCAGGCGCCATGGACGTCCGCTGCAGTTCACCGGTCCACGCCGACCGTCCTGGCATTCGTCCCGTTTGTCTGGCTACCAGACGGCGCGTTCGGCCCGAGCTGACGCTCCTCTGGCGCCTCGTCGGCCCGCACGCGATCAGGGGCATAGCGGCGGCCCTCTGGGTCGCGGACGATACTTCCAACGCGTCGCGCCCAACTCGGCCGTCTTCAAAGGGCGCGCATCGTGGGCCCGGCCATCGAGCGGGTGCGAGGGGCGCGCCGGGGGGAGGGCTTCGGATCGTCCACACGCGTGTGCGCCTACGATCGGGCCGATGTCTGCGAAGTCGAACCGCCTCGCCGCCGAGACCAGTCCCTATCTGCTCCAGCACAGCCACAACCCGGTCGATTGGTACCCGTGGGGGCCCGAGGCGCTCGCGCGAGCGGCTCTGGCGGACCGGCCGATCTTCCTGTCCATCGGCTACGCGGCATGCCACTGGTGCCATGTCATGGAGCGGGAGTCGTTCGAGGACGAGGAGACGGCCGCAGCCCTGAATGCGGGCTTCGTCTCGATCAAGGTCGACCGCGAGGAGCGGCCCGACCTGGACACGGTCTACATGGCGGCACTGCAGTCCATGACCGGCGGGGGCGGCTGGCCGATGAGCCTCTTCTTGTTTCCCGACGGTCGAGCCTTCTACGGCGGGACCTACTACCCGCGAGAGCCGAGATACGGCATGCCGTCGTTCCGGCAGATCCTCGCTGCGGTGGAGAGGTCCTGGGGCGAGCGTCGGGCCGGGCTCGAGGCCGGTGCGGACCGGCTCATGGCCGAGCTGAGGCTGCGGGCGAGGGGCTTGGCCGAGGAATCTGAGACCGGGTCCGAGCAGGTACGTCCGACGCCTCCTGACCCTGTGGCCGGCGTTGCGGCCGAGACCGTGCTGTCATCTGGACTTCGGTCGAACGATCGGCGGCGCGGCATCGTGGCCGCGGCCGTTGAGCGGATCGTGGACGAATTCGACTTCGAGCACGGCGGCTGGGCCGGCCCGCCTCGCTTCCCGCAGCCGGCAGTTATCGACTTGCTGTTGAGGCGGGCTCGAGTGGCCCCTGACGATCGGGTTCTCCGGACGGCGATTCGCGCCCTGGACGTCATGGCCGACGGCGGCATCCACGACCAGGTCGGTGGCGGCTTCCACCGTTACGCCACCGACACGGACTGGCTGGTGCCGCACTTCGAGAAGATGCTCTACGACAATGCTCAGCTGGCGCGGGTCTACCTCCACGCCTACCAGCTCACCGGCGAGCGACGCTTCAGGAATGTGGCCGAGACGACGCTCGACTACATGGTCCGCGAGATGCGCACTCCTGACGGGCTGTTCGCGGCGAGCCAGGATGCCGACACCGACGGGGTGGAAGGTGGCACATACGTCTGGACGCGCGATGAGGTCGTGGCCGTGCTGGGTGGGACGGTTGCAGGTCCGATGCCCCAGCTGCGGGCCGGCGAACCCGGGCTGTCAGCGCTGTTCACCTCGGCGTACGGCGTGACCGAGGTCGGCAATTGGGAGGGCTCGACGATCCTTTCCCGGGTGGTGAGCGACGAGCAGATCGCGGCCAGGTACGGGCTCCCACCTCCGCAAGTCACCCGTCAGCTTGAACTGGCTCGCCGCCTGCTGCTGGAGCGACGCGAGAGTCGTGCTCAGCCCGCCGTCGACGACAAGGCAGTGGCAGCCTGGAACGGCCTCGCCCTGGCCGCCTTTGCGGAGGCTATCCCCGTGCTGGACCGGCAGGCTGATCTAGCCGTCGCCGAAGGACTCGGCGAAGCGGCGCTCCGTCTGCTGCGTGGCCCCGGCGGCCGGCTAGCGCGGTCGTTCCGGTCCGGTCGGACCACAGGGTGGGGAGGTCTCGACGACTACGCCTGCCTCGCCGACGGCCTCGTTTGCCTGTACGAAGCCACGTTCAAGGAGCGATGGCTGATGGCCGCGGGTGAGCTGGTCGACATCATCGAGCGCCAGTTCGTCGATGCCGCCGGCGGTTGGTTTGACACTGCCACCGATGCCGAGGCGCTGATAGTCCGGCCCAAGGAGATCCAGGACGGAGCCACCCCGGCAGGTACCGCCGCGGCGGCCTCCGTCATCCTTCGACTGGCCGAGCTGACCGGGGAGGGACGCCTTCGCGACGCTGCCGAGCGGGCTATCGCCCGGATAGAGGGGCTGGCAGCGCGTTACCCGCGGGCCTTCCCGGTCTGGCTCGGGGCCCTCGACTTCGCGTCGGCGCGTGTGACGCAGGTGGCGATCGTCGGCGATCCGAGAGGGGCGACAACACGAGCGCTGATGCAGGTCGCACGTCGAGGCTTCCAGCCTTACCGCGTCATGGCGGTCGGGGACCCGAAGGCGAGCATGCTCGATCTGCTGCATGACCGTTTCGCGATGAACAGCCGAGCCACCGCCTTCGTCTGCCGCGACTTCGCCTGCCGTCGGCCCGTCACTGAGCCCGAGGAGTTGGCAGCAGAGCTGGCCTGAACTAACGGCCCGACTGAGCCGATGATCGACTGGCTCGCCGTGCATCGTCGTGTTCCCAGCATGGCAGGCTTCGCTGGATGAAAGTGGCCCAACCGACACGATGCTGCCATCGTGCAAGGTCCCCGTTTGGGCGATCATCGAAGCTAGTGGCGCGGATCACGATCGCTGCCGGCCCGTGCAGAGTTCCTGCTCAGACGACCCTCAGGCCGGCCGGATCACACGCCTGGGGCCGCGACGACGGCGTTCCGAGCCAAGCAACCGACGAGTAACCGGGACGAAGGACATGGCGAAGCCGGCCTGCGCGAGCAAGACGAGAATGAGCAGCAGACCGGGCAGGCTGAGGAACAGGCCGGGCACGAGCCAGGCAAACATGGCGATCCCGCCGATAGTCTGAGAGTCGAGTTGCACGCTGCCCCCGGCCGGCAACGCCTCGATCTTGAGAGCAGTCCCGCCGCCGCTCCCCGCCGCACCGCCGGACCCTCCCGAGCTATTCGCGGCACCGGCTCCTGCGGCCGAGCCCGTAGAAGCGGACGCGGATGGAGTTTCGGACGGGACCGCCGAGACGGACAGGGATTGACCCGGAGTCGTGTAGGGAGTCGCGCCATGCGTGGCGTCCGCGGTGACTCCGGGCGTAGGGATAGTGGGCGCCGGCGTGACTCCGGGCGTAGGGATAGTGGGCGCCGGCGTGACGCCGGGCGGCGCTGTGGTCGGAGTCGGGGTGGGCACGGGCGCTGTGGTCGGAGTCGCCGTTGGCGCGGGCGTCGGCGTTGGCGCGGGCGTCGGCGTTGGCGTTGGGTTTGAGGTGTTGGTTGGCGTGGGCGCAGCCGCCGGCATGATGACGAAGGCTACTGTAGCGGGTGACCCGGTGACGGAATCTGGAGGATTTGCCTTGGTGTTCTGGTAGGCGCTGGCGCTCCAGGGGTCCAGCGGGCTGGCGGTCGCGACCACGCGGACGACAAATACGCCGGTGGCCCCGCCCTGCAGCATGGAGGCCCCATTTTCGGCCGTGAACGTGACCTGCGTCGGGTTGGAGCCAGATACGGCTGAGCTCCAGTTGGTGCTGAGCACGCTCGAGACGCTCGCGCCCATCACCGAGAAGCCAGCCGGCACGCTGAGCGCGACATAGCCAATCTGCTGGGTGCCGGCGGTCACGATGAGCGTCACGTCCGTTGCCACGCCCTCGGTCAGCGTCGTGGGGGAGGCCGCGAGAGACCAAGGCGTCGGTGCAGCCGCTACCGCGGCCGGGTTCCCCGGCAATGCGGCCGTGGCCAGCCCGACGAGCGCCAGGGCGAGGGCTGCCGCTGCCCACCTGGCGGCCATCACGCGACCTGGCGACCCGGCAGCATGAGGGGCTCGCTGAACCCGAAAGGCACGCGCCCGACGGGCAGCGGCGCGTCTGCTGCACTCCGAATGCCCAGCGCGAAGACCTCGACCAGCCGCGCATCGAGCTGGCTCCCGGCAACGTCCTCGAGCCGCTTGAGAGCCTCCTCGACACTGAGGCCCTTGCGGTACGGCCGTGTCGTGGTCATGGCCGAAAAGGCATCCCCGACGGCAAGGATGCGGGCGATGAGCGGGATCTGATCGCCAGCGAGCTCGTCGAGGTAGCCACGCCCGTCCCACCGCTCGTGATGGTGTCGGATACCCTCCCGCACGAGATCAATGTCGGGCAGGTCGCGCACGATTGCGTCGCCGAGCGCCACGTGCTGCTTGATGACGGCCATCTCTTCGGCTGTCAGGCGACCCGGCCTGCGCAGGATCGCGTCGGGAATGCCGATCTTGCCGATGTCGTGGAGAAGGCCAGAGTTCCAGATAGCACGTCGAGTAGCCGGGTCGAGCTCGAGCCGCCTGGCGATGAAGTTGGCGTAGCGGGCCACGTCCTCGGAGTGGCGGCGCGTGTAGTGGTCCTTCGTGTCGACGGCGTTGACGAGGCCCTGGAGGATGTTGAACGTCTTGACATAACCCGGCGCGGGCGGGCGCGCCTCGGCCAGCCGGATCGTATCGCCGCCGCTGACCTTCGCCTCGTCGAGCGTCTGGGCAGTCATCGAGAGGAGGGTCGTCACGGATTGGCCGTTCGTCGGGTAGAAGCAAATGCCGGCACTGAAGCTGACGGGCAGCTTCTCCGAGCCTTCGAATTGGAGCGTTGCCTCGGCCAAGGTGGTCCGGAGCCGCTCAATGGCCGGCCGAAGCGCGGCCTCGTCTCCAGTTGCGGTGACAACCAGGAACTCATCGGGACCGTAGCGGCCCCAGGTCGCCCCCGGTGGCATGTAATCGCCAAGGAGGCCCACAACCTCGATGAGCACGTGATCCCCAGCTGAATGACCGTAGGTGCTGTCGAGCAAACTGAAGTTGTCAAGGTCGACGAGGGCCACACCGATGGCTTCGCCGCCCGCCCGTGCCGCCCCGACCTGCGCGGCGAGCGTCTCGACGATCGAGCCGTGGTTGAGCGCGTTCGTCAGTGGATCGCGGCGCGCCGCCTCGAGGAGTTGGCGTGTCTGGCGCGTCAGGCGTTGCTGGGCCGAACGGAAGACGAAGAAGAGCAACAGCGCGCTCACAAGCGCCGCGGCCAGGGTGATTACCACGATGCTGATGCGGCCTTGTTCGAGCTGGGCCAGGATGGGCCCGGCGTCGCGCCAAACGGCGACGGTGGCGTAGACCCGCTGGCTCTGATCCGTGATCGGCAGGTACTCGCGCAGTACCGAGTCTGTCGCGAGCGGTGAGAGAGCGCCCGCATCCTTGCTGGTCACGATGGCCGCTTCCGCGGTGGAGTTCTGGACCGCCCTGGTCAGCCCATCCGTGACGGGCGCCCGCCCCCCGACGCCCGCGCCGTCGTCGCTCGCCAGGACCGTGCCGTTGGGTGCCAGCAGCGCGGCATGGAGGATGCCGCCGTCGCTTGTCATGAGTTTCAGGCCGTGCTGGAGGATTGCCCGCCGGTCGGCGCTCAGGGTATCGGACTGGAGGTCCTTCGGATTCAGGTTGAGACCCACGAAACTGCGCACCGCCGCCACGTCCCCGCTGACTGTGGCGTTGAGGATCGTGGTCGACGAATCGGCGGTCACAAGAGCGGCCTGGCCTGTCGCGGTGGCACCTACGATGACCAGAAAGGCCGCAAGCACGAGCAAGAGGAGGACCGGCCGGACGGTGCGTTGGCGATTGGGTGGACCCATATCGGAAGTCCCGGTGTGAGTGCATGGGCGACGCGCCGGGCGAGCCTATACGCCCGGGCGTGCTTCCGATATGGGTACTTGGTCCTCGCTCGGCCAGTACGGGGCCCGGAGGCAGGCGTGCAGTGATGCGCACCCCGCTACGAGCGCACGTGCCAGCCGGGGAGCCAGAGCACCGTCTGCGGCCGAGCCGATTCAAGCGGCGTTTCGCTGTCAGGTTCGCTCGGCCGGCGCATCATGGAGAGGCGATTCGGCCCATTTCTCCGTGGTTCGCTCGGAGTGCTTCGCCTGGTACATGCGTCTGTCGGCCTTACGGATCAACTCGTCAAGAGTCTGTGGTCGCTCCGGGTCGAAGATGGCGACGCCAGCGCTCAGCGACAGAGCGAACTCGCGGCCCGGCGCTTCGTTCGCCCTCCGCACCGCATCGTCGACACGCTTCACGATCTTGTCTTCATCAGTGCGCGAGATCTCCGTCGCGAGGATGGCGAACTCGTCGCCACCTAAACGGGCAACGAGATCGGCTTCCCGGAACGATCCCGTCCTGAGCAACCGAGCGATCTCGCACAGGGCGCGATCCCCAGCCTCGTGCCCGAAGCGGTCGTTGATATCCTTGAGGCCGTCGAGGTCGGCGAAGAGCAGCCAGAGCCGGTTGCGTGTTCGGACCGACGTGCGCAGCTGTTGCTCGGCGAGAGTCGTGAAGCCGCGCCTGTTCAGCAAACCCGTCAACTCGTCGGTGAAGGAGAGCGTGCGGATGGTCTCGACCATTTGGCGGCGCTCGCTTACGTCGCGCAGGACCACAAGGCTGCCGGCGCTGCATCCTCGTCCGTCCCCGATCGCGGTGACCCGAACGTTGAACCAGCGGTCGACCTGCGGTGTCATCGCCAGACCCTCGGTGCCCAATGACCCGGATTGCCCAGACCTCATCGGGATCTCAGCCTCCTGATCGCCTGTTCCCCCGCAGACGGCCACGAGTTCGGGGAATTGGTGAAGTACCTGATCGAGCCCCTGCCCCATTGCATCCCCTCCAGTCCCGAGCAATCGTGTCGCGGATAGGTTGAAGGCCGCGATCCGACGTTCGGGATCCAGGACGAGTACGGCATCGGCGAGGGAGTCGACGAGCGTCGACCAGGCCACTGGAATGATGTCGAGCAACCGAGACCGGAGGACGGCCCAGGCCCCAATAAGGCCGGCGATCGCGAACGCGATTGAGCTAAGGTCGGCGTGGACGGATGCATCGAGGCCCGTCACATATAGGACGCTCGCGACAATCGGCACGAGTGACGCGACGATGACGAGGCGAATCCTCGCCGCGTATACCACCGGGTAACGGTAGACGGCGACCACCAGCGCGACGAGCCCCACGGCGATGAGACCGTAGGCGTAGGCGGCCTGAAACCAGAACCATGGTCCGTGCTCGTACACCGCCGTGACGCCCCAGGCGTCAATGAGGGTCACCGTGGGCCAGAGCAAGTGATGCCACTCATTCGTGGCCGCCATGCCCACGGAGACGACTGGCACGACCAGCAGGAGCGCTACCCGAGCCCGCGTCAGCCACCCGTCCTGGCGGGTCCAAGCGAGCACGAACAGCAGGTACACGAGAGGGACGCTCTCGATACCCGGATACGCGACGACGGACCAGGCGATCTTGGCCGACCGTTCGATTGCGGACGCCTCGAGGGCGTTTGCGAGCAACCACCAGCCAACCGCGAGCATGAGGAGGGCCAGCTCGCGGGCGCCCACCATGTGCCGGCGGCGCCAGGCCACGACCGCCACCGCAACACACAGAGCGGCAGAGGCGAGATATGACAGGACGAGGATGTTGATTTGCATGAAGGGTCCGAAGGCGCGGCGACCGAAGCGGGTGCACGTCAGCCTGATCGCTAAGAAGCCGGATGGCAACCGTTACGATGGTTTCATGGTGACGCATGTGGGACACCGGTGGTCAATCCGGCCGCGCCTTCGACCCGAAAGCGCGATCACGACTTTGCGGCTTGTCTGGCGGCCGCCCGCGGCCCGGACAGCCGTGGCAATCGTTCCAATGCTCAGCCGGTGACCCGCTTCGTTCCGACAGCGGCGATGAAGGCGGCCCCAACGGTGGTGTGGCGACCGAGCCAGGGATCGACGGGGGCCATGAGACGGGCAATCGGGCCGATCGGTGGATAGAACACCGCACCACGCACGACCTGGACCTCGATCTCCGCCTCGGCCATGAGCGCCCAAAGCTCAGAGCCCGTGCGGAACCGCGCCCTCCTCCACGTCGACGAACCGAGTCGGCCGCGAAGCCGCCGCAGGCCCGCCCAGATGCTGTGGCGCCCCAACTCGCCGATTACCAGCCGCCCGTTCGGTCGGAGCACGCGCGCGATCTCTCGCATGGCGCCGGCGGCGTCGCCCACGAAGCACAGGACGGTCACGGCCACCACGACGTCGAACGATGAGTCCTGAAAGGTCAGGGACTCCAGGCTTCCCTCGATGAACGTAGCGGCGATACCTTTGCCTTCCACCCTGGAACGAGCCGCAGCCAGCATCGAGGGATCGGGATCCACGCCCGTGACGATGGCGCCCAGGGCGGCGGCGGCACAAGCGAGGGCTCCGTCCCCGCAGCCAGCGTCGAGCACGCGGCATCGAGACAGGTCGCCGGCCAGGTCGAGGATGAGCCGCGCTTCGAGGGCTTCGGTTGTTGCGCCGAGGGAGCTCTTCCTCCAGGACGCGTAGCTCTCAGGTCCGATGCGGACTGTCCCGTCTGGCCCGTCCATGGCCCCCATGCTAAGTGGCGCCGGCTGCTATGTCGCACCCTCTATCCGCGACCTAGATGCCGCTGCGTTCAATTGCCTCGGAGTGTCGGCGGGTCCGGCACCGGCATGGGGGCCACGCCCAGCTTGGCCCGCACCCACCCCTTCGCGATGCCGAGTGCCCGTTGACCCTCTCCGAGCTTCTCTAGCGCCTCTGACTTGGCCGGCTCGACCAGGTCGGCCACGAGTTGCGTCGTCCGTCGGGACAGAGCTTCGGGGTCGCCGGGCATCGCCGGAGGAACGCCGTCGAGTTCGGCCAGGCGAACTGCCATGTCTGCGAGAAGCTGCGTGCGCTTGAGCTGCTCATCCCAAGACGCTGCCACATCGGGGAAGAGCGCGGCATGGCCGTCGAGATAACGCTCCTCGACTGTCGACCGAGCCCTCTGCGCCGCGTGCAGTTCGCCGACCCGCATCGTCAGGAGATCGCGATAGATGGTGAAAGTCTCGGTATACGTCGGGTCGTGTCGGCGCTCCGCTCGACCCTCCGCAGTGAGCAGACCAATATGGGCCGAGAGGGCGGCATCGATGAGGGCCTCTTGATCGAGTAGACCATGTGCCGTCTCGTAGATCCGCAGCACGAGCTCGTAGCGGAACACCGTCTCGCGCAGGGCCGAGTGCACCGCTCTCTGGACCTGGTCTGCCGGCCTGCCGTGCAGGCGCGTCCACGCTCCGTCATGCGCTTCTCGGCAGAGGCGGTCGATCGGCTGCTGATCGCCTGGTAGATCGAGGATCGATGCGACGTAGGCCTCAAGGCTCCCATAGGCATGCGCCTCGGCGAGCCAGCGCAGGACGAGTTGGGTCGGCGTGAGGGAGGCATCAAGGGCGTCGAGGCGTCGGGCGAGGCTCATCCGAATGCTTCGTCCCCAAGGCCGGCGTCCTCGGCCGCGACGGACCGCTTCTGCACCTCGTGCACCGCCTCGATAGCGGCCACGCGTGCCTCAAGCTCACCTACTTCGACGAGCTTGGCACCAGTGGCCACGATCGCCGTCAGGGCACGGTTGCGGGGGACCGAGTTGTCCAGGGCCAATGTCTCGATCGTGATCGTCTCCAGAAGCGCCTGGTTGTCCTCGATGGTCCGCAGGCCCCCGAAGCCGTAGATCGTGGCCACGGTCCGCTTCTTGCGCCGGTGGAGCCCACCCATGCGGCGGGCTTCGGCCAACTCGTCGCTGGTACCAGGAGCGTGCCAGAAGCAGAAGGGCTCCTCGCGCAAGGGAATAGCCCGACACGCCCTACCGTCGGGCATCTGGTAGGTGCACGTCCGCGCTACCATCGCCTACCTTTGGTAGCCAAAAGACTGTTGGTAGCCAAGGTAGCCGAGCGCACCATCTGGTGAGGGTGTCGGCTCCGGTAGGCGCCGCAGCCCGAGTGTCTGTTTATGTCGGCGCCACCTTCTCGAGTTCCTCCCGAGCCGCGATCGCCTCGCGCAGGATGACCCGCAGGTTCGCCTTCTCGTGGTCGTCCAGCCCGTCGAGCACGCCCGAAGGTCCGGAGCTTCGGGTGTCTCGGGCGAGTTCTGCCGACAGGGGCGAGCGGTGGAGGTGCAGCAGCATCGCCGCGTATGACGGCGTGCTGCAGGCAGCGGTGGCTTCAAGAGCCGCCACGTTCGCGAGCATGGCCCGCGTCGGCTCGTTGGCCGAGCCCGTCCCCATTCGGCCCACACGTGCGCCCGTAGCGCCCGAAGGCGAAACGTACGGCGTTCGTCTACCCATCGAGCCGCTCCGCATCCTGGCCGCTGAAGCGCTCCCAGCGAGCGAGCACCACATCAGCGTATCGCGGGTCGAGTTCGAGAGCGGCGCAGCGCCGGCCGGTCCTCTCGCAGGCGATCAGGGTCGAGCCAGAACCTGCGAACAAGTCCAGCACCAGATCTCCTGGTACCGAACTGTTGGCGATCGCCCGTTCCATCAATGGGAGCGGCTTCATCGTCGGATGAAGTGGAGCGTCCGAGGGTCGGTTGATCTGCCAGACGTCGTCCTGGTCGCGGTCGCCGCACCAGTGATGGGTCGCTCCCTCTCGCCAGCCATACCAGATCGGCTCGTATGTCCGCTGGTAGTCGGCACGTCCGAGAACGAAGCGATCCTTGTGCCAGATGATCGTGTCGGACCAGTGACCTCCTTCTTCGGCCAGAACGCGCGATACCAGGGGCAGCTCCTTGCTCGACATGCAGCAGTAGATCGCGCCGTCGGTGGAGGCGAGCAGGTTCCAGGACCAGGCGCGGACGAAGCTCTCCCACGCGACCGGATCGAGGGAGTCGTTGGCGATCCGCCGCCTCCGGCTGCCTCGTTGGTGGCCGCCGTGGTCACCGAGGCTGACGCCGTACGGCGGGTCGGTGAAGGCCATCGCCGCCGCACCGCCGACCACCCGCCCCACGTCCTCGGACTTGGTGGCATCACCGCACAGAAGCCGGTGCTCGCCTAGAGCCCAGAGGTCGCCGGGTCGGGCGCGAGGCGTTCGGGTCGCGTCCTCGAGGGCCGAGTCGAGGTCGAAGCTCTCCACTCGCTCGCGCTTCTCTCTGGTCTCCAGGTTCCGGAGCAGATCGGTGATCTCGTGTTCGCCGAACCCTGAGAGCGACAGATCAAGGTCGGGCGTGGCCTGTAGATCGGCGAGGAGGCGGGCGAGAAGCTGCTCGTCCCAGGACCCCGAGATCCTGTTAAGGGCGAGCCCCAAGAGGCGGGCCTGCTCGGGCGTGAGGTCAAGCCAGATGACGGGCACGCTCGTCAGCCCGAGTCGCCGAGCTGCCACGAGGCGCTGGTGGCCGCCGACCACGACGCCGTCCTCCCGTCGCGCCACAATCGGCTGGACGAACCCCCACTGCCGCAGGCTCCGTTCGAGCGCGTCCAGCTCCTCCTCGCTGATCCGTCGAGGGTTCCTCGGGTCAGGGCGGAGCTGGTCGATGCCGACCTGCTCGACGGTGAGGAGGGTCGCAGTGGTCATGCTGACTTGACCCTCGCTGCCGCCAGCCACTCATCCCGGCCCTCGATCGGGATGCGATAGGTTGTTAACGCGTGTCCAACTCCTGTCGGGCGCGCTCTTGCAACCTTTTCTGGTAGCGCTAGCGCCAAGCCGTGGGCGTAGGCGGCAGGCGTAAGGCGCGCCGACACGAACTCCCGCCCCGCCACCACGATCCGCTCGTAGATCGCATGGAGCAGTTCGCTCCTTGCCTCCGGGACTTCCGCCTGGTGCCAGGTCTCCGCAAGGGCTCGGAGCCACTCCACTGCCCGATCCGCTGGGACACCCACCTGAGCGGTCTCCTCGACCTCGGCCAGACAGGCACGCAGGTGCTTGAGGCGCTCCAGGTAGGTCTCGTCGCTCATCCCGCCTCCAACGTGGTCCAGGGCAAGCTCGCGCATCTGGCGCTCGATGCGGGAACGGTCGATGGCGATGGGACGGACGGTCGAACCCAACGCGGCCACGACCCCCGCGATCACCCCGTCGTTGAGCTCGATGCCGCCGACCTGGGCGAGGATCGGCACCTCCCAGGTCTCGGCAGGCAGCCGAGCGGCCGTACCCCACGCCTGGCAGGGCTTGGGATGGAGCTTGCGATAGCGCCGGTCGGCTGCCCAGCCGTCGCTCCGGATGCGTCGGCCGCAGACGCAGTGGAGGAGACCGGCGAGCATATCCACCCGACCGAGACGATGCGGACCGCTGCCGCGGCACTTGGTCCGCCTGACCTCCTCGACTCTGGCCCACAGCTCATCGGAGACCGGAGGGTTGGAGCGCCATGGTGCTGGCCTCCTCGTCTCGTTGGGCCCGCGGTGGCGGCGTATCCAGCCGTTGTAGATCGGGTTCATCAGGATGCAGCGGATGCGCGACGCTTCGAGCCCTGTCTCGACGAACAGCTGCTGAGCGCTCAGAGTGCCGAGCGCATACCGCTCGAAAAGGCCGACGGCGTGCCCGATCGTAGCCGGGTCGATCTCGAGCGTGTTGGGCGGCTCGGAAGATCGCCGAAACCCGAGAGCCGCATGGCCGCCTGGATCATTCTCCTGGGTGAACTTAGCGGCATAGCCTTCGGTGATCCGCTCGGAAAGACGGCGGCTGTATCGCTCGGCACTGGCGGACTCGGCGACGAGCTCATCCCAGTCGTGTGGATCGGAGCTGAGGATCTTCCGGTCGTACATGACCAGGGCCACGCCGGCGGGATGAAGGTGGTCTTCTAGGAGTTCGAGAGTCCGACGCAGGTTGCGCTGCCAGCGGTCCGAGTATCCGGCCAGGAGGAGATCGAAGCTCCCCGCCTTGGCCTCCGCGAGCATCTCGGTCATCGTCGGCGAGCGCCAGACCGTGGTGCCGCTGTGGGCGACCTGGAAGATCCGCCCGGTGTCGATGAGGCCGTAGCGCTCGATGAAGCGGTCCTGCTGCTCGCGCTGGCTGGCCGGGCCGAAGCGGTCGTACTGGCCGGCGGTGGACTCGCGAATCCAGCGGGCTGCCCTCAAACCACCGATGTCGTCGAGAGAGCGAGGCAGTCGCTTCATGCCGCTCTGCCGCTTCCGCTCTTGCGCATCCGACGCATGTTCCCTCTCGCGTCAAGGTTCTCCTTGCGCATCTGGTCGGGACCACCGGGATAGCGGTCGTGGAGAGCTTCGACGTAGCGGGCGAGAGCCGCGACGACCGGATCGCGCTGAGTCGGAAGCCCAGTGCTCGACTGGTCGGTCACGGTTTCACCGCCTGCCCTCGGTGCGCCCACCATGGCACTTGAGGGCCGACCACTCAGCCCTGGCTGCGCGGGCAAGGCGCTCGATTGCAAAGAGGTGACCGAACGGGTCGTGTCCCTGCGTGAGCCGGTCCAGGTGGACCGAGATCCGGGCCACGTGGGCTTCCGACCGCCCGCAGCGGGTAATCGAAGCGTGCGTTCCGCTCATGGTGCCGCTCCGGAGTCCTGCCCAGAACCGGAAGCGAACGACCACAGTTCGCGCTGCTCGTCGACATCGTCGCCGGCATTTGGGTCCCAGGCGGAGTGCTGATCGTCGTCTTCGACCGAGATCGAGAGGTCCACCAACTCGCCTGGGTCAGGACCGTCAGCACCGTCATTACCGTCATCGCGAGCACCGAGGGACGTGACGGTCCACTCATCACGCTGACGGTCCCAGACCTCTTCGGCGATACAACCGGCACCCTCATCCGCATTTGCCGCGACGGTTGTGCCGGTTGTGACGGTCTCGACCGGAGTCGCCCTTAGGGCGTGTAGACGGGCACCGCCAGTACGCGCGGGGCGCTCCCAATCGATGCCCATGGCTCGCAGGCTCGGTGCGAGGCGTTTGAGAGCTTCGGTCAACGCCCGCGGGCTCTTTGGCCAGTCCCGACCGCTGGTTACCTCGGCGCCAGCTATCTCGGCCAACCTCGCCAGCAGCTGACCCGAAGTCCCCTCCCAGACACCGCCGGAAACCAACTTGATCAACGGCGTCGAAATTGGCGAGATCTCTAGTGCGAGGGCATGGCCCTCGTGACGGTTGGCGGCATAGGCATCGATGAAGGTCTCACGCTTCCAGCCCAATGCCGGCTCCGCGGCGGTAACCCAACGAGCCGGGCGGCCATTCGCGGAAGATGCTCAAGGACTACAGCGTGTTCGTTTGCGATAGCAGCAGCGATGCCATCGAGAAGTGCGCCCAGGACCTGCGGCCGGACAGCTTCGAAGGCCTTCCAGAACTCGTCCTCCGATCGGCGACTCGTATCACTGATCGTGGGCTGTTCTAGGTTGATCGCCCGATCCAGTAGGTCGCCCCGAGTCGCCATCTCCGTGATCCCGCTGAGAACCACTGGCCGCTGTGCATCGAGAACGATCTCGTCGGCATCGGTGTAGAGCTGGCGCTTCCCTAACCCACCACCAGTGCTCAAGCGGCACAGGGCGTCAGAGAGCCAGGAGGTCAGGTGGCTCACGTTGTCGAAGGCGACCACCCAGTTGTTGCGGGCGGCGATCAGTAGATCTTGTTCTTCGCGCGGCTCGGCACGGACCGGTGAGCGACTCGGGTCCACCAACTGGCGAATGATCCTGGTGGTCGTGCTCTTGGCCGAACCCTGCTCGCCGTGGAGGATCAGGACCAGATACGGGCCGCTGGGTCGGAATGCTGCGACGAGGTAGCCGACGAACAGGTGCCAGCCGTCGTCGTCGGCAACGTTCACGAACGGCCGCAGCAGCTCAAGGGATCCGCCTCGAGCTGGAACAGGCAACGCCTCCATCGTGGCCGAGCGTCGGAACCGCACCGGGGTCGATGTCACAACTCGCCAGCCGACGGGTCCGATCTCAATGGCTTCCCAGTCGTCGTTTGCTAGGTCGATGTACAACTTGCCGCCGTGCGCTGCGACGCGGATGGCGACCGAATGCGTCTCCCCGCCGAACTCCGCTCGGGCCGCCAGAGTGTCAACCGCGTCTTTGAACGCAGCGCCGCTGACAGGTTCGTGGTACGCGTCCCAGTAGCGGCGACGGAGCCAGGAGCCCAACGCCGACGAGCGCACCGGGTGAGTCTCGTGGTGTCCGGCGACCGCGACAGTTGCAAACGGCTCGTTCGTTGGCGTGTGGAACAGCTCGATGTCCTCGGCCAACTCGACAAGCTTGGCCGCCTATGATCGCCGGTCCGGGCCCTTCGACTCAACTGGGCTCTGTTCATCAGCCGACTCCGCCGTCGCCGTCTCATCCGTCGCGAGCGCGAACAGGTCATCGACACTGTGGCCAGCCGCCAGGTAGTCATCCAGACCGACCTTCTCCCCTTCAGGACCGGCCGGAAGGTAGACGAGCTGCACATGCGAACGTCGGCTTTCGAGAAACGCCTTGAGGCGTTCGAGCGCTTGGGCCACCGGGGGCTTGGTCATGACGTCGGAGTCGAAGGCGATATACACGACGCGATCGTTCAGAGCGATCGACTCCCAGTCGGGTAGGGCGACCTTGCCGCCGTGTTCGTTCGTGCCGCGCCAGTTCCAGACTCCGAGCAAAGCAATGCAGCACAGACCGGCGGAAACGGCAGCGTCGGCCTTGCGGATGCCCTCGGTGATCCAGAGCGGGATCGAAGGATCGCCTAGTGCCCCGATTCATAATGTCCGGGAGGTAATCGCACTCCCCTGAGGCCCGGCCGTGGCCTCCCAAGCACAGGAGGTGGCGATGGCCCGCCGGGCCGAACTCTTCGTCCGCGAGCTGAG
>JBEKVD010000063.1:0-16037 GCA_049514315.1 Candidatus Limnocylindrales bacterium | reverse complement strand
GGACCAGCGGACCGCTGATGGCCCAGTAGGTCACGAACACGAAGACGTAGTTGAGCATGATCGTGGTCACGACCTCGTGGGCCCCCGACGTGGCCTTGAGGAAGCCCGGGATGAACCCTGCCGCAGCCCCGAACGCTGCCCCGGCGAGGAGGGCCAGCGGAACCGTGACGTACGAGCTCTGGGTCACGCCGACGGTCGACGCCACGGCCATTGCGCCGACGGTGCCGAAGAGAAACTGTCCGCGACCGCCGATGTTGAAGAGTCCCGCCTTGAAGCCGAGTCCCACGCCCAAACCGGCGAGGATCAGCGGCGTGGCGTACACGAGCGTGGACGTGAAGCCGTTGGGGCTGGCCACGCCCTGCAGCAGGGCCAGGTATGCGGCAACGGGCAGGCCGACGTCGAAACTCGAATGGCCGGCCAGGAGCCCACTGAACATGGTGATGCCGACGGCTCCCACCAGAAGGGCCAGGATGATGGCCACGAGTGGCTCGGCAATCGGCTGGATCGACGCACGAATGGCGTTGGCGATCCAATTCCCAGGGCGGGCCGGGCGTCCGTTGTTCGCGAGACCGCTCACGCCAGTGCCTCCTTTGGCCTGACGGCCCCCTCCTGGCCGCCCGTGGCCATCAACAGCCCAACCTCGCTCTTGTCGGCGGTGCGTCCGTCCATTTCGGCCACCATTCGGCCGCGGAACATCACGACGATCCGGTCGGACATCTCGAGGACCTCATCGAGCTCCGCCGAGACGAGGAGCACGGCGGTGCCGGCGTCGCGCTTGGCGATGATCTGGCGGTGGATGAACTCGATGCTCCCGACGTCCAGGCCGCGGGTGGGCTGATCCAGGATGAGCAGCTTCAACTCCCGGTCGAACTCCCGGGCCACGACGACCTTCTGCTGATTGCCGCCGGAGAGGGTTGACGTCCTCACCTGGGCGGACGGGGTACGGATGTCGAAGCGCTCGACCTGAGCGACCGCGGATTCGAGGATCGCCGAGTCGTTGCGGAGAAGGCCGTGCGAGAACGGCGGACGGTAGTAGCTGGTCAGGACCAGGTTGTCGTACACCGGGAAGGACAGGATCAAGCCAAAGCGATGCCTGTCGCCCGGGACGTAGCCAACACCGGCTTCGTTCATGCGACGGGGCGACAGACCCGTCACGTCGCGACCCATCAGCGTGACCTTTCCGCCGATTGACCGTCGCAGGCCGATCAGCGCCTGGACCAACTCGTCCTGGCCGTTCCCGGCGACGCCGGCCACGCCCAGGATCTCGCCGGCCCGGATCTCGAAGGTGGCGTCTGGCACGACCTCGTGGCGGCGGTCGTCTGCAACGCGCAGTCCGGCTACCCGCAACACCGGCTCACCGACGTTCGACGTGCCCCGGTCGACGGTCAGCTCCACCTCGCGGCCGACCATGAGTTCGGCGAGCTCCTCCTCCGTGGTCTCGGCGGGCCTCCGCTCGCCGATCACGTGCCCGCGCCGAATGACCGTGATCCTGTCGGCGACCTCGAGGACTTCGTAGAGCTTGTGGCTGATGAACACGATCGAGTGGCCGTCACTCGCCAGGCGGCGAAGGAGAGCGAAGATCTCCTCCGTCTCCCCGGGCGTCAGAACCGCGGTCGGCTCGTCGAGAACGAGGATCCTGGCGTCGCGATAGAGCGCCTTCAGAATCTCGACTCGTTGCTGTTGCCCGACCGACAGTGAGCCCACCCGAACGTCCGGATCGAGGTCGAAACCAAAGCGCTCGGCCAGGGCCGCGACACGCCTGCTCGCCTCCCGGCGATCCACGAACACCGGGTTGGCCATCGTTTCGGACCCGAGGATCACGTTCTCGGCGACGCTCAGAACCGGGATGAGCATGAAGTGCTGGTGGACCATGCTGATGCCGCGAGCGATGGCATCGGAGGGCCCGGCGATCTGGATCTCGCGGCCGTCCATCAGGATCCGGCCTTCGTCCGGGCGCGCCAGCCCGTAAAGGACGTTCATCAGTGTGGTCTTGCCGGCGCCGTTCTCGCCCAGCAGGGCGTGGATCTCACCCCGACGCACGTCCAGGTCGATGTGGTCGTTGGCCACCACCCCGGGGTATCGCTTCGTTATCCCCCGCATCTCGAGAGCTGGGGCGCCCCCGCCTGCGGCGTCCTCGGTCATTGCTTCCTCGATGGCCTCAGACTGGCCGGATGAAGCGAACGGGCCGCGCCGTGTAGGCGCGGCCCGTTCGAGAGATACGGACGCTACCGCGACTCGATTACGAGCCGCTCCAGGTCCCGCACTTGGCGGGGCACGTCGTCAGAGTGCCCGCCTTCATGGCTGCCAGGGCGGCGTCCAGCTTGCCCTGGAGGTCGGACGGGAAGGTCACCAGGGTGTTCTCGTTGAGGGGCGCGTAGCCCACGCCGTTGTTGGCGGCATTGAACTTCGCGATGCCGTCCGTGACGAGCGTCCCGCTGGCGATCGTCCCGTTGGCCATGGCAGTGACCGTCTGGTTCACGGCGGACGAGACGTTCTTCTCGGCCGAGGTGATGATGCACTTGTCGGCGGTCGGGTAGGTCAGGTACTCGTCCACGTCCACGCCGATGCCGTAGATGCCGGCGGCGCAGGCCGCGTCGAGGGCGCCGTTCCCGGTGGCACCGGCGACCTGGAAGATGACGTCGACCCCCTGCTGGGCGATGAACTGCGTGCTGAAGGTCTTACCCCAGACGGGGTCGCCGTAGGCCTTGGTCAGGTCGCCGGTCGAGAACCAGTCGGTCTTGACCTGGATGGCCGGGTTGTACGAGGCCGCGCCCAGCTGGTAGCCCTGCATGTAGCGGACCACGGCCGGGTTGTTGTTGATGCCACCGATCTGGCCGATCACGCCCTTCTTGCTGACGGCGGCGGCCACGATGCCGGCCAGATAGCCGGCCTGGTCTTCCTCGAACTGGATCCCGACCAGCTTGGGCAGCAGCGTGCCTGCGTCGCCCTTGCAAGCGAACGTGCTGTCCGGGGCGCCGGTCGCGTCCACACACGGGGCCACATCGACGGCGGCGAACCAGATGTTCGGATTGGCCTTGGCAGCCGTGATGGTGGCGTTACCCAGGTTGAAGCCGACCGTCACGATGATGTTGTACTTCTGGTCGATGAAACCCTGGATGTCCTTGGTGTAGTCCGAGGCGTCGGCGGGAACGGCTACGCTGACGGTGGCGCCGAGAGCCGCGCCGGCGGCCTTCGCTCCCTCGTACGAGTACTGGTTGAAGGTGTGGTCTGTGGTCGACCCAACGTCGGTGACCACGCCGATCTTCAGGCTCGATCCGCTGGGCGCGGTGGTGGCGCTCGAGCTGGAACAGGCCGCTACCAGGGCGGCCGTGGCGAGCAGTGCAAACGCTGTCCGGAGCTTTCCGGTCATATGGCTCTCCCTTGATCGCACTCCGAGGTCCTTGGGCGACCTCCTCCGCCCGAATAGTACAACGGCGGAACCGCCAGACGACATGCATTCCTGTCCACATCGGCCGGCCGACCGAAGAATCGCCGCGCCCCAGTGGGTCTCGATTCCGGTGGGTCCGGAGCCGGCGCCGAGGCGACGCCGGGCGATTCACAAGCCCTCCAGGCGGCTGTCGCGGCCGAACCCCGCCGAGCCCGACCGAGGTAGTACAGGGTCAACCGGGCCGGTAGAGCTCGCGTCGATTGAGCCCGGTCGTTGCCGCGACCTGCCGGACCGCGTCCGAACGCCTCGCCCCGCCGGCAACCAGGCGAGCTACCTCGGCCCGGGCCTCGTCGATCAGGGGACTACCATCGACCGTCGGCCGCCTCGCGGCCGAGGCGCCGCCCGAGACCGCCTCGACGACCAGGACGAACTCGCCTCGGAGCAGAATCGCGCCGGCTGCCGCCTTCGATGCCAGCTCGCCCAGCTGCCCCCGGACAACTTCCTCGTGAAGCTTCGTCAGCTCGCGGCAGACCGCCGCCCGCCGTTCCGGACCGGCTGCCGCTGCCAGATCGGCGAGGGTCGCCGGGACACGGGACGGGGCCTCGTAGATGACGCACGCGCGCTCGTCGGCCGCGACACGGGCCAGGCGGACGCGCCGCTCCTTCCCGCTGCGGGGCAGGAAGCCCTCGAAGCTCCAGCGAGCCGCGGCCAGGCCGCTCGCCACCAGCGCGGCGAGCACCGCCGATGCGCCGGGGATCGGCACCACGGCGCCACCCTCCGCCGACCAGGCCGCCGTCAGCTCGCCGCCGGGATCGCTGACCAGGGGCGTTCCGGCGTCGGTCACGAGGGCCAGGTCGCGCCCGGATCTCAGGTGCTCGAGCAGCTCGGTCTCGCGCCCGCGGCCGCTCCGGGCGTGGTAGCTCACGAGGGGCGTGCCGATGTCGTAACGGGCGAACAGGCGCTTCGTCAGCCGCGTGTCCTCGGCCGCCACCAGCGGCACAGACTTGAGCATCTCAACGGCCCGGAATGACACGTCACCGAGGTTGCCTATCGGTGTGGCCACGACGAAGAGCCGGCCGCGCTCGCCAGAGGGAGTGCCGTCGCCCCTTCGGCCGGCGTTATTGCCTGGACCGGCACCCGCGGGGGGCCTCGCCCGGCTCATCGAGCAGCCGAGCCGGGGCGTCGGCGAGGATAGAGGTAGTCCACGCCGGTTGTGCGCGGCCCGAGCTTGGCCACCGGCGGGACCTGGCGCTTGAACTCGGACACGGCCACCAGCCGCTTCACCCGCGCAATCTCGGCCGCGGGGAAGCTCATGCTCAGCAGCTCGTCGTCGGTCCGGCGCTTGTCGATCATCCAGAAGAGCAGCCGATCCAGCTCCGGGTAGCTGAAACCGGCCTCGATCTCGTCCGTCTGGCCCGGCCAGAGGTCGGCCGAGGGCGCTTTGCGGATGATCTCCTCGGGCACTCCCATCGCGGCCGCGACCTGCCGGACCTGGCTCTTGTACAGGTCCCCGATCGGGTTGAACGCGCAGGCGGAGTCGCCGAACAGCGTCGTGTAGCCGATCAGCGCCTCCGTCTTGTTGCCGGTGCCGACGACCAGGCCGCGCCATGCCACGGAGCGGTCGTAGAGAACGCACATCCTGGCCCGGGCCATGAAGTTGCCGCGCCTCAACGGAGCCGCATCGCGGGCCGGCTCGCCGCCTGCGCCGTCCGCGCCGTCGCGCCCGAAGTAGCCGTCGACGATCGGGCTGATGTCGACAACTTCGCTGGCGCAGCCCAGCCGGTCGACGACAAGCCCGGCGTGGCCGACCGATTCCGGCGAGGAAGTCCGATACGGCATCAACACGCACAGCAGGTTGTCCGGTCCAACGGCCTCGGCCGCGAGAAAGGCAACCAGGGCCGAATCGATCCCGCCGGACAGTCCGAGCAGGGCACGGCCAAACCCGGCCTGGCGAAGCTGGTTGCGGATGAAGCCGACCATGACGCGCCGGGCCACGTCGGTGTCGATCGCCAGCTCGGGCGGCAGCTCGAACAGCCGGTCGCCCCGCCCTCCGCCGTCGCCAGGCCCGGGAGCGGTGCCGGAGGCCATCAGCGCCTCTCGGCCTCGGCGGCCGGGGGTTCGGCCGGGGTCCGTCCGAGGGCTCGTCCGTCGGGCGCCTCGCTCGCGGCGTCAATCGCCATCTCCGTCCGCTCGGCGAGGATCCGCCGCAACTCTCTGAGGTGCAGCTCCGGACGCTCGTCGCGCAGCAGCGGCAGCCCGATGCGCTCGCGCCTGACGTCGCCCAGCTCGATGTCGACGAAATGGAGGCCCTCGTCGAAGAGCGGCGCCGAGAAGACGGCCTCGCCGCTCGGGGCGATGACCTCGGAGCCTCCCCAGAAGCTGATCGTCTCGTCCATCCCCACTCGATTGCAGAAGACGACGAAGCTCGTCGTGAGCTGGGCGTATGTCCGCATCAGGTTCCGCCACGACGCCGCGGTCCCCAACCCGACCTCGTGCACCGCTGCCAGGTCCCGCCCCGGCGACGACGAGACGTTTATCAGGACCTGGGCTCCGTCGAGGGCCAGCGTTTCCGGCACGGCCAGATGCCAGAAGTCCTCGCACACGGCAATGCCCAGCCGGACGCCCAGGCGCGACTCCACGGCCCTGAGTGCCTCCCCGGCGGCGAAGAAGCGCCGCTCGTCAAAGAGGCCGTATGTCGGCAGGAAGAGCTTCCGATGCACGAACCGAACCGCGCCGTCCTCGAGGAGAGCGGCGCTGATGAACAGCCTGTGGTCGGCCGCTTCCTCGACGAACGACACGATCGCCGAGGACCCGGCGGCATCCGCAGCGAGGCCGAGCAGCCGCGGATCGTCGGCCCGCATCGCCACCTCGGCCGCGAGGTCCTGAAGCTGGTAGCCGGTCAGGCCGAGCTCGGGAAAGACGACCAGGCCGGCGCCGCCCGCCCGGGCTTCGGCCAGGACTTCGCGATGGCGGGCCAGGTTGTCGTCCAGTACGCCAAGGCTCGGCGCAAGCTGGGCGAGGGCGATGCGCAGCGGCTTCATACCGGAAGTCTAGCCGCGGACCGAAGGCTCGACAGCGCTGGCACCCAGGTGTCGGGACCGTCGGGTCCTACTTGTTCAACCACACCGAGTCGAGGGGTTCGACCAGGTTGCCGGCGCCCACGAAACCCATGACGTACTTGCGCGCCGCAGCCGGCAGCTTGGCGTTCAGGAGCGGGACGGTCGGCATGCCGGCCGCGATCAGATCCTGGGCCTTCTGCCAGTCGGCGCTCGCGGCAATGGGAGTCGTGTCCGCCAGGGCCGTCGTCATGACCGTATTGAGGGCGTCGTTCCTGTAGCCGAACATCGCCGCGGGCGCGCCGTTGGAGTAGTGAAAGAAGGCGGTGTACAGGAAGTCGTCCGGACCGGCCCAGCGGCAGGCCTGGCTCTGCAGCCACATCGGAAGCTTGCCGGCCGCTTCGTCGGCCAGGTAGTTGGGCGAGTACGGCTCGGACTTGAGGTTGACCTTGAAGCCGGCGACCCCGAGATCCGAGGCCACGGCCTGAGCCAGGCCGGCCGGATCGGGTATGACCGACGAGGGAGCGCCCGTCGGGTACCAGAGGTCCACGCTGAGGCCGCTGGTCGGGACTCCCGCCTGGGCCAGGTAGGCTCTCGATCCGGTGACGTCGTAGGTCGGCAGGTATTCGCGCTTGTAGTACTGCGACCCCGCCGGCAGCCAGTTGTCGGCCACGGTCGCCTCGCCGGCATAGAAGCCGGCGACATATGCGGCCTTGTTCACGGCCGACGCGATGGCGAACCGCACACCCTGGTTAGAGAGCAGGTTGGGCAGGCCGTTGACGGTGTCGAAATCGTTCATTCCCAGCTGGGTGACGTTGCAGCTCCAGCCTCGATCCAGGACGACGAGGTTCGAATTGCCGGTCACGGTCTTGACCGTCGCCGGGTCGATCGACTCCGCCATGTCGACGGCACCAGACTCGAGCGCCGTGAGCTTCGAGGCAGCGTCCGCGAACGGCTTGAACACGATCCGATCCAGGTACGGCCGTGCCAGGGAGTTCCAGTAGTCTGGATTCCTGACCAGGGTCACGTGGTCGCCGGGGACCCACTCGCTGAACATGAACGGGCCGGTGCCGACCATAGCCCTGCCGGCGCCGTTGGTGCCGAGGGCATAGCCGTTCCTGGACAGAGTCGGGTCGTCGCCGTCGTTGGCCTGGATCGCAGACGGGCTCTGGATGCCGAATTCGGCCACGGTCTGGCTGATCAGGAAGTTGCTCTGGGGGTGGCGGAAGTTGAAGACGACCGTCGTCGGATCCGGCGCCTCTACCGAGACGATGTTGGAGGCGTCGCCGAATCCGCCGAAGACCGAGGCGTAGTAGGTGGCGTTGGCCTGCAGGTCGCCCGTCGGGAAGGCGTTCCACCGGTCGTAGTTGAACTTGACGGCAGCGGCATCGAAGTCCGTTCCGTCGTGGAACTTGATGCCCGAGCGCAGCTTGAACGTATAGGTCAAGCCGTCGGGGCTGAGCGTCGGAAGCTCGGCGGCAAGCACGGGCACGATCTGGCTGATCGTTCCGGGCTCCAGACCGACGAGCCCTTCGACGACCTGGTTGGCGACGTAGATCGAGCTGGCGTCGCTCACCAGCGCAGGGTCGGCGTAGCGAATATCGCCGTCGAGCGCCACGGTCAGGGTCCCGCCGGTACTTGGACCCCCGGTCGAAGCGGTTGCGCTCGAGCCGCCGCCGCAGCCGACCGCCACCAGGGCCATCACGGCCAGGATCGACGCCCAACGCTTCACGTCGTTTCCTTCCTCACGACCGAGTCGCCCCTCGCCGGCTCGGCGCGGCGAGGTCCCCGCCGGGGATACCCACCGTCGAAGTCTAGCCGCGCCGGGAGGGCCGCGGCGGGGGGCCCTCCGGCGTCGTGGGCGCAACCGGCACGGAAGCGTCAGCCGGACCGGCATCGGTACCGACCTTCTCGCCGGAGAAGGCAACTCCCGCAGCCGCGGCGGACACGCTGGGACCTGCCGCCCCTCCCCTGCCGGAACGGCCGGTGACCTGGACCTGCTCGGCGGTCCCGTCGACTTCCTCGGCAAAGTGGCAGGCCACCTCGTGGCGGGTTGCCATCTCCCTCAAAACCGGTTCTTCGGCAACGCATCGGTCGGGGTTGCCGAGGCGCTCGCGAAGCCAGCAGCGAGTGTGGAAGGTGCAGCCCGACGGCGGGTTGGACGGGCTGGGCACGTCGCCGGTCAGGATGATCCGGCGGCGGCGCCCTTCGACCGCGGGGTCCGGGATCGGCACCGCCGACAGCAGGGCCACGGAATACGGGTGAAGGGGTCGGTCGTAGAGTTCGCGCGATCCGGCCAGCTCCGCGATCCTGCCCAGGTACATCACGGCGATCCGGTCGCTGATGTGGCGGACGACCGAGAGGTCGTGGGCGATGAAGAGATAAGTCAGGCCGAACTCGCCCTGGAGCCGCTCCAGCAGGTTGATGATCTGGGCCTGGATCGAGACGTCGAGGGCGCTGATCGGCTCGTCGGCTACGATCAAGTCGGGATGGAGGGCCAGAGCTCGGGCTACGCCGATCCGTTGGCGCTGTCCGCCGCTGAACTCGTGGGGATAGCGGTCGCCGTAGTCGGGGTCGAGGCCGACCGTCGCCAGCAGGTCCCGGACCTGCTCGTGGCGCTCTCGGCCGGTGCCGATGCCGTGGATTTCGAGCGGCTCGGAGATGATCCCGGCGGCGGTCATGCGGGGGTTCAGGCTGGCGTACGGATCCTGGAAGATCATCTGCATCCGGCGCCGCACGGCCCGCAGCGTGGAGCCCTCGGCCCGGGTGATGTCCTGGCCGTCGAAGACGACCCGGCCGGCCGTCGGGCGGTAGAGGCGCAGGATCGTGCGGCCCACGGTGCTCTTGCCGCAGCCGGACTCGCCGACGAGTCCCACCGTCTCGCCCTTCTCGATCGAGAGGGAAATGCCGTCTACCGCCCGCACGTCCCCCACGTGACGGCTGATCAGGATCCCGCTCGTGATGGCGAAGTACATCTTCAGGGCTTCGACCCGCATGAGGGCCTGCGGCGCAGCGGGCGCTTCGGCGGGCGCTCCGGCCGCGGGCACACCTGCAGGCCCCGGCCCGGGCGCGACGTACGACGTCATCGGGGGGCCTCGATCGGGAGCGCCGCGGGGATGAAATCGTCACGAAGCGGTCGCCCGGCAGCAGCCTCCTCCGGCGTCGGCCGGTTCCAGCATGCCGCGCGATGCGTCGCCAGAGGCCCGGTCATCTGCACCTCCGACGTGGCCACGATCGGCTCCAACGTCGGCATCTCCTTCCAGCAGGCTTCCACGCGCCATGCACACCGGGGGGCGAAGGGGCAGCCGACGGGGGCAAAGCGAAGATCCGGCGGAGTCCCCTCGATCGGAATGAGGGGCTCGCCGGGCTGAGCGTCAAGGCGCGGCATCGAATGCAACAGGCCCACGGTGTAGGGATGCGATGGCTTCGCGAACAGGTTGGCGGTGGTGGCACTCTCAACGACGAAGCCGGCGTACATGACGTTGGTGCGGCGGGTCATCCCGGCCACGACCCCGAGATCGTGGGTGATCAGGATCACGGCCGTGCCGTGGTCGGCCGCCAGGCGGCTGAGCAGCTCGAGAACCTGCGCCTGGATGGTGACGTCCAGGGCCGTCGTCGGCTCGTCGGCTATGAGCAGCTTCGGCTCGAGGGCCAGGGCCATCGCGATCATCACGCGCTGCCGCATCCCGCCGCTGAATTGATGCGGGAAGTTCCGCAGAAGCGGCTCCGGCTCGGGTATGCCGACCATCGCCAGGAGCTCGATGGCCCGCGCCCGGGCCTCCTTGCCGGTGACCTTCTTGTGGGCCTTGATGGTCTCGACCATCTGCTCCTCGATGGTCAGGACCGGGTTCAGGCTGGTCATCGGGTCCTGGAAGATCATCGCGATCTCCTTGCCCCGAAGGTCGCGCATCTCGGCCTCGTCCAGGCCGACCAGGTCCTCGTCCTGGAAGTAGACATGCCCACCCACGATCCGGCCGGCCGGCCGGGGGAGCAGCCGCATTACGGCCAGGTTCGTGACGCTCTTGCCGCAGCCGGACTCGCCGACCAAACCCAGCGTCTCGCTCTCGTCGAGGTCGAAGGAGACGCCGTTTACGGCATAGACCGTGCCATCGTGGGTCTGGAACCGGACCAGGAGGTCGCGCACCGAAAGGAGGGCCATCCCGCTACCTCTTCAGGCGCGGGTCGAGGGCCTCGCGCAGCCCGTCGCCCAGGAGGTTGAAACCGACGGCGCTGATCACGATCGCCGCGCCCGGGAAGAAGATCAGGTAAGGGGCGTCCTGCAGGAAGCGCGACGAGTCGGTCAGCATCTCGCCCCACTCCGCGACCCTTGGATCGCCCGGGCCGAGGCCGAGGAAACCCAGGCCGGCCACGTCGATGATCGCGGTGGCGGCGGCCAGCGTGGCCTGCACGATGAGGGGAGTCAGCGCGTTGGGAAGCATGTGGCGGAGCAGGATCCGGACCGGCGAGGCACCCATGGACCGCGCGGCGATGACATAGTCGGACTCGCGCAGCGCGAGGAGGCTCCCCCGAAGGAGCCTGGCGAAGATCGGCGAATACGAGACGCCGACCGCGAGCATGATCTGGATCTCGCCGTGGCCCAGCCAGGCCACGATGCCGATGGCGAGCAGTATGCCGGGGACCGCCAGCAGCACGTCGACGACCCGCATGAGCACCCCGTCGACGATCCCGCCCGCGCCGCCGGCGATGGCGCCGACGGTCGTGCCTCCGATGAGTCCGAACACGACGGCGACCACGCCGACGGTCAGGCTGATCCGGGCGCCGTAGAGGACGCGGCTGAACTCGTCGTAGCCCTGCAGGTCCGTGCCCATCAGGTGGGCCAGGCTCGGGCCCTGCATGTTGTTCGACAGCGAACCGACCGTGGGCCCGTACGGCGCGATCCAGGGGGCGAGGATCGCGCCGGTCACGAAGACCGCGATGAAAAAGATGCCGACGAGAGCCGGCTTGTTGCGCCTCAGGCGCCGGAAGGCGTCGTGCCACAGCCCCCCGCTGACCCGGGCGGTCGGCGCGATCATCAAGCCGCTCGAGGTCGCCATCTCAGCTGTACCTGATGCGCGGGTTGAGGAAGGCGTAGCCGATGTCCACGATCAGGTTCACCGTCAGGAAGATGGCGGCGAAGATGAGGATCAGCGACTGGACCACGATGTAGTCGTGGTTCTGGATGGAGCTGACGACCCAGGAGCCCACCCCGTTCCAGTCGAAAACGGTCTCCGTCAGCACGGCGCCGGCCAGCAGCGCGCCGGTTTCGAGGCCGATCACCGTGGTCACCGGCAGCCAGGCGTTGCGCATGATGTGGCGGTCGTTGACCCGCCGGTCGGTTAGGCCCTTGGCTCGCGCCGTCCGGACGTAGTCCTCGTTGCTGACCTCGATGACCGAGGCGCGGGTGATCCTGGTGAACACCGCAAATGGGATGGTACCCAGAGCGATCGACGGCAGGATCAGGTGAGAGACGGCGTCGGCGACGTACCAGTGGCCGGCCAGGATGGCGTCGATGATCGCGAAGTGGGTCACCGGGTTGATCGGCAGCCGCGGGTCGAGCTGCCCGAACGTCGGCAGCCAGTGGAGCTCGACTCCGAAGAAGAAGGCGAGCGTGTAGCCGAGCACGAAGACCGGGATCGAGATACCGAACAGGGAGATTACCGTGACGATCCCATCGATCCAGCCGTTGGGATGACGGGCGGCCAGCCGGCCCAGGGGGATGCCCAGGCCGACCGCGAAGATCAGGGCCCCTATCGTCAACTCGATCGTCGCCGGGAAGCGGACCAGGAACGTGGCCGCCACCTCGCGGCCGTCGATGAAACTGGCGCCGAAGTCGCCGTGGAGCAGGCGGCCGAGGTATTCGAAGTACTGCACGTAGAGGGGCCTGTCCAGCCCCTCGACCGCGGTGATCTGGGCGACGAGCTGCGGCGTGGCGTGCTGGCCAAGGATCGCCTCGGCCGGGCCGCCGCCGGGGAGAAGGCGCAGGAACATGAACAGGATGATCGACAGGCCCAGCAGGACCGGCACTGCCACGAGCACTCGCCGGACGATGAACCTCAGCACGCTGGGTGGAAATCCTTCCCTGAATAGGGGCCCCCCGGGGTCTGGACCGACCCCGGGGGGCCCGCTTCACCGAATCCTACAGCCCTGCCGTGCGGCGTAGCCGCACGACTGTGGGCGCTACTGTGACAGCCAGACGGTGTTCAGGTACTCGATGCCGTTGCTGGAGCCGACGTACCCGTGAACCTTGGACGTGAGGGCTCCCGGCGGCTGCGAGTTGACGAGCGGGACCGTCGGGAGGTCCTGGGCGAGCAGATCCTGCATCTGGCCCCATAGGGCATTGGCAGCGTCGGCCGACGTTGCCTGGAGTGCCTGGGTCATCAGCGTGTTTGCCTCGGGGTTGTTCCAGTGGAACTCAGGGTTGGGCTGGCCGTTCACCCAGCCGAACCAGGCCGCGACCAGGAAATTGTCCGCACCGGCCCAGTCGCAGGTCCAGCCGAGGAGGTAGAGCGGCAGCTTGCCACCATAGGAATCGCTGATGTAGCCGCCGTGCCAGTCCTCGGTCTTGAGGCTGACGGTGAAACCGATCGCCGTGAGGTCATTGGCGATAGCCGTGGCGATGCCCTTAGCATCCGGCAAGTAGGGCCGGACCACGTTGGCTGGATAGTAGAGGTCGATGTTCAGGGCAGAGCCGGTCACGCCGGACGCCGCCAGGTCCGCCTTGGCCTGCGCGACGCTGTAGGCGGGCAGCGTCTCGGGCTTGAAGCCGATCGTGGCCGACGGCATGAAGCCGGTCGGCACCGTGCCCAGGCCGCTGTAGAACGCGTCCACGTAGCTCTGCTTGTTCAGCGCCTCGGAGATGGCCAGGCGGACGTTCCTGTTGGCGTAGATGGTCGCCTTGCCGCCGACGCTCTGGTTCATTTCGAGGTTGAGCTGGTTGCACGAGGCACCGCGGTCGATGATCGACAGCCCGGAGCTCTTGGCCGTCTTGACGTCCAGCGGCGAGATTGAGAAGGCCGCGTCGACGCCACCCGACTGCAGGGCCTGCAGGGTGGCCGTGGAGTCGCCGAAGGGCTTGAAGATGACCTGGTCGAGGTGCGCCGCGTTGGCGGCGTCCCAGTAGTTGGGATTCTTGACGATCGTGACGTGGTCGCCGACAACCCACTCCTTGAACATGAAGGGGCCCGTGCCCACCATGTCCTGGCCCTCGGGCAGCGAGCCCTGGGCGTACTTGTTGGACGAAAGCGGCGTCTGGTCGGCGTTGGCGGCCTTGAGCGCCGTCGGGCTCTCGATGCCGAACACCGCGAGCGTGGAGGCGAGCTCGAAGTTGGATTGCGGGGTCTTGAGGGTGATCACCACGGTCTGCTCGTCCGGCGCGGTGACCGAGGCGATGTTGGACGCCTTCCCGAAGCCGCCGAAGACCTGGCCGTAGTAGCTATCGTCGGTCTGAAGCTCGCCGGCCGGGAAGTTCTGCCAGCGGTTGTAGTTGTAGACGACGGCGTCCGCGTTGAAGTCCGTGCCGTCGTGGAACTTGATCCCGGTCCGCAGCGTGAACGTGTAGGTCAGGCCATCCGAGCTCACCGTGGGCAGGGCGGCGGCCAGAACCGGGATTACCTGGCTGATGGTGCCGGGCTGCAGCCCAAGCAGGCCCTGGACGACCTGGGCCTCGACGAACAGCGAGTTGCCGTCGCTGACCAGCGCCGGATCGGCCAGGACCATGTCGCCGTTGAGCGCATACACCAAGCTGCCGCCCTCGATGGCGGTGGAGGCCGGGGTGGCCGCCGCCGTCGCCTGCGAGATCGTCGTCGCCGCACTCGTGGGCGCGGGCGTCGCCGGCGCGGCTGTCGGCGTGGCCGTGCTGCTGCTGCAGGCCGTGGCAACCAGGGCCGCCACGGTCAGCATAGACGCTAAACGTTTCATCTCCACTCCTTGCTGATAAACGCCACTCAGAACGACAGCGAGCCCTGCGCCGGGGCGCAATGGGTTCCTCCGTCCTGCCTTCGATGGCGACGCCCCGGGCTTAGGGCGCCGCTAACCCCCTCACCGTATACCATTCGGCCCCTGTCCGCATACCCGGAACCAGCGCGGCTCCGGGTGTCCAGATTCGCTGATCGCTCTGGGCTTGCGAACCGCCGTGGCCAGGATCTGGTCGTCGGTCTGCTCCACCACCGGCTGCAACTCGGCCAGTTACGACGACGATGTACGATTCGCGTTGGTGCGGGGCGCAACCGAGGGGCCTCGCTGCCAGGGACGTAGTCGCGGTGGCGACGTCCAGAACCTCGGACTAGCACAAGGAGATTACTGGCTACACAGAGTTACAAATCGCTACAACTTTCCATCATTCAGGAAGCAGCAATCGACCTGCTCCTGGCGGGCAAGTCCGACCAGCAGGTCGCTGACGCCATTGGCGTCCACCGCGTAACGGTGACGCGCTGGCGTCTCTACCACCCCGGGTTCCAGGCAGCCCTCAACGAGCGGCGCGCGGCAGCCTGGCAGGCCAGCAAGGACGCTTACCTAGACCTCTTGCCCAAGGCGGTCGAGGTCCTGCGGGCCGAACTCGAACAAGCGGGCCCCCAACGCGTGAAGATCGCGCTGGCACTCCTCCGCTCCAGCCCCCTTCCCCACGCCGACTTCGACCACCCGGGTCCAACCGACCCAGATGGGGTAGTGGAAGAAGTCGCCAAGCAGGAAAGCGCGAGGAGACTCGAGAAGATGGACACCTTGTTGGTCGACGACGCTGATCGTCGCGCGATCTTCGAGGATCTCCTGGGCAAGGCCAACGAGCCTCCCCCCGACGATCCCCGACCTGACCGGGCGACCGGTAAGGGCGCTCCTCGCAGGCGGGCCGCCCGTAAGTAGCCCTGCCTCGAAGCATCCCTGACAAATGCGAGCCTGCTCCGCCCCGCGTCTCCCATCCGAGATCCCGGCGGCCCGAGCGGGCTCGCTGTCTCTCCGGAAGGGCAGGGTCTGCGCCGGCTCACCGGAGCCGCTGCCTCAGACGCCCCGATCCGGCTCGCGCTCGGCCAGGACGCGCCGGACGGCTCGTTCCGCCCCTCGTTCGGCAGCCCGTTCGAGCAACGCCTCGAGTTCCCGATCGCTGAACACCCAGGTCCGGCCGCCGGAGCCCTGGTAGGCCTCGACAAGGTCAGCCAGCTGAACGCCCAGTGCACCCGCAAGTAGCTCCAACGTGGCGTTGTCGGGCACTGTGCCCTTTGTCCACCAGCTCGTCATGGTGTTCGGCCGGACGCCCGCCTTCCGCGCCAGGGAGGTGACGGTCTGTGCGCCGGCCACTGGCAGGCGCGCCTGTAGGTACTCCCGCAAGGCGGTCCCTCGAGCCTTCGCCTGGTCACGCTCCATCACCTAAACGATATTGACATACCGCTCTGCAAATGGTATCGTTGTGACGCTATGGAAGACCTTGTGGAGCGATGTCAGACAGCTCCAGACTCCCCCGCCGGCAGACCCGAGATCACCTCTGGCCTCGTCCGCGACGCCCGTCACCGCTACAGCTGGAATGGTGGACCCCCGTATCCCTCGGTCACGACGATCCTGGGGGTCAAGAACAAGCCGGCTCTGGTGGGCTGGGCCAAGCGCGA
>JBEKVD010000062.1:0-16503 GCA_049514315.1 Candidatus Limnocylindrales bacterium | reverse complement strand
GAGGAGTACGACCTGCCCGACTTCAAGACGGTCGGCGGCATCTTCCGAAGCCCGGTGGGCCTTGCGTCCTGGTTCAAGGACAGCGAGGGCAACATCATCGGCCTGATCCAGCGCGACTGACCTCGTCCGAATCCCAGCTCCATAGCCGTCGGCACGGCTGCGCCGACCATCGGCCCGAACCGCAACTCGCTAGCCCATCTGCATCGCCGCGCAGTGTGAGCGCGGTCAGCGGCCCTTCTTCTGGCCCCGTACCAGCCTCGCCGGCTCGAGCGCGGTGCGCTGGCCGCGATTGGCCAGCGCTTTGGCGAGGGCCACTTCGTGGGCGCGGCTCTCGAGTTCGTCGTCGAGAGGAGCCAGGAAGACCTGGCCCCGCGGCAGGCCTTCGGCCCGAGCGATCGCGATCTTGATCAACTCGTCCGTCAGCCACGGGTTCTTGGGCAGGCAGGGGCCGTGCAGGTACGTCGCGAACACGTTGCGGAATCGCGCCCCCTCCAGGCCATCGCGCCCGTTGTTGCCGGCCCCGGCGATCACGCGCCCGAAGGGCTCGCACCCTGCCCCGAGCTCGGTCAGTCCGGAGTGATTCTCGAAGCCGACGACCGTCTCGGTGACACCGTCGATGGTGACCTCGCAGGCCGCATGCTGCATGAAGCGTTGCGGTCCGCCGCGCGTCTCCAGGTCGAGGATATCCGCCCCGAGCATTTCCTCGCCGTCGTTCGAGATGTACCGATGACCCAGCAGCTGCAGTCCGGCACACACGGCGAAGACGACCACGCCGTCGGCCGCGGCGTCGCGGAGCGACGGCGACTTGCGAGCGAAGTCCCTTGCCGCGACCGCCATCTCCACGTCCTGGCCGCCGTGGAACAGGACGATGTCGAACGTGCGGAAGTCCGGCGTTTCGTCCTTCTCGACCGCCACGGTCTCGACGGCGATGCCCCGCCACTCGGCCCGCCGCTGGAGCGCGATGAGGTTGCCGCCGTCTCCGGCCACGTTCAGCAGCGACGGGTACAGGTGGGCGATACGGAGCGGCGCATGGTCGCGCGAGTGGCCCGTTCGGCTGGAATGGTGCGCAGGAACGGGCGGAGCCGCGGGTATCGGCAACATCGCGGCATCCGAACGAGCGACCGGCAGCGGCCGGCCGGGCGTTGTGATCGTGTTTGCGGCCAACTTCGCCGCGGTCGGCAACCGCCCTGTGGCGGGGTCCTTCTCAGCGGCCGGGAACGGCTCGGTGGCGGGGGCCTTTACCTCACGGGACTTCGGCTCCGAATCTGGAGCCCGGACGATCCGAGGGTATCGATCCGCGGGATCTGCCTCGTACCCGGACGGGGCCCGGGGGACGACGACGGTCTTCGGCCCGGGCTTCTGCGGAGCGGCTAGCCTGGCGCGCTTCGGCTCGGTCATACCGCCCAGTATCTCCCCGTCCAGCCGCGCCGCCGCATCTCGTCACGCAGCTCGATCAGCGGCGTGTAGCCAGAGAGCACGACGAGCCGCCCTCCCGGCAGCAACCCCGTCAGCGACTCGGTCAGCGCATCTCGCCGATCCTTGACGATCTTCAGCTTGTCGGAGGGCACGCCGGCGTAGTGGAGGCGATTGGCCAGTTCGTCGGCGCGGGTGCCCGAGACCACCGCCCGGACGACCTTCGGCGCCATCGTTTCGAAATCCACGTCCCACAGCCAGCCGAAGTCCTCGCCGTCCACCAGCGTGTTGGAGGCCGCGATGAGCAGCTGCCGTGGCTCCCCTTCGGTGGCAAGCGAACGCAGGGTCGTGTTGTAGGAGGTCGGGTTCTTCGCGAAGGCCAGGATGATCGTCCGGCCGTCGGCGTCGATCTTCTCGAGCCGGCCGAACGCCGGACCGACCGAAGCCAGGGACTCGGCGGCATGCTCAAGCGAGAGACCAAGTCCGACCATGATCGCTATGGCGCCGGCGGCGTCGTAGGCGATGTGCACGCCCGACTGGGGGATTTCGAGGGTCAGTCGGCACGTCGGCGTTGCGACGTCGAGGCGAGTCCGATCGAGCCCGGCCAGCTCCAGCGCCGTGACGGCGACGTCCAGCCTGGGTCGCGCGAACCCGCACTGCGAGCACGCGTAATCGCCCATGTGGGAAAGGTAGACGTAGAGGTAATCCAGGTCCGCCCGGCAGCGCGGGCAGCGGATCGTGTCGGCGGCGCGGGTGATCTGGTCGGTGGATCGCTTGATGTCGAGGCCGAACGTGACGCGCCGTCCTTCGCGCTTTTCGGCCAGTGTTGCGACCATCGGGTCGTCGGCGTTCACCACCAGGGCGGCATCGGGGAGAAGGGCCGCCGCCACCGACTCGATCGCGTCGGCCACGGCGTAGATCTCGCCGAAGCGGTCGAGCTGGTCGCGAAAGAGGTCCGTCACGAGGAGCGCCCGCGGCAGCGTCTGCGGGGCCACTTCCGGGAGCGCCCCCTCGTCAACCTCGGCCACGAGCACGGCGTCGGGCAGGCGGCCGTGCAGATCCGCACAGGCGACCGCGATGCTCGTGACGCCCTGGACGAGGTTCGCGCCGGCGGAGTTGTGGCAGACGGTCACTCCTTCGCCACGGAGCAGAGCGGCCGTGAAACGGGCTGTGGTGGTCTTGCCGTTGCTGCCGGTGATCGCCACCACCGGCACGCCGGGAATGCGCACCAGCTCGTCGAGGATGCGTGGGTCCACCTTGCGGGCGACCATGCCCGTTATGGCGGTGCCGCCGCCACGGCCGACGAGACGCGTGGCCCGGGCGGCGCTCTTGCCGGCGAAGAGGGCGAGCCTGGCGCGCACCGATACGGAGCCCGAGGCGTCGACGGGACGCCGCTCGATCTGGCTGGTCATCTCGGAGCAGTGTAGCCGTTCGGCGCCCGGGGCCGCCCCGGTGCCGAGGCGTGTCTGTCGCCGAGGCGTGTCCGTCGCCGAGGCGTGTCTGTTCGCCGCCTCCCTGCCGGATCGACAGATACGGGTACGACAGTGGTTGGCAAAGCCGGTCGGCAACCTGCGCGGCATCTGGTTCTTGCCGAATTCTCACCAGACAGTCCCCGGGAAACACCGCCCGCCCCAAGCAGGCCCGCCGAGTCGCGAACCGGCCGCCGATCACGGTAACGCGAGCCGATTGGCCACTTCCGACGCCAATATCCAGGTCCAGGTCGCAGTGTGAGCGGCCGGCAGGATCCCCAACGTTCGCCGCGTTGGCCACCCTGCTCGTATCCCTTGCCGCGTGTCGCCATAGTGGGAATCTGGAAAGAAACGCGCCAGAGGACGACATCGCGCCTGCAAAGGCGAACGTCGGCCTGAGCGGGCGCCCCGGCCCGGTGCCGCTGCGCTCGGCCTTGCAAGTGCAGTGTGGCCCTGAGCGGGCTGCGCGGTGCCGGGATTCATCTCTCCGGCGCCGCGGGTCCGGCTAGAATCGTGCAGCGATCTGCCGGAGAGAGGTGGCTCACGTGGTCGAGTCTGGTCGATCGGGCGCCCCCGGGCGCAGCAGGGCGCCCGGGGCCGGTACGAGCGGCGGCGCAGGCAGGAGCGGGTCGGGTGCGGCCGGCAGATCTGGCGCCGTCACCGGGCCTGGTGCGGCCGGCAGGTCTGGCGCCGTGACCGGGCCTGGTGCGGCCGGCTCGCCGGCCCCGCCCACCCCGCCGGCACGGCCTCACTTGCCCGGTCGGCCGAACGTGGCGGCAACGACGGCGATCACTCCGACGCACGTTCGGATATGGCTGGCCGTGGTCGTCGGGGCGATCGTGGTCGGGACGGCCGGATATGTGGTTCTCGACCCCGGGTGGCGGCTCATCGACGCCCTGTACATGACCGTCATCACCCTCACGACCGTCGGCTTCCGAGAGGTTCAGCCTCTCAACGACGCGGGCCGGGTGTGGACGATGATCCTATCGGTCACCGGCGTCGGTCTGATCTTCGGATCGGTCGGGATCGTGGCCGAGTACCTTGTTGTCGAAGCGACCAGCGGACGGCGGGGGGCGAAGCGGATGACGGACGCGGTGAACAGGCTGTCGGGCCACTACATCCTGTGCGGGTACGGCCGGGTCGGCCACACCGTCGCGCAGGAGCTCGTCCACGCCGGTCGCAAGGTCGTCGTCATCGACATCCTGCCCGAGTCGCTGGCCCGCGCCAGGCGAGAGGGATTCCTCGAGGTCGAGGGTGACGCGACGGAGGAGCCGACTCTTCGGGCGGCAGGCATCGAACGGGCGAGCGGCCTGATCACGACTATCGATTCGGACGCCCACAACGTCTACGTGATCCTCTCGGCGCGGGCGCTCAATCCGGGGCTCTTCGTCGTAGCTCGGGCCAACGCCGCCGACTCCGAGACCCGGCTCATGCGGGCAGGAGCCGACCGGGTGGTCTCCCCGTACACGATGGCCGGCCACCGGCTGGCTGAGCTCGCGACGCGGCCTCGGGTCGTGGACTTCATCGACGCCGCCCTATCTCACGGAGAGCTGGCGTTTTCAATGGAGGAGGTCGAGGTAGTTGCCGGGGACGCGAGCCTCGACGGAGCGACGGTTGGATCCCTGCGAGAGTCCGGCGTCTTCGCGCTGGCGATCGTCACCGGCGAGCGCAGCTATGAGGCCAACCCGCCGGCCGGCCGAGTCCTGCGGCCCGGCGAGACGCTGGTGGTGTCGGGTAGTGTGCCGCGCCTGCGGGAGCTGCGCGGGACCGGAGCGAAGGGGTAGGCGTAACCGACCAGCTCGGCCGGCCGAGCGATCGGGACCGAACCGGGACGCCCGCCGTCGACTCCAGACGAAGGAGGCGCCATGGGCATGCCGCCGACCAGGTCATCACTGCTGGCCGACGCCGGCAGGGAGAGAGACGCCCTCGTGGCGATGCTCTCGAGGATGAACCGCGAGCAGCTCCTGTGGCCGGGCGCCTACGGCTGGTCGGCAAAGGATCACGTGGCTCACCTGGCCGAGTGGGAGCGGCTGCTCTTCGGCTGGTACGACGCCGGTGCCCGGGGCGAGGAGCCGCCCGTGCCCGCGGAGGGCTACACGTGGGCCACGGTCGACGCCCTGAACCGGGTTATCTACGACCGGCATCGCGACGACCAGCTCGAGCACGTCATCGCCGACTGGCACGACACTTCGCGACGGCTGCTGACTCTGATCCAGGCCACGTCCGAGGCGGACCTGTACACCCCAGGCCGCTACGCCTGGACCGGCCGGGGGACGCTGGCATCGTTCGTCTACGAATGCGGCCCGAACCACTACCGCTGGTCGGCCACGGAGATCAAGCGAGGGCTCAAGGTCCGGCGATGATGCCTCGCGGCCCTTCGCGGCCAACCGCGTTACCGGCGCCGTGGTGGCATGCGACCCTGCGGAATCAACGCCCCAGTGCGGCGACGGCCCCGCGAGTTCGCCTCTCGTGGGCCAGCAGCGCCCCGCCGACGATCCCGGCGTTGTTCTTCAGAGTGGCCACGACCACGGGCGTCTTGATCGTCAGGTGCTGCAGGTAATTGTCGGCCCGCTTCGAAGCCCCGCCGCCCAGGATGAAAAGGTCGGGCCAGAAGAGCCGTTCGAGCATGTGCAGGTATTCGTCGAAGCCCGCGGCCCACTCCTTCCAGTTGAGACCGAGCCTGTCGCGGGCAGACTCGGCAACGCGCACCTCGGCATCGCCACCCTTGAGCTCCAGGTGCCCGAGCTCCGTGTTTGGCACCAGCCGGCCATCTACAAAGAGAGCGGACCCGACTCCCGTTCCGATCGTCAGAACGACGACCGTGCCTCGCTGGGCGCGTCCCGCCCCAAATGTCAGCTCGGCAAGACCGGCCACGTCGGCGTCGTTGCCGATAGCAACAGGCCGGTCCAGGACGCGACTCAGCTCCTTCTCAGCCGGGAAGCCTATCCAGGCGGGGTCGATGTTCGCGGCCGTCATGACCGTACCGGATCGGATGGCGGACGGAATGCCGACGCCGACTGGCAGACCAGCCGCGTCGACCGCGGAGACGGATCCGTCTTCCCGCGCGGCCAGGGCATCGATCAGCCTGCGAACGAGCGAACTCATCACCGCGACGACCTCGCGGGGCGTTGATGGCTGAGGAGTCGGAACACGGATTCGATCGCCGTAGAACACGCCCGTGCGAATGTCCACGACGGCACCCTTGATGCCACTGCCGCCGAAGTCGATCCCGATCGCCAGGTCGCCCGGGCTTGGGTCAGCTGCCATCGACACTCCTCCGTCCTGCGCTCACGTTGATGACGGCGATTCTAGAAGCTGCTGGCGCTGCTGCCGCTTCGGTGACGAAGGCAGATGGAGCCCACTCATCGATTGAGCTCCGGCCAGCCCGACACCGGGAAGATGGAGCCCCGCACGTGCAGCGCGCCTCAGCCGCGCTCCAGGTAGCGTTCGCGATCCCACGCATGAACGGCCGAATCGTACGCGTCGCGCTCGACCCGGGCGGCGTTGAGGTAGTGGTCCACCACGTCCTGGCCGAACAGCTCGACCGCGATCTCGCTCTTCTCCAGCTCCTCGATGGCCTCGTAGAGCGCCCGGGGCATGCGATCGCAGCCCGTGGCGAGGTAGCCGTTGCCCTTGTACTCGGCCGGCGGTTCGATCTTGTGCTCGATGCCGTACAGGCCCGCGCCCAGCTCGGCCGCATAGGCCAGGTAGGCGTTCATGTCGCCGCCGGGGAAGCGGTTCTCGATATGAAGGCCGGGCCCGCGACCGACGATGCGAAAGCCGGTGGTGCGGTTGTCGCGGCCCCAGACCACGTTGACCGGCGCCCAGCTTGCCACCGCGTAACGCTTGTACGAGTTGACGTTCGGAGCGATGAACAGGGCGAGCTCGCGCTGCAGAGCCATCATCCCGCCCAGGAACCAGCGCATCACCTGGCTCATGCCGTAGGGTCCGCCGGCCTCGTCGAAGAAGAGCGGCTTCTCGCCGGTCGCGTCCCACAGCGACATGTGGAGGTGGCCCGACGAGCCGGTCCACTCGGCGTATGGCTTGGCCATGAAGGTCAGGCCGTAGCCGTTCAGCCAGGCGATCTCCTTGGCACCGTGCTTGAAGAGAACGCTGCGGTCGGCCGATTCGAGGATTTCGTCGTAGCGGATGTTGACCTCGTGCTGGCTCGGCGCCGCCTCGCCCTTGCTGAACTCGATCGGGATCCGCGCAGCGGTCATCTGGTTGCGGATCTGGTGGTACAGCGGCTCCAGCTTTGTCGCCTGCAGGAGGTGGTAGTCCTCGTTGTAGTAGCCGACCCGCTCCACATCCGCGTAGCCCTTCTCGGCGAGATCCTCGAAGGTGTCGGCCAGGACGTAGAGCTCGAGCTCGGTACCGGCTTTGGGGACGTAGCCAAGGCCTGTCGCTCGCTCGACCTGGCGCTTCAGGATCGTCCGGGGCGAGACTGGGATCTCCAGGCCCGTTTCCTCATCGATCGCATCGCACAGGACGATGGCGGTCGACTCGAGCCACGGCAGGACCCGGGTCGTCTCCCAGACCTCGCGCCCGATCCAGTCGCCGTAGCCGGTCTCCCAGTTCATGAGCTTGAACCCATCCGGCGTGTTCATCTCCATGTCCGTGCCGAGCAGGTACGTGCAGAAGTGAATGCCGTGGTCGACGACGCCCTTCAGGAAGGCTTCGCCCTGTACCCGCTTGCCCATGAGGCGGCCCTGCATGTCGGTCAGGGCGACGATTACCGTGTCGACCCGACCGTCGCGGACCATCTGCCGCAGATCCTCGAGCTGCTTCGGAACTGAGTGGCCCGCGCCGCGGCCCCCGGCACCGTGCTCGTCGCTCATCGGTTGCTCCTTGTGCGTGGCGGACCGCCAGGGTCGGGCGCCAGCCCGGGCGCCGCGTCCTAGCGGCCTGGATTCTGGCCCCTGCCGGGGCGGATCCTTCTGACTCCGCTATTGTGGCCGCTGCTGACGCGGAGGGTCAGCCGCAAGGGCGGCGAGCCGGTCTACCTGGCTCCTCAGGCGCCCGAGTGCTACACGTCCCATGCCCGAATGGTCGGAACCGTGGCAGACTTCGACTCTTCGCCGTTGTCCGGATCTGGCTCCCGAGCCTGACTCCGTTAGATCTTGAGCCCGGCACGGCCGAGGAGCAGAGCACCGATTGAGGTCGGCAACACCCCGATGAACGACCGCGACGTCGAGGCCCAGCCCGGCGGCAGCAACCAGCCCGAACCAGAAGAGGAGACGCTCGAGCGTCCCCGCGAGGCCCGGCGGTTCGTGATGCCGGGGCCGGCGGGCCTCTCCGGGCCCGATCAGGCGCGCCGCCCCAGGCACCCACGCAGGTCTGCTACGCCAGCTGGTCCCACCCACCCGGCCGATGCACCGGCCGCTCCCCGTCCGGACGGGGCGGACGCCGGCCGGCGACCCGTGGCGCAGGCTCGTCCGATCGCCGCACCCGGATCCACCGTCCAGGAACAGGAGGCGGCGGGGCCCGGTCGCGAGCCGGCGGGGCCCGGTCGCGAGCCGGCCCGACTTACCGCTCCCCATCCGCTCGCGCGGCTGCGCACAGAAACCGGCAGACGCGGGACCGGCCGGTCCTTCGGCCTCGGGGGCCTCCTTCGGCGTCGCCCCGGGACTCGCTCCGGCGCCTCCCGACCCGGCAGGCCCAGCCTCCGCGGTCTGTTCGCGCTTGCGGGCATGATGGCCACGGTCGCGGTGGTCGCCGCGCTGCTCGCGACGCTGCCCAACCAGCCGACTGCAGCGGCGCCCACCGGCAGCGTGTACGGCATCAACTGGCAGAAGCCTGCCACGCCGCCCACGACCAGGCTCGACTTTGGTCCCTACTTCACGACCTTTGACAGCGAGCTGCTCATGGTCGGCACGGCCGGCTCGACAACCTCCGTTTGGGCCACGACCGACGGCTCCACGTGGAGCAAGCTATCCGGCTCGAGCGCCTTCGCCGTCGGCGGTCGCCGATTCGTTGCACAGGGTTTCTCCGATGACGGCCAGGGCGGGCTCGTGGTCATCGGCAACAGCCTCGGCTCGTCCCCCACCGACGTGATCGCGACCGCATGGCACTCTCGTGACGGCAGCGCCTGGACGCCGATGCAGGTCGCCTCCGGTGCCGGCCAGGAGATGATCGGCGGCGTCGCCTCCAGGCCGGGGGAAGCGGTGGCGGCCGGAAACGGAGTGGCCTGGCTCTCCACCGACGGTCTCACGTGGTCGCCTCAGATCCTGCCCGACGCCTCTACAGCGAGCGGGACGTACACGCCGCGCGCCGTAGGCTCGTGGGATGGCGGGTTCGTGATCATCGGTCTCTCGAGCGACACCAAGACGACGCACTCTGCGGCGTGGTATTCGTCGACCGGCCGCGACTGGAAGCTGGCCGGGACATCGCTTGACGGCTTCGATGTCCGCGGAATCGCCGGTCTGAACGGCAGGATCGTCGCCGTGGGCATCGACCTGAGCCCCACGGCGCCGGGGCTGGCCGCCTCCTGGAGTTCGACCGACGGCAACACCTGGACCAAGTCAACCGCACCGACCGACCTCCCTTCGGTGGCCCTGGACGGCGTCGCCAACGTCGGCGGAAGCCTGATCGCCTTCGGCGCGGCGGCCGTGGCCACGACCTCGGCCGCCGCGAGCCCCGAGGCCACGCTGCCCGGGAGCACGCCGCAACCCGCCTCCGTTGAGATCGTGTGGGTCTCGGACGACGGCATTAACTGGATACCCGTCGCCAGCAGCGCCGCGCCGCTCAGCCACGCTCGCATGGCGTCCATCGGCAAACGAGTGGTCTTCATTGGCGGCGCGAGCAGCGGCCTGGGAGTGATCAGCGGCACCCTGGTCATGGGGCCGGCTCGACCGCCGGCCACCGAGTCGGCACCGCCGGCCGTCTTCGCCCTCACCCTGCAGGTCGGGAACGTGCCGATGATCGTCGACGTCACCAAGGACTTCAAACTCGGCCCGGTCGCGACCACGAAAGATCGCTTCTACACCTTCGCAACGGGGCCGACGGGAACGGCGGTCTTCAGCTCGCCGGACGGGAGCCTGTGGTCCGAGGAGCTGACACCGGACCTGCTGACCGCCTCGGGCGTGACCGGACGGCCGGTAATCCTGCAGGCCATCTCGGACGGCCAGGGCGGGATCATCGCGGCCGGCAAGGTGACCAACAGCTCCGGCGACAACGGCATGATCTGGCACATGACCGCGGCCAGCGGATGGACACAGGCCCAGTTCCAGGACGACGCGCCGCCGGAGTTCTCATCGCTCACCGCCGGCCCGGGCGGGTTCGTGGCGTCATCCGACGTCGCGGGCGGCTCCCCGATCATGTACTCGACGGACGGCAATACGTGGCAGGCCGGCTCGATCGCCGTGGGTACCGGCTTCGCTCTGAGCGTATCCACGTATCGATACGGGTACGTGGCCGTCGGAACGGACCCAACTCGCAAAGGCGCGACGACGGCGTGGACCTCGCCCGACGGCCGCACGTGGACACTTCGCACCGACTGGCATCTGCCGCCCAACGTGACGGCGCTGTTCGGCATGGGCACGGCGCTGGTGGCCGCTGCGAACACCGCCGCCGCCCCGGCGCCCTCGAGTTCGGCCGCGGCCAAGCCCACCCCAACCCCCGCCGCGACCGTCCAATCCACGACCTGGTGGTGGTCGCCGAGCGGCACGGTCTGGCAGCAGTCCGGCCTCCAGACGGCCGGCGGCGACTGGGGGATCGTCAACGGCCGGATCCTGGTCCTGAGTGCGCCCGCCAAACCGACCGGCAACTGGGCTGTCTGGAGCAGCTCAGACGGTGCGAGCTGGGGGCGGCCGGCGTCGGAATCGATCACTTTCGCCGGATCGCAGACGTGCACGATCGCCTCGATCGGAAACCGCGTCGTCATCGTCGGCTGGGAAGGCGCCGGCGCCCTCAAGGACTACTTCGGGCGGTTCGACAGTCAGTAGCCAGCGGCCGGGCAGGATCTGACGGCAACGAGCGACTGGCCTGCCGCTCTCGCGGTCGTTCGCGCCAGCGCGTTTGCGGGGATCACGTCAGGGGATGACGCCGCCGAGCTCCTCGGCAGCGTGTTCGAACTCCTTCTCGATCTCGGTCAGCTCGAGCTCGCCGACCTCGACGACCGGGCCCTTGAACCGCCGACGGGCCCAGGCGAAGTAGTAGATCAACAGGAAGCCGAGGAAGACCACGTAGGCGAGCCAGGTGTAGGCATTGCCCGAGGTCGGCCACAGGAACAGGACCGAGATCACGGCGATCCAGGCGACGGCCACGAGGGCGATCGGCCTGGAGAAACGGCCGAGCTTCCACACGGCGTGATCTCGCCACTCCTGCTGGCCGAACACGCCCAGGAAGATCGGCACCCCGTAGGCCCAGTACAGCGCAATCGTGCTGATCGCGGTCACGATGGCGATTGCCGTGGCGCCGCCGAAGATGAACGCGGCGTTGGTCAACAGGTAGGAGAAGACGACGATCGCAACGATCGCATTGGCCGGGGTGCGATGGCGGCGCGAGACCCGGCGCAGCCAGCCGGAGGCCGGGACGCCGTGATCGCGGCTGAAGGCGAAGAGCATCCGGCCCGCCGCGGCGACCGAGGCCAGGCCGCACAGGCTCATCGCGACGGCGATGGCGGCGCCGAGCCAGCTGCCGAGCTCACCCAGGTTGTAGGTGAGGGTCGTGAATACGACCGCATTGCCGCCGTAGTACTGGCTGCACAGCGGAGCCGTCGCGGGATTGCAGTTGAAGACCTGGTCCAGTGGCGGCAGGTGCGTCACCAGCCCGAGGAGAACGATGTAGCCGACCACGGCGGAGACGGCGACCGAGATGAACACGCCCCAGGCGCTGGACAACCGGGCGCCGATGGTCTCCTCCGCCACGTGGGCCGAGGCGTCGTAGCCGGTGTAGGTCCATTGCGCCTGCAGCAGCGAGAAGAGGAATGCGAACGGCAGCGCATAGCCCGCAGCGGGACCCAGGTTGAGCGCGCCTCCGAAGACGGAGGCACTGCCCGTGGTGTCCTGAGGAGCGATCGCGAACGGGCTGAGAGTCGAGTGGACCTTGCCGGAGCTGATCAGGTAGAGCGCGCCGACGATCACCAGGACGGTGCCGATATGCCACCAAACCGACGCGTCGTTCAACTTCGCCACGATGCGGATGCCGGCGATGTTCAGAACCAGCTGGATGGCCAGGAGCACCGCCATGGTCAGGAGCTGGCCGCTCACCAGCGTCCCCAGGAACATGGACCCGTTCCCGTAGGCGATGTTGAAGTTGCTTATGATGGGGGTGGCGATCGCCGAGTTGACGAACGATGCGGCGGCGAAGTCGATGCCGGCGACGATCGCAACCTGCCCGGCCAGGTTGAACCAGGCGGTCCACCAGCCCCAGTTCTTGTTCTTCATGCGGCTCGACCAGTAGTAGAGACCACCGGCCGTTGGGTACGCCGACGCGATCTCCGCCATCGAGGCCGCGATGAGCAGGGTGAAGACCGAGACGAGCGGCCAGCCGATGGTGCTTGCGGCCGGGCCGCCCCACGCAAGGCCGTAGTCGAACAGGATCACCGCCCCGGTCAGGATCGAGATGATCGAGAAGCTGATGGCGAAGTTCGAGAAACCCCCCATCGTCCGGAAGAGCTCCTGCGCGTAGCCGAGGCCGTGCAGGTCGTGAACGTCCTGGCGGATCTGCTCCTCGCGAGACTGCGGCTGTCGTTGAGCCATCCGGGATTTCCTCCGTCCGAAACCACCGAGCCCAGGTGTCGGAACTGGTGGGCTCCATCGTTGCTCTGCGCCGCAGTCACGGAATGTTCCTGCGGCCAGAGGCCGACCGCCGCCGAGGAACATTAGAGGAATATTACGGGAGGTAGCCTGAGATGAAGAGGCCGCCCCACCTGCGGAGTCGACCGGCCCGGCGAAACCCCGCCCCACGAAGCTCCCAGCCTGTTGAACTGAACGTGGCGCCCGCCACCCAACACCAACGCCGGTCTCGAGGGCGACCGCGACGATAGAGGCGATAGAATCGACCGTCGCAGCGGCCCACGCCGCGTATCGCCGGCGGCAGCTCGAGCGAGGAGCCGACACCATGAATCCCAACATCGCAGGCGGAACGGAGCCAGCCGTCGCCCCGGCTACTCCTGCAACGCCGCCCACTACCCCTGAGCCGCGCCCCGGGTTTCGGATCGAGAAGGATCCGCTGGGCTACCTCGAGGTACCCTCGGGCGCCTACTACGGCGTCCAGACCGCCCGCGGCATCCACAACTTCCCGATCTCCGGCGCGCTGCCGCACCCGGCCCTGGTTCGGGCGATCGTCCAGGTCAAGAAGGCCGCGGCCCGCGCCAACATGGCCACCGGGCGCCTCCCGAAGCAGCTGGGCAACGCCATCGTCACCGCCGCGGACGAGGTCCTGGAGCCGCTGGAGGAGCCCGGCCGGGCCACCGACGAGGCCACGGCCGGCGACACCGACGCGGTCGAGGCCTGCCGCCCGGCCGACCCGATGCACGCCGCCTTCGCCGCCGCCCACGCCGCCAGGCAGCGCGAGCTGATCGACAACTTCCGGATCGACCCGTTCCAGGCCGGGGCCGGCACGAGCCACAACATGAACGCGAACGAGGTCCTGGCCAACCGGGCCATCGAGCTGCTGCACGCCGCCGGCGTGGGCTCGGGGGCGCGCGGCGACTATGCCGTCGTCAGCCCGAACGATCACGTCAACATGGCCCAGTCCACCAACGACGTCTTCCCGACGGCGATGCGCATCGCCACTCTCGACCTGATCCGCGACTTCATGCCGGCCGCCGAGGAACTGATCCACGCCTTCGAGCGCAAGGCCGCCGAGTTCGACGACGTCATCAAGTCCGGCCGAACGCACATGCAGGACGCGGTCCCGATCCGGCTGGGCCAGGAGTTCGCCGCCTACGCGCTGACGCTCCGCCGAGGAGTCGAGCGCCTCCAGGCCGCGGCCCAGTCGATCGCCGAGCAGAACATCGGCGCGACCGCGGTGGGAACCGGCCTGAATGCGGAGCCGGAGTACATCGAGCTCGTGCTCCGGAACCTCGCCGAGCAGACGGGCCACCCGCTCCGCGGCGCCGAGCACCTCGTCCAGGCGACCCATTCGATGCGCCCCATGCTCGAGGTCTCGGCCGCTCTGCGCGGGATAGCGGTGGATCTCATCAAGATCAGCGAGGACCTGCGCCTGATGTCATCGGGGCCGATGACCGGCTTCGCCGAGATCACCCTTCCTGCCGTTCAGCCGGGCAGCTCGATCATGCCGGGCAAGGTGAACCCGGTCATGGCCGAATGCCTCTCGATGGTCTGCTTCCGGGTCATCGGCAACGACACCACGATCGCCTGGGCGGCCTCGGCCGGGCAGCTCGAGCTGAACGTGATGATGCCGGTGATCGCCCACACGGCTCTCGAGAGCCTGACCATCCTGACGAACATGAGCCGGGCCTTCGCCGAGTTCTGCGTGACCGGCATCGAGGCCAACCGGGAGCGCGCCCGAGACCTCATGGAACGCTCTTCGGCGCTGTCCACGCCGCTCGCGCCGTACCTGGGCTATGCCCTGGCCGCGGAGATATCCAAGCAGGCCGTTCGCGAGGGCCGGACGATCCGCGAGATCGTGATCGAGCGGGGCATCTTCACGTCCGAGGACCTCGATGCCCTGCTCGCTCCGCACGAGCTGACCGAGCCCGGCGTGGCCGGCGGCTTTCGCTTCACACCAAAGCTGCCCGAGGGCTACAAGCCGCCCACCGGTCCGGTCGGCGCCGGAGGGTAGGCCTCCGGGGGCCGGCCGAGCGTCGCGCCGGTGGACGGAACGCGTATCGACCGGCTCGGCTGGTCGCCCTCTTCACATGCCCAAGGCCCGAAGGGTGGGACACCCGTCTCTGTGGCAGCGACTGCCGGGCGGCAGCGGGTCCAGCCCACGGACACTCTCCAGACTGCGGGCGTGTCCGACTTCGACGCCGGTGAATTCCGATCCGTCCTGCGCCGCTTTGCGACCTGCGCGGCGGTGGCCATCACCTGGAATGGCGAGCGGCCCTGGGGCACGTCCGTCAACCGGTTCAGATCGGGCTCGCTGCGGCCGCCTTTCGTACTGGTGGCCTTCGATCGCGGCCGGTGGATCGTGCCGCCCTGAGTCGGAGCGGCCGCCATGCGGTGAACATCCTGGCCGAAGATCATCAGGCTCTTTCCGACTGGTTCTCGGGCGGCAACCCCGCCCGGCCGGCTGTTGGTGTCAATGGCCCGCCAGCAGCGCATTCGGGGGACGAGTGGTGGGCCGAACTGTGCGGCGCGGAATGGCACCTGTGGACCACCAACTTGCCGGCTCTCGCCCACGCAATCGCGTATCGGAATGCCTCATCGGCGACGTCCACCCGGCCGGCGATCACGCCCTCCACATCGCTCACGTGGACGCCGCCGCTGCCGTTGGAGAGCGGCCGATGCCGCTGCTCTGCTACTCCGGCCGCCACCACCGAATGGAGCGAGCCAGCTGCCAGGACATCGAGGGCAAACCAGAGGGCTGAGAGCCGGATAGGCCAGGCCGGCCTCTCCGAAGACTCCGGTGCCCGTCATATTCCGGCTCGATCGGCCTCGCCTGCTGTTGCCCGCCGAACAGCACGGTATCGCCCGGCCAATCGTGTCGCCTCCGCACACCACTTTCCTTGCCCGGGACGAGGCACTCGAGGCAATTACCGTGGCGCCGAGCAGCACCTACGTAAGTCACCCACTGGACATTGGCCAGGATCACCCTCTGGTCCTCGTACTAGGACGAACCACCGAGGGAATCCGACTCCCGGGAGAGTTTCGGGAGGATAACGCGACGTAACGCACGGCAACACCACGAAAGACCGTGAGAGCCGCGATCCGTGGCAAAAGCGCCGAACAGATGACGGTCCGCTCCACAAGACCCACGGTGCGTCTGTGCACCGAAGTGCTAGACGCCCGCAGTACCAATGGCTACCCTAATCGTTGCCTAGTGGGTACGTTTGACCGCTTCTGTCAGGAGAAACAAGTAAGCCGGCTTCGAGTGGCGCGGTCACAGCGGCAAGTTCCGCGGTCCATCTGTGCCGCACCTTTCGGGCAGTAGGAGATCCATGGTCACCAGCATTGCGCGCCCAAGACGCGCCCGCATTTACGGTTTGGCTGCGATGTTCGCATTGGTTGGCATGCTCCTCCCGGCGGCGGCAGGGATCGCCCTCGGGCACCATGCGACGGTCGTACCCAACCTCGACTGCAGCGGAAACGTTACGTACCAAATCAACGACTGGACCACAGTCGATACCGGACATCAGGCTGAAGCGACCTTCAAGGTCTACTACGCCCTCAACGGCAGCAGCTCCTACACCCTGTCGGGCCCGGGGTCGTTCACGCTCGCCGGTGGTTGGACCTTCTCCGGCTCGTTTAGTGTGAGCCCGTCGGTGACCTCGGTTGCTATCCGGGCCACCGATTTCGTGTGGGGCGACGGATCAAACGATCCTGGTCCGTACGACGCCACAGCCACGCGGCCAACGAACTGCAAGAAGAGCCCGACGATCGCGACGACGCTCTCGGGGTCGACGGTCCCGATCGGCACCGCGGTCTATGACAGCGCGACCCTCAGCGGCGCCTCCCCGAACGCCGGCGGGACGGTGACCTACACCGTCTAC
>JBEKVD010000061.1:0-16699 GCA_049514315.1 Candidatus Limnocylindrales bacterium | reverse complement strand
TGTGCCGCCATCGATCCCGCCGATCCCACGCGGGAGGCGCTGATCGGCCGGGCCGATGCCGGGCTCTTCATGGCCAAGCGAGCCGGTCGCAACCAGGTGGTCGCCGCGTGAAGCGGCTCGGGGCTCGCTGGAAGATGCGACGGCGGACGCAGTGCGGCTGAGGATCGGGCTCAGCCTGCCGACCTGGCCGGGGCGGGACGGCCTGAACGTCGGCTGGCCGGTCATGCGGCAACTCGCGCGGGACGTCGAGTCGCTCGGCGTCGACACCCTCTGGGCGCCCGATCATCTGATGCGGGTGCTTCCGGGCCGATCCCCGTACGGCTTCTGGGAGTGCTGGACGATCCTCACGGCGGCGGCCGAGGCGACGACCCGGATCGAGATCGGGCCGCTCGTCGCCTGCACCGGGTTCCGCAACCCCGCCCTGCTCGCAAAGATGGCCGCGACCCTCGACGAGGTATGTGGCGGCCGGCTGATTCTCGGCCTGGGCAGCGGCGTGCCGGCGGCCGACGAAAGCTGGCGTGCCTTTGGCTACGACGGTGGAGGCCACGTCGGCAAGCATGCGGAGGCCGTCGAAATTGTCGCCCGGATGCTCCGGGAGCCGCCCCTCACCTTCGAAGGCCACCACCACCGGACCGACGCCGCCGACGTGCTACCGCGAGGTCCGCGGCCGGCGGGGATCCCACTGTGGATCGCCGCCCGGGGCGGCCGGACGATGCGCATCGCGGCGCGCTGGGGCGATGCCGTCAACGTCAACGTTCCGCTTTCGGGCGCGGCGGACGTCCGCGAAATCGCCCGGCAGGTGGCTGGGGCGTGCGCGGCTGTCGGCCGCGACCCGGCCACGCTCACGCTGACCGGCTGGGGGCGGATCGCGCTCAAGCCCGACGGCTCGGCCGACGAGCGTCCCGGTTGGATCGGCGGCCCGCGCGGAGCGGTCGTGGCGACGATGCGGTCCCTCGGCGCGGCCGGTCTTCAGCACCTGGCGCTCTACGTCGGCGAAGCGGACGACCCGAGCCCGCTGCCGGCGTTGACCAGCGCCGCGCTGGAGCGATTCGCGCCGTTGTTCGAAGAACTCCGCGCCGGCTGAGGCCCGAACTTCTCACTCGCCGGGTCACCGAGGGCAGTCTGTCGAACGAGGTTTCGAATGGGGTAATGTCCCCGGATCTGGCGGACCGTCGACGAACGACGGTCGACCGGCCTGCACCTGGCTACAAGAGGAAGTCCCCGATGACCGAGACCTCCACGCCCGCCCACGTCGTCCTTGGCGCGGGACCGGTCGGCGCGACCATAGCCCGACAGCTGGCTGTAGCAGGCCAGGCCGTTCGCGTCGTCACCCGCTCGGGTCGCGATCTCGGCGTGGCGGGCGTCACGCCATTCAGCGCCGACATCACCGACCCGGCCGCGGTCAGAGCGGCGACCGCAGGCGCTCACACCGTCTACTTCGCCGCTCAGCCGGCCTACTCGAACTGGCCGAAGGGCTTCCCGCCGATCGTCGAGGGGGTCCTGGGCGGTCTCCGCGGCAGCGGCATCAGACTCGCGGTAATCGACAACCTGTACGCCTACGGGCCCACCCACGGCGGCCCGATTCGCGAGGACCTGCCGTACGCGGCGACGAACCGAAAGGGCACCGCCCGGGCCGGAGTCGCCGAGGCATTCATGGCGGCCCACGCGGCCGGCGAGGTGAGGGTGACGATCGCGCGGGCATCCGACTTCTTCGGGCCCGAGGTGATCGACTCGCTCGTCGGCCAGCGGTTCTTCGCGCCGATCCTTGCCGGGAAGTCCGTCCAGCTCCTCGGGGATCCCGACGCGCCTCACAGCGTCACCTACGTCCCCGACTTCGCCCGGACGCTCATCGAGCTGGCCGGCCACGAGGAGGCGTTCGGCGAAGCCTGGCACGTCTCGTCCGTGCCCGCGGTCAGCCTCCGGCAGTTCGCGGAGCTCGTGTCCGCCTCTGCCGGGACCGGAAGCCCGCGGATCTCGCGCGTCTCACGCCTGATGCTGCGATTTGCCGGAGTGTTCTCGGCGCCGGCCCGCGAGATGGTCGAGATGCTCTACGAGTTCGAGGAGCCCTACCTCCTCGACAGCTCGAAGGCCGAGCGGGCGTTCGGCCTGACGGCGACGCCGTTCGAGGAGTCGATCCCGGCGACGTGGCCTGGTGGCAGCGACACCGGGCGGAGGCCACGCCGAATTCCTCCACTCGCTAGCATGGCGCCATGGCCAGCCGGTTCGGAATCGTGGGTGGCGGGTGGCGGGCGCAGCGCTTCCTGAGGCTCGCCCGCCTCCTGCCGACGCAGGTGGAGGTCGTTGGCGTCGTAGGACGCAGCCGGGAAGCCGCCGCAGGTTTGGCGGCGCAATGGGGAGTGCCGGGCTACGCCTCGATCGGAGAGCTCAAGGCGGCCCAGCGCCCGGAGTTCGTCGTGGGCGCCGTGCCGTGGGCAGCCGCGCCCGGCGTGATCGAGGCCGCGGCCCAACTGGAGCTGCCGATCCTGTCCGAGACGCCGCCCGCGCCGGACATCGATGGGCTGCGGCAGCTGTGGGGTTCGGTTGGGGCGAGCGACCTGGTCCAGGTCGCCGAGCAGTACCCGCTCTATCCGAGCCACGCGGCCCGGCTGGAGCTGGCGCGAAGCGGGGCGATCGGAACGGTCAGTTCGGTCCAGGTCTCCTCGACGCACCTCTATCACGCCGTGGCGCTGATGAGGGCCTTCCTCGGAGTCCGGTTCGAGCCCGCGACGGTGAGCGCCCGGACCTTCGTCGCGCCGCTGGTCGACCCGCTCGTCCGGGAAGGATGGACCGACGACGACCGGCCGAAAGATGCGAGGACGACCATCGCAACCCTCGATTTCGGCGGATCGATGGGCTTGTACGACTTCACGGACAACCAGTGGCACAACCAGCTCCGGTCGCGCCGGATCGTGATAAGCGGCTCCGCCGGAGAGATCTCGAACGACGAGGTGGTTCGGCTGGTCGGTCCTCGCACGATCGTTCGGAGCCCGCTCGTGCGCCGCCAGACCGGCTACGACCTCGATCTCGACGGCTTCGAGACGGACCACATCAGCGTCGGCGAGAAGATCCTCTACCGGAACCCGTTCCCCGGCCTGCGACTCAACGACGACGAGATCGCGATGAGCACCATGCTCACGGCGATGGCGGCCTGGGCCCGCTGCAACGGGGCGCCGCCCTATCCGCTGGCCGAAGCCTGCCAGGACCATCTCGTGGCGCTGGCGATCGAGCGGTCCGCCGCCATCGGGACGCCGGTGACGACATCGGTCGAGGCCTGGGCTACCGCCGCGCCCTGACGGCGAGGCTCGACTCCCCGGACGCTGCCGTTCCGGTACGCACCGGCGCAGCGATCTCGGCTCGATCGAGCCCGCGTCGAGGGGAATCCCTCGAATTCGGCCAGATTCAGGATCCTCTCAGGAACCGCTGGCTAAATACGAACGCGGCGGTGGTGCGGGTAGCAGTACTCGCCCGGCCGCGAAAACTGAGCAGCCGGCCGTCATCCCCCCCTCTGCGGTCGGCTGCTTCGTTTTGGCGATGAGCGCCGCCAGTCGAGGGTGGACATCCACGACCCGGACTGCTTGAGGTCGGCCACCACGTCCCGGCCGTCCTGAGCTCGATGGCGCGGATGGAACGGGGGACGTCGCCGGCGCGGCGTTGGATCAAGTTCCGCTCCGTCGTCGACGGTTCGAAGTCACGACCCGGGCTACCTGGCCGATGGCTCGACGTGGAACCCGGCGCGCGCTTTTCGGCGCGCGACCGCATCTGGCCGGCGCGCCTCGCGCGTGTCGAAGATGCGCTTGGTCACTTCCACGAGGGCCAGGTACGCGGCGACGATAACGACCAGCAGCGGCCAGAACTGCCACGGCAGCGCGCCGAAACCCATCACGTCCGAGCCGAGCGGGCTGAGCGGAATGATCACGGCCACGGCCAGCGCCGCCACGATCGCCGCGCCCAGCTGCCGGCTCGGGCGGCTCAGCCAGAACGGGCTGCGACGAGTGCGGATCACCAGCACGACCAGGATCTGGGTGAAGAGCGACTCCACGAACCAGCCCGTGTGGAACGACTCCTCGTTGTTGCCCAGCATCAGGAGCAGCACGCCGAAGGTGACGTAGTCGAAGATCGACGAGATCGGCCCGAAGATGACCATGAACCGTTCGATGGCGTGCACGTCCCAGCGGGCGGGCTCGGCCTCGACGTCCGGGTCGACGTTGTCCGAGGGAATAGCCGTCTGCGAAGCGTCGTAGATCAGGTTGTTGAGCAGGATCTGGCTGGGCAGCATCGGCAGGAACGGCAGCAGAAGAGCCGCTCCCGCCATGCTCAGCATGTTGCCGAAGTTGGAGCTCGTGCCCATCCGGATGTACTTGAGCGTGTTTGCGAAGGTGCGCCGGCCCTCGGTCACGCCCTGGCTGATCGCCGCCAGGCTCGGTTCGAGCAGGATGATGTCGGCCGCGGAGCGAGCCACGTCGGTGGCGTTGTCGACGCTTATGCCGACATCGGCAACGTGGAGCGCCGGAGCGTCGTTGATGCCGTCGCCCATGTAACCGACGACGTGCCCCGACTCACGCAGGGCCCGGATGACCTGGAGCTTCTGGTCCGGGTCGACGCGGGCGAAGATCGTGGTCCGGGGCGCGCGGGCCACCAGCGCAGGATGAGTCAGCTTCCTCATCTGTTCGCCGGTGAGCACTTCTTCGACCTTCAACCCGACGAGTCCAGCCACGTGGCGAGCCACCAGGTCGTTGTCGCCGGTGATGATCTTGAGGGCGATGCCCTGGCTTGCGAGGTCCGTGATCGCCTTGCCGACGTCCGGCTTCGGAGGGTCGCTGAAGAGGATGATGCCCTCGAAGGTGAGGTCTCGCTCGAGCCTCGAGGCGTCGGCAAGAGCGATGCCGCCGGCCGAAAGCGGGGCGGCAGCCGGGGCTGAGGCACCCGCGGCCGGCACTGCCACAGCCGGGGGCGTCGGGGCTGCGGGCGTCGCAGACGGCGGCGCGGCAGACGGCGGCGAGGCAAGGGCTGCGTTCGAGGCCGGCAAGGCCGGGGTCGAGGGCGCGGCATAGGCTGCGTTCGAGGCCGGGACCGATCCCGACAGGCCGGCCAGCTCGTCGAGTCCCAGCACCCTCGAGGCAACCGCGACCAGCCGGAAGCCGTCGGCGGACGAGCCGTCGACCAGCCTGGCCAGTCGATCGTGTTCGTCCTTGCCGATCGCGCGCGCCGTATGGTCCTCACGCACGCTGCTCGAGGCCGCCACGACCGCCTCGGGCGCGCCCTTGGTCACGAGGATCGGCGGCTCGCCGCCGCGCTGGACGACGACGCTGAGCATCCGCCTGTTGAAGTCGTACGGGAGCTCGGCAAGCTTTCGATAGGCGTCCAGGTCGGCCGGCTTTGGGGCGGCGGCCAGGACGGCCGTGTCCAGGGGATTCACGAAGCTCGACTCGAAATGGCTGTTGAGATACGCGAGCTCGAGGGCGTGGGACGCCTCTCCGGCGTCGTCCTTGTCGATCCCCACGGCCTTGACCAGTTCCAGCTTGCCGAGGGTCAGCGTGCCCGTCTTGTCGGTGCAGAGGACCGTGACGCTGCCCAGGTTCTGGATAGCCGGAAGGCGTTTGACGAGCACGCCGTGCGCCGTGAGGGCACGCGCCCCGCGGGTGAGATTGAGCGTGACGATGGCCGGCAGCAGCTCCGGTGTCAGGCCTACTGCCAGGGCGATCGAGAAGAGCAGCGCATCGAAGAGCGGTCGCTGCAGGGCCACGTTCACGGCAAAGACGCCGACGACGAGGATCAGCGTGACCCGACCGATGAGCAGGCCGAAAGCCCGGACGCCGTGCTGGAAGTCGGTCTCGGGCGCCCGTTCGGCCAGCCGGTGGGCAATCTCTCCGTAGCTCGTCCGGGCGCCGGTGGCGGTTACCACCGCACGTCCGGTGCCGCTGACGACGCTCGTCCCGAAGAAGGCCAGCCCGGCCCGATCCTCGTCCTTGCCCGGATCGAGATCGCCCGGCAAGGGGTTCTTGAGCGCGGCAGCCGACTCGCCGGTCAGCGACGACTCGTCCACGAACAGGTGATTGGCCTCGAGCAGGCGAGCGTCGGCCGGCACGATGTCACCTGCGCCCAGGATCACGATGTCGCCGCGGACGACGTCGTGGATCGGGACTTCTTGCTCCTTCCCGTCTCTGATCACCGTGGCCCGGAGCGCCAGGCGGGCCTGCAGCGCGGCCACGGCCGCCTCCGAGCGGGCCTCCTGGACGAAGCCGAGCAATGCGCTCATTGCCACGATCGTGAGGATGATGCCGGCCTCGACCCGATCTCCCACCGCGATGCTGACCACGCTGGCGGCGACGAGGATCAGGACGAGCGGGCTGGCGAACTGGCTGATCAGGACGGCCAGCGGCCCGCGGCGACCCTCGGCGCCGAGGCTGTTGGGACCATCCTGGCGCAGCCGCTGCGCGGCTTCGGCCGAGGTCAGGCCGGCAGACCCAGCCGAATCGACGGGTGGCGCCGGAGCCGGCTGAATTGGATCGGGTTCAATGGTCATGCAACCTCGCATGCTATCGGTCGAAGCCGCCGCTTGCCAGATCGCCCTTCGACGACCCGCAGAGCGGCCAACCCGTCTTGGCGCGGTCGCGGCCCCGTCATGCCGCACGCGCAGCGGCGATCAGGGCGCTCTATCGGGCCGCGGCTCCAGGATCACGACGGCGGTCTCCGACAACCTCAACGTGGCGTAGGCGTCCACGTCGTCCCCGACGTCGCGCCACCTGGCCCACAGGCGCGCCCTCTCCTCCCCCTCGGCTGCTCGCGCCCTCACGGGGCGGGTGCCGCCGACCAGGTCAACCGTGGCGTCTGGGCGCGCCCGGAGGTTGAGCCACCAGGCCGGCTCGTCCTCGCCCCAGCCGTTCATGGCCAGGGTCACGAGGTTGGGACCGTCCTCGTAGTAGCCGAGGATCGCGCTGCGCTCCTCCCCGGTGCGACGCCCGATGGTGCGGAGGCGCAGCATGCCCCAGCTCGTGGGCGTTGGGCGCCGAAGACCGACCCGGCCGCCGGTGGTCCGATAGACGGCGCGCTGGGCCGCCCAGAAGAAGCGGATGAACCAGCGCGGCGGCAGCCGCGGAGCCCGCGCACGTTCCGCGGACGCTGGTCGTGGCTCGTCGCCCACGGATAACCTCCCGTTTCTCGCCAGGCCGGGGTCCAGGCGACCGCCCGGGTCGGCCCTAGCTCGGACGCCCGGTCCCGAACTGGCGATCGCCCGCGTCGCCGAGGCCCGGCATGATGTAGCCGTGCTCGTTGAGCTCGCGATCCACGGCCGCGCAGTAGATCTCCACGTCCGGGTGGGCGCTGGTCACGAGATCGACACCCTCGGGCGCCACGATCAAGTTGACGAGCTTGATCCGGGTGGCACCCCAGCGCTTCAAGACTTCGATCGCCGCGGCGGCAGAGCCGCCGGTGGCCAGCATCGGGTCGAGGATCAGGCACAGGTCTACGGTCGCCGAGTCGGGAAGCTTGTTGTAGTACTCGACGGGCCGAAGAGTGCGTTCGTCGCGGAACAGGCCCAGGTGCCAGACCTCGGCGGTTGGCATCAACTCGAGCATGGCATCAACCATGCCCAGGCCGGCCCGCAGGATCGGCACGAGTCCGATGCGAACTCCCAGCTCGTGGGCGTTCGTCGTCTCAAGGGGCGTCTTGACTTCGCGAGAGCGAACCTCGACATCCGCCAGGGACTCGTACCCGAGCAGCCAGGATAGCTCGCGAACGACCTCTCGGAACTTCTTCGGCTCGGTCTTCTCGTCGCGCAGGATCCTGAGCTTGTGGAGGATGGCCGGGTGTCGCGAGACGTGAAGCGTCGGCCAGGCGGCCTCACGGACCGGCATTGGCGAGCGGTCTGCCACTGGTTGCTCCTCCCTGATGCGAATTCAACGGCTGTTGGCGCAATCGTACGAGGTGGGCGCCCGAACCGCCGAGCGGAAACTCAGTCGGCCCGGTGAGTCGACGCGCGGAAGAGGCGATGCCCGGGCCGGCCGAAGGAGGCGATCGAGGCGCCCAGCTCCGAGCGGCCCTGCGCGGCCACGCGAAGAACGTCCGTCCAGGATCGCGCCCCGAGCAGCGGCAGCGTGGCGACCATGATGCTCAGACCGCCGTACCAGAGAGCCGGGAGCGCCAGCATGGCGGATGCCGGGACCGTCCAACGGCGGTCCGTTCGAGCGCCCCAGACGACGAGGAGGATCGCCAGCGGCAGCCTGATGACGAGCGGGACCGGCACTGCCGCCCACGTCCCGCTCTTTCCGGCGTTATTGACCAGAACCTGTGGCCAGGCCTGCCACGCTCCGGGCATGAGCGCATACGACGCGACGACGATTGCTGCGGTCGCGGTGGCCACGATCGCGAGCGATCGCCACTCGCGCCGAACCGCGAACCAGATCAGCCCGACGCCGGGCGTGATCTTGGTCAGCAGCACAAACGACCAGGCCGCCGGCCAGCGGAACCCGAGCACGATCGCCAGCGCGACCAGAAGCTCGATGTTTCCGCCCCAGATCTCCATCAATCCGAAGAACGCCAGACCGAGCAGGATCAGGCGCGGGCCCGTCATGCAGGCGAGGGCGGCCATCAGGATGGCGGCCCAAACGCCCATGAAAGCCTGCCAGGGGAGAAGCCGGATCGGCTCGAGAAGCTGCAGGAATGCCGGCGAGTACGGGTAAGCGATCTGATCGAGCCAGTTCGAGTTGAGGTACGGATCCGACAGGCTCGGTACCCAGTAGCACCGCGCATCCATGCCGGACGGCAGGAGCGACCTGCCCCACGGCTCGGCGAAGTAGACGATCCCAAGCCATGAGACCACCAGGGCAACGAAGCCGAGGGCGACTACGAGGGACACGGGTCGCCCGGCGAGTTCGATCGTCCGGTCGTTTGAACTGGTCAGCTGCCTTCTCCTCGCTCCGGGCTCAGACCGACCCCAGGCATGCTAGCACCGAGCCTCGGGGCAAGAGGCAAGGCGGCCGCGGGGCCACGGGGCGCGGCGGCCGCGGGGCGCGGCGGCCGGGGAGCCGGCCAGCCCAGGGGCCGGGGAGACGGCCAGCCCAGCAGGCCGCGCGGCGGGCGGACTTGCTCAACCTCGCCTCGGGCGATGCTAAGCGAAGCCGGAGGCCGGGAGACCGCGCGCCCAGCGGGCGGCGAGCCGGCCAGCCCAGCGGGCGGCGAGCCGGCCAGCCCAGCGGACTTGCTCAACCTCGCCCCGGGCGATGCTAAGCGAAGCCGGAGACGGACATCGAGAGCTCCCGTCGACGCAGGGCCCGTGTGAGGTCTAACTCGCGCTCAGAGAAACGGCCGCAGCCCCCTCGACTGGTCACGCGGCTCGCATATCACTTCCCCGGACGAAGATAAGCAGGAAGATCGGTCCGGCGGCGGGTTATCAGCGCCCGGGGCGAAGATGAGCGGGAAGACTCGCGGGGCGGCGCTGGGGGCCGGTGAGCTGCCCCTGCCTGGCCCGTCGCGGCGGGGGCGGGTAGCGCCATGGTGAGGGCCGGCGGCCGCTCGCGCCGGCGGCGGTCCTGGCTAGGCCAGGCTCTCGAACAACCTTGCCCCGGAAGTTGGGCCCTCGTCGCGCTCGACCACCGCGGACGCCCCCAGCCAATCGCCATCGGCACCGTGACCGGCCGGGCCGAGCAAGCTCTCCCAACCCTCGGCCGAAAGCATGGCGAGAACCCCGCTTGCGGCCCGGAGGGTCTTCGCGCCCAGTTCCGCTGCGTCGCCATGCAAGGCGCCATCGCCAAGCGTGGCCCGCACCATACGCGCTGTCCTCGCCGCCGACGCGAGTTCCGCCGAGGCTGCGCTCACGCGGCCGGAAACGCCCGGCTCCACGACCAGCGAAGCAGCCCCGCCGGCGAAAGCCGAAACCACGGCAACTGCCCGGCCCGGCGAACCGAGCCAGCCGGTCGGCCCGTCGAGGACAAGCGCCTGCCCGGGGAAGATGGCCCGCCGAAGCCACGCCTGAAGCAGGATCGAGCCCTCATCGGCGTCGCCGAAGGCCCAGTCCGGAATCGCGCTCAGCAGCAGCCGATCGGCCGGCAGGCCGTCGGCCACGGCCAGCTCCACGCCCAGTGCCTGAAGGGCCAGCGCCCGGGCGGCCCAGGTCGTCGCATCGGAGGGGATGCCACTGGCCACGTCCGCGCCAAGCGCCAGCGGGCCCGGACCGACGACGACGCGGCAACCCGCCCGGGCTTGAAGTCGGTGAGCGAAGGCGTGGTCGGCGAGGGCCCGTTCCGGGTCGACATTCTCCTCTACGATCTCCCGGATCGGATCCGCGCCCACGAAATCGATTCGTTCGAACCCGGCAACGACGGCCTGCTCCGGCGCGGCGAATGCCGACGTGACCGTCATCAGGCCGGCGTAGCAGCGCCGTCGGGCGGCCGCGTCGTCTGCGGCCTTGCGCAACGAGGCAAGGCCGCGCTGGCTGCCTGCGGGAACCGGTTCCGCCGCCTGGCGGGCCGGGCGGGCGCCGCGTCGCCACGTTCTACGTGCACGCCGGCGTTTCTGGGTCGCCTCGGGTTCGAACAAGCCGGGCGTGTCGAGGCCCGCGTGGCGACGCGCCTCGGCAAACTCCCAGCTGGCCGGCACGCGCACCTGGATCACGTCCGCGCCTTCGGCTATCGCCGCGCGCGTCTCCTCCGCGGCAGCCTCCACCTCGGTGGCGCGCAGGGCAACGCCGAGCCACGGCTCCCGGGGCAAACCGAGGACGTCGCGCATGTCACGCGTCGCCGTGCGATTGGCATCGAAGCGGCTGAGCGCCGCCCCGAGCAGCTCAGCGGCTTTCTTCTCGGCCGCGGCCAGTCGATCAGGGCGCCCGAGAAGCTCGGCTTCGAGGCCCAGGTCGATGGCCCCGGATGCGCCGTCGAGCGCGAGGTCGCGTGCCGGCATGTCGTACTCGAGCAGGGCCACGGCGAAGGGCAGAATCACGCCGCGAGCCAGACGACCCGCGTTGGAGCCGCAATATCGCTCCGCGAGCGACGCGGCGAGAGGTCGCCCGGCTCGGTCGAGCCCATCGACGCCGAGCATGCGCAGCACCGCCCGTTCCTGGGCGATCGTCGCAGCCCGCCTGGCCGATCTGGACAGCCCACCTGCCAGGTCGGCCGCAAGTCGACGTAGTTGCTCCGCCTCACTGGAGAGAGTGTCGCCGCTCACGCACACCTCGCTCAAGGGCCGCGCCCGTTGTGGGTTCGCCTGCGCACGCTCCCCGTCGGTCGACCGGCCCGGTGCACCTTCAGGACGAAGCGTACGCCCCCGCGTAGCGGCCGACGAGTAGGTCGTTTGTCAACGGCAGGCTGGTAACTTCGGCCTTCGTTTCCGGCCGAGGTCCGGCCGGCCGGCGTCGTGTGGGGCCGGCGAGGGGCGCGACGACGGTCTGCCCCGCGACAGCGGCTGATCCCCGCGACAGCAGCTGATCGGCTACTCGTCCGCGGCCCGGTGGTAGACACCCGCGATCCGGACCATCATGGCCTCGCCCCGGAGGGCGGCCAGGGCAGCCGCACATTCCGGCATCGACGGATCCGCATCGAGGTCGGCCCAAAAGACGTACTCCCATCGAACGCCACGGCTCGGCCTCGACTCGAGACGCGACAGGTTGATGTCGCGCTCGGCGAATGGGCCAAGGCAGCGGTACAGGCTGCCCGGGAGGTTCCGGACGACCCATACCAGTGTCGTCTTCATCGGGCCGGACGTGGAAATGGGGGCGAACCAGCCGTCCGGGACGGGATCGCGGGCGACGACCGCGAAGCGGGTCCGGTTGGCGTCGCCAGTCTGGATATCGCCGGCCAGCACTTCCAGGCCGTACAACGGCGCGACGCGGGCGGAGGCCACGGCCGCGGCCCTTCGCTCGCCCCTATCGGCGATGGCCTTGGCCGCGCCCGCCGTGTTGTAGCTGGTCATGACCTCCCAGTGCCGCGACCGCAGGAACTCGTCGGCCTGGTCGAGGGCCTGGGCGATGCTGTAGACACGATCGATCCCGTCCAGTGCCTGGCCCGGCAGCGCGAGCAGGGCCAGGTGGACGGGGACGGTCACCTCGGCCGCTATGCGAATCTCGTCGAACTCGAACAGCAGGTCGTAGATCTCTCGAACGCTGCCGCCCTGCGAACGCTCGATCGGTACGACGCCGGCGTCGGCGCTGCCGAGTTGAACGGCCTCGAAGACGGCCCGCCACGTCGGGAGGGCTACGGCCTCCGGAGCGGCGAAGGCCAGGAGAACCCCCTCCTCGCTGAAGGCGCCGGGTTCGCCCTGGAAGGCGACCCGAGGCGGGCGGCCCGCCGCGCCGGGCGACTCCCTCACCGGGCCCCCGGCCACGGCCCCAGCCGCAGCTCCGGCCGCGGCCCGGGTTGAGCGTGAACCCGGCGAGCCGGACCTCCGTGAGCCACCCGGCCCTGGCGATGCCATCGGACCCTCCCGTGCTCTACCGCGGGCGCGCGGAGCCGGCCGCTGGGCCAGCTCCGTCCGGCCGGGCGGAGGTGGTGAAATGGCGTTCGTCGCGCCGCCTCAGCTCGGCGCCCGTCTTCCAGATGGCGTACTCGAGAGAGTCACACAGGGCCGCGCACGAGGCAGCGATGATGTTGGTGCCGCTGCCCATCGTCGACCACTCCAGGACGCCGTTCGACGAGTCGATGATGACCCGCGTCTGGGCGGCCGTGGCCTCCTCGCCGTCGAGGATGCGGACCTTGTAGTCGACGAGATGGACCGCATCCAGCTGGGGATAGAAGGCTCCCAGGGCCTTGCGCAGCGCCGAGTCCAGGGCGTTGACCGGACCGTTGCCGTCGGCCGCGGTGTGCAGGATCTCGCCGGCCACCTCCACCTTGACCGTGGCCTCGGAGAGGAGCTCAGCGCCGCCTCGCTGTTCGACCACAACGGTGAAATCGCGCAGCTCGAATGGAGGCACATAGCCGGTCTTGTGGCGCCTGACCAGGAGCTCGAACGATGCCTCGGCTCCCTCGAAAGCCAGGCCATCGGCCTCGAGCTGCTTGATCAGCTGGCTGAGGACCTTCGGATCGACGCCATCCAGCCCCTGGCCGAGCTGCTCCGCTCGCAGCTGCGTGTTGGCCTTGCCACCCAGCTCGCTCACGACGAGGCGCATCACGTTGCCCACGACGCCCGGGTCAACGTGCTGGTAGGAGCGGCTCACCCGGGCGGTGGCGGAGCCGTGGACGCCACCCTTGTGGGCGAACGCCGACCGGCCGACGTACGGCTGGTGGTCGTCCGGGGCGATGTTCACGATCTCGGCCACGTAGCGCGCCAGGTCCGTCAACTCGCCCAGGCGGCCAGACGGAAGGGGCTCAAAGCTCGTCTTGAGCTCCAGGTCGGCCAGGATGCTGACCAGGTTGGCATTGCCGCAGCGCTCGCCGTAGCCGTTGATCGTGCCCTGGACGTGGCGGATGCCGTTTGCCACCGCTGCCAGCGAGTTGGCCACCGCCAGCTCCGAGTCGTTGTGGCAGTGGATGCCCCAGATCACGTCGCGGCCGCCCTCCCCGGCCAGGGCGGCGAAAGTTGCTCGAACGATCGACACCAGCTCGTCGGTGAGCGTGCCACCGTTGGTGTCGCACAGGACCAGCGTTCCGGCGCCTGCGTCGCGAGCGGCCCGAAGCGTGGCCAGGGCGTAGGCAGGGTCGTCCTTGTAGCCGTCGAAATAGTGCTCGGCGTCGTAGATCATCTCCCGGCCCGCCGCGGCCGGGAATGCGATCGAGTCGGCCACCATGGCCAGGTTCTCCTCCGGCGTCGCCCCGAGGACGTCGCGGACGTGGAGCAGCCAGCTCTTGCCGAAGATCGTCACCACCGGCGTCGCGGCTTCGACGATGGCCACGAGATTCGGGTCCGTCTCGGCACGGTTGGAGCGGTGGCGCGTCGATCCAAAGGCAACGAGCCTGGTGTGCTTCCACTCGATCGACCTGGCGGCCGCGAAGAACTCGACATCCTTGGGGTTGGAGCCGGGCCAGCCGCCCTCGACGTACGGCATCCCGAACGCGTCGAGACGGCGTGCAATCTTGATCTTGTCCGCGAGGGAAACGATCAGGCCTTCGCGTTGGGTCCCGTCGCGCAGGGTCGTGTCGTACAGGACGACGCGGTCGCTCATCGAACGGTCCCGGCGGGCGGGCCGGCAACTGCGGCGCCGGCGGCACCGGCCGTGGCAGCGACTGCCACTCCGGTAGCCGCGCCCGCGGCGCCCGAAACGGTGCCCGCGGCGCCCCCGCCCGATGCGGCGCCCGAAGCCGCGCCCAGGGCGGCCGAAACGGTGCCCGCGGCGCCCCCGCCCGATGCGGCGCCCGAAGCCGCGCCCAGGGCGGCCACGACCGCATCCCCCATCGCCTGAGTGCCGACCGGCCGCAAGCCGGTGGCGTCGCCGGTCGTGGAGAGCAGGTCCGGCGTGCGGTAGCCGTCTGCGAGGGCCGACGCGACCGCCCGCTCGATTGCCTCGGCCGCCGGCGCCTGGCCCAACGACCAGCGCAGCATCATCGCCCCGGACAGGATCGCGGCGAGTGGATTGGCGACGTCCTTGCCGGCAATGTCGGGCGCGGAACCGTGGATCGGCTCGTACAGCCCAAGGGGGCCGTACACGGTGCGCTTCTCGCCGATCGACGCCGACGGCAGCATCCCGAGCGACCCGGCGAGAACGCTCGCCTCGTCCGAGAGGATGTCGCCGAAGAGATTCTCGGTGACGAGGACGTCGAAGATCGCCGGACGCTGGATCAGAGCCATGGCACAGGCGTCCACCAGCCGGTGCTCCACCGTAACGTCCGGATAGTCGGCCTTGACCTCCTCGACGATCGTTCGCCACAGGCGGCTCGACGACAGGACGTTGGCCTTGTCGACGCTGGTCAGCTTCTTGCGGCGTCCCCGGGCCAGTTCGAAAGCCAGCCTCACGACGCGGCGGATTTCGTCCTCCGTATAGAAGAGCGTGTCCACGACCTCGCGTCCGGCCGGCGTCCGCCGCTGCTCCGACGGCTGCCCGAAGTAGAGACCTCCGGTCAACTCGCGGACGATCATCATGTCGACGCCTTCGAGGAGCGCCTCGCGCACCGGCGAGCTCGGCCGCAGCACCGGCTGGACCGATACCGGCCGAAGGTTGGCGTACAGGCCGAGGCCCTTGCGCAGCGCCAGCAGCGCCTGTTCGGGTCGAATCTTCGCCCCGGGGTCGTCGAATCTCGGGTCGCCGATGGCGCCGAAGTAGACCGCGTCGGCGCTGGCGCAGGCGGCGAGGTCGTCGTCGCGCATCGGAACGCCGTAGGCGTCGATCGCGACGCCTCCGACCAAGATCTCGTGCCAGTCGAAACCGAACCCGAAGAGCCGGCCTGCGAGATCGAGGACTCGGCGGCCCACCGAGACCACCTCCGGTCCGATGCCGTCACCGGGGACGACGACGACGTTGTAGCTCGTGCCGGTACGGGCTCTTCCGGTGGATGGGCTGGCGGGCTCTTTCATGAGACGTTCAGCCCCTGGACTCGGCCGCCGACTGCGGCTGGCCGTCGACGACCTCTACCGGATTGAGGAACGGCATCGCCGCCCGCAGCCGGGCACCGACCTTCTCGACCTGGTGGTCGCGACCGGCCTCGCGCATCTTCCTGAACTCGGGCTGGCCGGCCTCGTTCTCCGCGATCCAGCGGGCCGCGAAGCTGCCGTCCTGGATCTCATGCAGGACCGCCCTCATCTCCTCGCGGACGCGGGCGTCGATTATCCGTGGACCGGAGACGTAGTCGCCGTATTCGGCGGTGTCGCTGACCGAGAAGCGCATGAAGTTCATGCCGCCGCGGTACATCAGGTCGACGATGAGCTTGAGCTCGTGCATGACCTCGAAGTATGCGAGCTCCGGCTGGTAGCCGGCCTCGACCAGGGTCTCGAAGCCGTTCCTGATCAGGCTCGTGACCCCGCCGCAGAGGACGACCTGCTCGCCGAAGAGATCGGTTTCGGTCTCTTCCTTGAACGTGGTTTCGAGAACGCCGGCCCGGGTGGCGCCGATGCCACGCGCATAAGCAAGCACGCGCGCGCGAGCGGTGCCGGTCGCGTCCTTCTCGACGGCAAAGAGCGCCGGTACGCCGCCGCCCTGCTCGAAGACGGAGCGGACGAGGTGGCCGGGGCCCTTGGGCGCGACCATTCCCACGTCGATCCCCTCACCCGGCCTGATCCGGTCGAACCGGATGTTGAAGCCGTGGGCGAACATGAGCAGCTGTCCCGGCTTCATGTTCGGCTCGATCGAGGTCTCGTACACCTTCTTCTGGATGGTGTCCGGGACCAGGATCATGACCACGTCGGCCGCCTTGACGGCCTCGGCAACGTCGGCAACCTCGAGCCCTGCCTCTTCCGCGAAGGCGCGGCTCTTGCTGGTGGGGGGCAGACCGACGACTACCTTCACGCCCGAGTCGCGCAGGTTCAGGGCATGGGCATGGCCCTGGCTGCCATAGCCGATGATCGCGACGGTCTGGCCCTGGATGGCGCTCGGATCGGCGTCGGCGTCGTAGTACATGCGAGCGGTCATCGTTTCACTGCCTCCTCGATCGACCCGGCACCCCGGGACATGACGACGGTACCGGAGCGGACGAGCTCCTTTATGCCGAAGCCGCGCAGAAGGGCGATCAGAGCGTCCACTTCCGCTTCGGTCCCGGTTGCCTCGACGATAAGCGATTCGGCCGCCAGATCCACGACCCGGGCCTTGTACATCTCGGCGATCGTCAGCACCTCGCCGCGGTTGCGC
>JBEKVD010000060.1:0-19634 GCA_049514315.1 Candidatus Limnocylindrales bacterium | reverse complement strand
GACCTGCGGGCCAACTGGCAGAAGGACAAGGAGTGGAAGCCCGAGATGGATGCGACCACCCGGGCGAAGGACCTCAAGCTCTGGAAGAAGGCCGTCACGCGGACCTTCGACTGGGTCGAGTAGTCCGAGCGTTTTGACGGGCTCAGCTGGGCCGGCTCGCGCCGGCCCAGCGGGCCTCCAGCGGGTCGCCGCAGGGCCGCCTTCTGAGCGGGCGCGCCCCGGGCGGCGAGGCCCCGCTCCGGTGAGGGGAACCAGCAAAAGGGAGTCATGAGCGGATCATCGAGTGCCCCCCACGTCGTCATCGTCGGGGGCGGCGGAACAGGCGGAGCCCTCGCCCACGACCTGGTCCTGCGCGGCCTGCGCGTCACGTTGGTCGAGCGCGGCGAGCTCACCTCGGGCACGACCGGGCGCCACCACGGCCTGCTCCACTGCGGCGCGCGCTACGCGGTCAAGGACCGCGAGTCCGCCGTCGAGTGCATCGAGGAGAACCGCATCCTGCGCGCCATCGCGCCGGGCTCGTTCGAGCTAAACGACGGCCTGTTCGTGGCCATCACCGACGAGGACGCCGCCTACGAGCCGCTCTTCTTCGAGTCGTGCCTGGCCTCGGGCATACCCGCCCGCCGGGTCGGCCGCGCGGAGGCCCTGCGCCTGGAGCCCAACCTGAACCCCGAGCTGCGCTGCGCGGTCCAGGTCCCCGACGGCACCATGGACGCGATGCGGATGCCGCTGCGCTTCTTCGCCACCGCAAAGCTCAACGGGGCGACGATCAAGCCGTACACCGAGGCCGTCGCGATGACGATGAGGGCGGGCGCCGGCCGGGCCGTGGCCGGGGTGGAGGTCCTCGACCGCGCGTCGGGTGCCCGCTACGAGATCGGGGCCGATCTGGTGGTCAACGCCGGGGGGCCCTGGGCCGAGAAGATCGCCGCCCTCGCCGGGGTGGAGGTCCCGATCCAGCCCTCGCCGGGGGTCCTCGTGGCGGTCCGCGGCCGCTACGCCAACATGGTCATCAACCGCCTCCACGCCAGCGGCGACGGCGACATCGTGGTGCCCCAGCGCGAGCTCTCGGTCATCGGCACGAGCTCCTGGCTCGCCGATGACCCCGACCACCTCACCGTCCCGGCCGACCACGTCGCCAAGATGATCTCCGAGGGCTCGGCCATGATCCCAGCGTTAGCGTCCGCGGCCGTGCGCGCCACCTGGTCGGCCGCCCGGCCGCTCATCGGCGAGCGGGGCGCGACCTCGGGGCGCGAGCTGAGCCGGACGTTCAAGTGCTTCGACCACGCACCCGAGGGCGTGGAGGGCTTCGTGACCATCTCGGGGGGCAAGGCCACGACGCTGCGGGCGATGGCCGAGGCGGCCGCGGACGTCGTCTGCGCCAAGCTCGGCATCGAGGCGGCCTGCCGCACCCGCGAGTACGTCCTTTCTCCCCACACCGCCTACTACGCATGAGCGCCGGGATCGATCCTGCCCGCGACACCCACGCCACGGAGGGCACCGGGGTCCCGATCCGCTTCCGCGTCTACCGGCGCAAGGCGGGCGACCGGGCCGGCCACTTCGACGAGTTTGCCCTCGAGGTCGCGCCCGACACGACGGTCCTCGACGCCCTCGTCGCGATCCGGACCCGCCTTGACCCGACCCTGATGCTGCGCCACAGCTGCTTCCACGCCTCGTGCGGGACGTGCGGCATGCGGGTCAACGATGCCGAGGTGATGGCGTGCGTGACCAAGGTCCTCGATCTCGGCACGCCCAGGGTCAAGGTCGAGCCGATCGCCAACGGGGCCCTCCTGGGCGACCTCGCGACCGACATGGTCGACTTCTACGCCCGCTTGGCTGCGATCGGCCGCGCCCTCGTGCGGAATAGCGAGTGGCTGCCCTCATCCGAGCTGCCCCCCGGGATCGAGGCCCACAACCGCTACGAGAGCTGCATCGAGTGCGGCCTGTGTCTCTCGGCCTGCCCCGTCGTGGCCACCGACGCCCGGTACCTGGGCCCCGCGGCCCTCGCCGCGGCCGAGCGGGCGATCGGCGAGCCGCGCGGCCTCGATCCCGGCTTCATCCTGAACCTGATCGACGATCCCCAGGGGGCCTGGCGCTGCCACGCCGCCTTCGAGTGCACCGAGGCCTGCCCATCGGAGGTCGACCCGGCCGGGGCGATCATGGCCCTGCGCCGCCGGGCGGCGGGGGCGCGGCTGCGCTCGATCATCCGGAGGCGCACATGAGCGAGCAGTCGGTCTCACCCGAGCCGATCGATCCCGGGTCCTCCTGGGCCAGCCGCCGCCGTCGCGGCATCGCCGGCTGGGGCGATCCCCGGGGCCGGCGCCTCGGCGGCTGGGCCTTCATCCTCAACCGGCTCACCGGCTTGGGCGTCCTGCTGTACCTGTCCTTCCACCTGGTGGTCCTCTCGCTGCTCGCGCGGGGGCCCTCGGCCTGGGACGGCTTCGTCTCGCTCGCGGGCAGCCCGATCTTTCTGTGCTTCGACGTGGTCCTGATCTTCGGGCTGCTCTTCCACGGCCTCAACGGCATAAGGGTCACTCTCGTCGGCTTCGGCCTGGTGGTCGATCGGCAGCGGGCGATGTTGGTCGCCCTGATGGTCATCGGCGCGATCGCCCTGGTGGTGGCCGCCCTTCACATCTTCGCAGCGGGGTAGGGCAGAGATGGCACAGCTCGAGCAGCCGCCCGCGGGCCACGGCGGGCCGGGGTGGACCCCCTCGGGTGAGACCGCGCGCCCGACCTGGGGCTGGATAGCGCAGGCGATCACCGGGGCCTTCGTGCTCGTGCTCGTGACCCTCCACATGATCGCCAATCACTTCATCGTGGCCGGCGGCCTGCGCGACTTCGCCGACGTGGTTCGGCCTGAGCCGCCGGGTCGAGACCGCGATCACGAGGGTCTTCACCGTCCTGGGCCTCGCCATCGTCGCCTACGGCCTGTGGCTGACCTGGACCATCACCTCCTACCACTGATCCTGTCGACCCTCCGATCCAGGTGGCGGCGGCACCCGGGGACTGATCCCGTACTCCCGGCGCGGTAACATTCAGGGTCTCCTGGCCGGCCAGGAGCGGCGGCTACGAAAAGAGCTCCCGCCAGACCGACGCCGGCATACTCGTGGCCCGCCGCAGCGAGCCGGCGAACGCTCTTCGTGAGGGTCCGACCCGATCGCGGTGGCGATGTCCCTCGGGCACGCGAGGCCTGGCTCGCTCCAGACATACCCTCGACACGAAGAGGAGGCGGAGTGGCCGGCCCATCGGCCAAACTCCCGGAGTTCCTGGCTCGGCTCGCCGAGTCGCCCTGTTGTGCCGCGATCACGTCCGACGCGTATCTCGAGGCGGCGCTGGAGAGTGCAGTCTCGACCCTCTTCATCCTGCGTGGAGATGGGCTCGAACTCCGACCACTCGTGCGTCGAATCCATGCGGCAGGCAAGCTCGTCGCAGTCCACGTCGACCTCGTAGACGGGTTGAGGTCGGATCGCACCGCGATTGCCTGGCTTGCCGGGGCCGGCGTCGACGCCGTCATAAGCTCTCACGGCCAGCTCATGGCGTCGGTCCGACGCGAACAGATGGTTGGCATCCACCGTCTGCTGCTGACCCGATGTGGCCTCCTGGATTCGGGTCTGTCCGCCGTAGCACGCTCCGGAGCGGACATCGTCGAGGTACTGCCGGGGGTCATCCTGCCAGACGTGCGCTCCTTGCTGCCTCGCCTCGACGTCCCGCTCCTGGCCGGCGGCTTCATCTGGACCGAGACGGAAGCACGCGCCGTTCTGGCCGCGGGAGCGATTGGCGTGACGACGAGCAAGCCAAGCTTGTGGGGAGCCCGTCTTGTCTGATCGATCCGCACGCCGGTTTCTGCCGCCCGTCTTCGTCGCGAGCTCTGGAGAGGGACTCCGGATCGGAGCGAGCGACCTCGAGGTCGGGATCCTTCTCAGAGACCTGGATCTCATGACGCTCATCGGCGTTACCGAGACCGGGTCGGAGGGAATCGCGGTCGACCTCGACAGCGTGGACGGCTTGAACGCAGATGACGCGGGGGCGAGGTTCGTTATCGGCAGACTCGGGGTCCGGGTAATCGTGACCCGCCGACCGGCGCTCGCGGCGCTTGTCGCCGATGCGGGCCAGGTGGGCCTCGTGCACGTCCTGGCATTCGACTCCACGGGGCTGACCCGCGCCCTCGAAAGCCACCTCGCCCGGGACGGGGTCGGCACCGTCATATCCCCGGGTCCGGTCCTGTCGCACCTGACGCCGGACTACCTCGAGCGCCTGCCACGGCCGATCGTCGCCTATGGCCTGATCGATACAGCCGAGCGTGCTCGCCAGCTCCTCACTATCGCCGACAGCGTCGTCGTCGGCCCTGACTGCGCACGAGCCCTGGCCGAGGGGGTCCGGGATCTCCGCTGACGTGCTTCCGCCTCGGGTTCACCTCCGCCTCGGATTCACCTTGACAATGGCACTGCCGCGGCCTAGGCTCGCCCTTGTCTCTCTCCGGGACTAAGACTTGATGAAGTCCCGCTCTGGCCTTGTGTCGGGGCGGGTTTTTGTTTGCCGTCGAGACAGACACGGCAACCTGAGGAGCAGTCTCGGTGGTCCAGGAACTCAGGCTCGTCAGCCCCAATTCGGATCGTCCTTCCAAGCTTCCGGCCCGCCTGCCAGGAGGCTCGCGTGAAAGGCGCCTGAGCTCCAGGCAGATCGCCGACCGATCGACGAGATCGGCCTTGATCGAGGCCCTCTCGCGCGAAGTCCGGACTACGCTCGCCCTCGTCAGCGGCTACAGCCAGACCTTGCTCCACCTCGATCTCGACGACGGAGAGCGGGATCGGTGCCTGGCTCGCATCTCGGTCGCGAGCGCTCACGTCGCGGAGCTCACCGATGAGATGCTCTCGGTCGCCGCCTCGGAGAACGACGTGATTCCCATCTCGCAGCCGGTCTCGATCGGCAGCCTGCTGAGCCACCTGGGCCGCCAGCTCGCCGAGGAGGCCGATCCGCCCCGGCTGGATGCCGAGCTGCCTGCCGAGCTGCCGCTCGCGAGCGCCGACCCCGGATGGATCGTCCACGTCCTCAGAAACCTGGTGACAACGGCCGCGACCGGCTCGGCCGACGGTCGGTCGGCACGGCTCTACGCGTGCTCGACCCGCGATTGGGTGGTCGTCAGCGTGCAGCGGGGCGGGGAGCAGGCCGGTGCCGAGCTGTCGAGCTCCGACTCGTCGATTGGCCCGAATTGGCGCCGGTCGGCGGCGTCAGCGGCCAAATCGGCTGGCCGGGCTGGCTCGCCCGATCGTCAGCTGGGCTCGCCGGGTTCGCTCGTCGGAGATCTGGAGACGCTTCCGAGCCTCGATTACTGCCGGGAGCTCGTCGAAGCGCAGGGGGGACGGATCTGGCTCGACGAGACCGCGTCCGGCGTGCGAGTCTCCTTCAGTCTGCCACGCTACTGGCCGGAGGAGCCTTCTGTCGAACGGCGAGGGGCGGACGACCTGGTGGGTGCCCTCGAGCTCTGACGGGTCCGCGCCGGGCGGCAAGACCGACGTCGGCACGCCGGCCCGAGATGGGCCAGGGCCGCCACTGTCAGGCCCAGGCGAGCGAGGCGCGTGTCGCCCAGTAGTCCTCAGGCGCCTCGGCAAGTGAGGCCAGGTCGGACAGGTCGCCGGGCGTGAGCACCACGTCGAGCGCCAGGAGGTTGCTGGCGAGCTGGCCAAGCGTGACCGCACCCGAAAGCACCATGTCGGACCACGGCTGAACGAGCGCTGCGGCGATCGCCACGGCGTCCTCGGTCTGCCCGAACCGCCGCAGGAGTTTCGCGAGCGGCGAGGTCGTCGACTGCAGAGCCCGCGATGTCAGGCGCCCGTTTGCGAGCGCCTCTTTGACGATGACCCCCCACCCTGATTGCTTCGCCTCGGCGAGCGCCGGTCCCACGGAGGGCTCCAGGAGGTTCCAGGTCGCCTGCACCGAAGCGAAGGGCGAACGGCCGCCGACCCGGACCTCGAGGGCCCGGCGGATGGTGTCGGCCTGGCGCGGGCCGCTCACGGTCAATCCGATCGCCAGGCCGCCGTCCCCAAGCCGTAGCAGCTCGTCGAGCACTTCGTGGTCCTCGAGCACGCCGCTCTCGAGCGTCGCGGAGTGGATCTGGTAGAGGCGCAGGCGGTCGCCCAGGAGGGCGCGGCTCTCGGCCACCTGGCGCCGGAGGTTTGAGGCGGAGTGATCCTTGATCTCGTTCACTTCCGCACCGACGCGCCAATCGGCGGTGTAGCGGTAGCCCCACTTGGATCCCACCGCGACGTGCCCTGGTGGAAAAGCGCGCTCGTCGAGCCACGATCCGAGGAATTCCTCGGCGAGACCGTACGACCGGGCGGCGTCGACGTAGCGAATCCCGCCGGCGTAGGCGGCGTCCAGCAGGTCGTGGGCCCGCCCCCGGAACGCCTCGACACTCCGATCAGCCCCGAAATCCAGCTCCCGACCGAGGTTGATGTACCCCGGCCGCCCGATCGCGGCGAGCCCGAGCCCGATTTCGCTGACCTGGAGGCCGGTGTTGCCGAGACTGCGCATCCTCATGGATCGGAGAGTACTCCGGGGCGGGGCGGGCGACACGACGCCGCGGCGACGCGACGAGTCAGCGGCGTGGCTACGAACCACCAGCCGCGTCACGCCGTTCCCGTCTCAAGGGCACGGCCTAAACCCCGCATAAAGCCGTCGCCACAACGGAGCTACCGGACGGGCCCCGACTGAGCTGTCGGCGCCTCAATCAACTTCTCGAAGATCGCGGGGCCGTATAGTCGAGATATGCATCCACAAGAACGTGCTCGGCCTTCGGGGCTGGCATCTCCTGAGCAGGCGGAGCCGCCCGAGGCGGGCCCGTCGTCGGATGCGGAGTTCGACGCGCCGGCGCTCGTGAGTCTGGACGCCATCCGAGCTGCCGCCGAAGTCATCCGAGGCGTGGTCGTGCGGACGCCTCTCCTTCCCTTCGGGGCGCCCGAGGACGGCGATCAATCGGGGCGCACCCGAGCCCTGCTGAAGCCGGAGTCGCTCCAGCCGATCGGCGCCTTCAAGCTGCGGGGCGCGTACTACAACATCGCCACGCTCTCGACCGAACGCCGTGCCGCCGGCGTGGTGGCCCACTCGAGCGGCAACCATGCTCAAGGGGTAGCGCGCGCCGCCCGGCTCCTCGGGGTGCGGGCCGTGATCGTCATGCCCTCGGACGCGTCACGGATAAAGGTCGAGCGTGTGCAGGAGGACGGCGCGGAGATCGTATTCGTGGGTCCGTCGAGCGAGGAGCGTGCGGAGCGGGCTGCCGAGCTTGCCCGTTCGGAAGGTCTGTCCATGGTCGGCCCGTACGACGATGTGGCGACGATCACGGGCCAGGGGACGGTCGGGCTCGAGATCGTCGAGCAGCTCGCCGCGCTCGAGAGGCGGGCCGGCGAGTGGACGTCCGACCGGCGATCGGGCGCCCGGAGCGGTCGGCGATCCGGCACACGGGACGGGCGGCCGGATGAGCCCGGGCCGTTCACCGTGCTGGTGCCGGTTGGCGGAGGCGGGATCGCCAGCGGCGTAGCCGTGGCGGTGAAGTCGCTCCGGCCCGACGCCGTCGTGATCGGCGTCGAGCCTGCCCTTGCTGCGGACGCGCGCGATTCGCTCGCCCGTGGTCGGATCGTGACATGGCCGGCGGAAATGGTCGGGCGGACGATCGCCGACGGCCAGCGCACCACCCAGATCGGACGCATCCCGTTCGCCCTCATGCGCCGCTATCTCGACGGCATCGTGACCGTCACGGAGGATGAGATCGTCCGCGCCATGGTCCGCGCGTCACGGGACGCGCGGCTGGTGCTCGAGCCGTCCGGGGCCACGGCCCTCGCCGCCTGGCTGTTCCACGCCGCCGAACTGCCGCCGCGTGGGCGCGTTGTGGTGATCCTGAGCGGGGGAAACGTCGATCCGGTGCTCTACGACGAGCTGCTTGCCCGAGGAGTCGCGGCCGGCGGGTGATCGCCCGAGTACGCCCGCGCCGGGGAACGCCAGGCCCGCGTGTCACGCCGTGCGTCCGCCCGGACCCCTCGCCCGAGCGCCAGCCCGAGCGCCACGCCCGATGTCGACCTGGCCACCGGTACCCCGGCCCGGCCGAGCCAGGCGTCTTCGTTTCCGAAGGCCGCGCTAGACTCTTCTGGCATGAACGATCTGAAGCTCGCTCTGGTGTCAGGTTATGAACGCGGATCAGCGGACAGGTTCCGTTGACCCCCGCCTCACAGGTCGGGAGATCCGGCCGCGCCGGGCCAGATAAGGCAAGCCGCCCGGAGAACTCGGGTGGCTTGCAGGTTGCGGGGGCGCTGTTCAGGCTAGGTGTGTTCGCCTGATGCCTCCTGTGGCGCGGTGGGCGCTTCCTTTGGTGCTGTGTTGCCGAACCGGCCTGCCGCCCTACTCGCCCAGTGCCTTGAGCAGGAACGGCAGCGAGCGATGCAAGTCGCGCTGAAAGTAGGTCCAGTTGTGAGTGCCTGGTCCGTAGGCGTCAACGGTCACCGGGATCTTCAGCACAGCGAGTTTGGCGATGAAGGTCTCGTTCATGATGGCAGCCCAACTCTCGATGCCGTCGGCTGACGACCCGCTGGCGTCCAGCGGTCCCGGCTGTCCGTTGCCGTATGCGACGTAGAGCGCGGTGCCCTTGAGAGCCGCCGCGTTGTCGGTCGGGTCCTGGGCGCTCCATATGTCGGCCTGGTCGACGGGGTTACCCCACACGTCGGCGGTTTGGACGAACCCATTGGACCACGCCCCACCACCGAGCGGGTCGAGGCCCCCGCTGTACGAGGCTGCCGCGAGGAACATCCCCGGCTGGCGGGCCGCGTACTCCATCGCTCCGTAGCCGCCCATCGAGGCGCCCGCGACGACACGCTTATCACCAGCATGCCAGTTCCCCTCGATCAGCTGGCGCAGCTCGACGAGGTGGAAGGTCTCCCACTTCGGTCGTCCGCCCTGACCGCCATTCCACCAGTCCGAGTACCACCCATCGTCGGCCTCGGCCATCACGACGAGCAGGTTCGTCGGGGCGGTAAGCGCCTCCACGTCCGTGTATGACGTCCAATCGTCATACGACCCGCTGCCACCAACAAGCAGGTACAGCACGGGCCAATGAGTCGAGGGCTGCGCCTCGAACCCGCTCGGGAGAAGGAGCCGCGTCTTCACCGTGCCGACGGACGGAGAGTCGATCGTGAGGTCGCGGATGCGGGCGTCCACCGTCGTGACCTCGATGACGCGTGCGCCATCGTCGGCTGGCTGGCCGATCGTCGGGGCGGTCGAGCCGCTCGGGCTGGGTGCCGCTGTCGGCGTGGCTGCCGCGACCGCGGGTGGCGGCGTGGCCGGCGCTGGGGTGGGACTCGCGGTGGCGCTGCACCCGGCCAGCACAGCTACGATGGCGAGGCTCGATAGAACGCGGCCACCCGCACTGCGTCTGACCATCCCTGTTCCTCCCTCGGGATGCATCTACGCGGGTCGGTCTCGCCAGTGGCTCAACGCGGTCCCGGCGGCCAGTGTGCGGGCCGCGTGTCTAAGCCCCCGTGTTCCGCACATTGTCCCACCCGCGTAAATGGTCCCCGACTCAGTCGCTCGACTGGCCGAACAGGGCCGGGATCGTCGGAACCTCGCGGCGAGTCTGGGGCAGGCGGCTTTGAACCCGGGCGCTAGACTCGTCCCGTGAACGGAATCAAGCTCGGAGCCCTGTGCTGGAACCAGTACACCGACTGGCCGTCGCTTCTCGAGGCCGGCAAACGGGCTGACCGCCTCGGATACGACACTCTCTGGACCTGGGATCACGTCTATCCCATCGTCGGCTCGGACGACGGCCCGATGTTCGAGGCGTGGCTGACGACCACAGCTTGGGCGATGGCGACGGAGCACGCCCGGATCGGCCTGATGGTCGGGGCCAACACGTTCCGTGAGCCCACCCTCGTGGCGAAGATGGCGACCACGCTCGACCACATCAGCCACGGCCGAGCCATCCTTGGGATCGGGGCGGCCTGGTTCGAGACCGAGCACGTCGCCTTCGGCTTTCCGTTCGGGAGCGGTTTCCCGGAGCGCCTCCGATGGCTGGGAGAGGCGCTGCCGCTGATCCGCGGCATGCTCCGCGGCGAGGAGCCGACGGCGCACGGCGACCGGTACGGCGCGAAGCTGGTCCGGAACGACCCGCCTCCGGTTCAGTCCGGGCTGCCGATCCTGGTCGGAGGGGACGGGGAGAAAGTGACCCTCAAGCTCGTCGCGAAGTACGCCGACGCCTGCAACATCGGCGGCGGGATCGCCAACGTGCGGCAGAAGGAGGCGGTCCTCCGGCAGCACTGCGCGGACGTCGGGCGCGACGAGCGCGAGATCGAGCGTACCACCGGGATCGGAGTGCCGGTGATCCGAGACTCGCGCGAGGAGGCCGGGCGGGTATTTCGCTCGATCTTCGAGCGCAACGGCCGGGCGCGGCTCTGGCAGGACCAGCCGGTCGGGACGCCCGAGGACGTGGCCGAGCAGCTGTCCCCGTACCTCGAGATCGGCTACCGACACCTCGTGGCGGGATTCCCCTCGCCCTACGACGAGGAATCCATGACGCGGCTCGTTACCGAGGTCAAGCCGGCCCTGGAGGGCGTCTGATCGCGCGGGACGCCGGGACCCCGGCGACCCCGAGAGGAGGGGCGCTTTGTCTTCATACCTGTGTGGAGCCTGCGGAGCGCGTGTAACCGAAGACGCCCTCGTGTGTCCGGCCTGCGGTCACGTGGCCGGGACCAGGTGCACGCAGTGCGGCCACGTGGGCGCAAGAGAAGACTTCCTCTTTGTCCCGTGCCCCAAGTGCGGCTCGCGCGCCCACATCCCGAAGCCCGAGGCGAGTCCCTGGCTTGGGTTCCTCAAGCTCTTCGTCCTTGTCGGCGTTCTCGTGGTCGCCGGCATGATCCTGGCCCTGTTGACCGGCCAGTTCCACTACCCGGTCGGCGTGACGGGCCCGATGGTGTCGGCGCGCACCGGCCACACTGCCACGCTCCTCTCCGACGGCAGGGTCCTCATCGTGGGCGGACAGGACAACTCGGTCGATCTCTCTTCGGCCGAGATCTACCACACGCCAACCGGCACCTTCAGCCCGACCGGTTCGATGACAACCGCTCGATCCGGCCAGACTGCCACGCTACTGCCCGATGGCCGCGTCCTCGTCGTCGGGGGACGGAACGACTCCACGGATCTCGCCTCGGCGGAGCTCTATGACCCGGCCACCGGCAGGTTCAGCCCGACCGGCTCGATGTCGGTCGCCCGGGAGGATCACACTGCCACGCTACTGCCCGATGGCCGCGTCCTCGTCGTCGGGGGACGGAACGACTCCACGGATCTCGCTTCGGCCGAGATCTACGACCCGGCGACCGGCACCTTCAGCCCGACCGGCTCCATGTCCACGGCTCGCGAGAACCACACGGCAACGCTCCTGCCCGACGGCCTGGTGCTGGTCGCGGGAGGCGAGGCCAACGCGGTCGATCTCGCCTCGGCTGAGCTGTACGATCCAAAGACGGGCGCCTTCGGGGCCACCGGGTCGATGGCCGTCGCCGGCGACAGCCAGACCGCCACGCTTCTGTCGGACGGCCGCGTCCTGATCGCCGGCGGGCGGGCCGGCAGCGCCCTTCCCACGGCCGAACTGTACAGCCCGACGACCGGCACCTTCAGTCCGATCGGCTCGTGAGCGCCGGCTCGTGGGGAGCCAGCCTGAACTGCGGGTCCCGGATACCTGCCTGGTTCTCGTCGGCTGCCGAAAGTCCCAGTTGGACGGCAGGTGCACCGAAGCGAATCGGGGACCTATGATCGTCCTCGCGCGAAGTGCGCATCGGCCACACCATTGCGCAGGGGAGGCAGGCAATGAAGGTCGTTCGTCCGCTGGTTGCAGTGGTCCTTGCCGTCTCCATTGCCGTGCTGGCAGCCGCATGCTCTTCAGGTCCGCAGGGCGGCGCCATCGAGGCTCGAGACTGGCAGGTGCGAGCCTATGCCGATTCGAGCGGCAGGATGCAGGACGCTTTCTTGACCGTGCCGCTCTACGCTCGCTTCGAGAACGGCAGCGTCGCGGGCACCGCGGGATGCAGCCAGTTCACAGCGTCGTACGCCATCAGCGGCACCAGGCTGAGCATCACCGGCCTGCAGGTCGGAACTGAGACCTGCGACTCGTACGCGACTCAGGGAAGGGACACGTACATGGGAGCTCTGCCGCTCGCGGACTCGTACCAGGTGGACGGCACGGACCTGACGATCTTCGATGCGGAAGGTCATCAGGTCCTTCGCTTGAAGGAGAAACCCTGAGACTGCAGGCCCGGTGGAAAGAGCCTCGACCGAGCCGGGCCTACGGCTGGTACAGCTCGGCTGAGGCGAAGGGCGAGCTGTTGACACTCGTGCCGTCCGTTCCTCCGGCGATGAGGACACGACCGTCGGGGAGCTGAGTGGCGGTGTCGTTCTCGCGGTGGGTGGCCATCGAGTTGGTCTCGGTGAACCTGCCCGTCTTCGGGTCATACAACTCGGCCGACGTGAGAGCACCCTCTCCACCGTCGCCCCCCGCGATGAGGACGCGTCCGTCGGGCAGGAGCGTGGCGGTGTGGAGGTCGCGAGCGGTCGCCAGCGGGCCCGTCGGGCTGAACTTGCCGCTCGCCGGGTTATACAGCTCCGCCGAAGCGAGACTATTCGAGCCGTCGAAGCCACCCGCGATGAGGACGCGGCCATCCGAGAGAAGCGTGGCGGTGTGGAGGTCGCGAGCGGTCGCCAGCGGGCCCGTCGGGCTGAACTTGCCGCTCGCCGGGTCGTACAGCTCGGCCGATGCAACGGGTTGGATGTTGGTGTCGTCGCCTCCGGCGATCAGGACGCGGCCGTCCGAGAGAAGCGTCGCGGTCTGGAGTTCGCGGGCGGTCGCCATCGAGCCGGTCGGGCTGAAGCTGCCCGTCTTCGGGTCGTTCAGTTCCGCGGAAGCGAGAGGCTCGAGGTTGCTGTCGATCCCTCCAGCAATCAGGACTCGACCGTCGGACAAGAGCGTCGCGGTCTGGTTCTCGCGAACGGTGGACATCGAGCCCGTCGGGCTGAAGGTGCCGGTCGCCGGATTGTAGATCTCGGCCGAGGAGAGCTCCGTCGAGCCGTTGTCGCCTCCGGCGATCAGGACTCGGCCGTCCGGGAGCAAGGTCGCGGTGTGATTGTCCCGTGGCGTCGCCATCGAACTGGTCGGGCTGAAGGTGCCGGTCGCCGGGTCGTACAGCTCGGCTGAAGCGAGGCCCTTGGAGCCATCGTAGCCTCCGGTGACGAGGACGCGGCCGTCCAGCAGCGCTGTGGCGGCCTGGAGCTCGCGGGCAGTGGCCATCGAGCCGGTCGGACTGAAGCCGGTCCGGGTCTGGGTCGGCAGGCTGGAAGGCCCGGCACTCGCCGACTGGGACGCGGCTGCCGTCGGTGTCTGACCGGCGCTGTTGCTCGCCGCGGCAACTTTCGCCGATTCCCCGGCTCCCTTGACGGCCGTGATCCACCAGCAGGTCTCCCCTCCGCCCACCGAAAGCGGGTCGAAGACCTGGATGCTCCGGGCGGCCGGCCTGGTATCGAGCCTGGTCGTCGCCTGGGTCTGCACTGTGAGGCAGGTAGCGTCGGGATCCTCGCCCGTTGACGCCGAGTACAACCTGAACCGCGTACCCGCGTCGGCCGTCGACTGCCAGGCGAGGTCGGTCTCGGAGCAGTCTCCCTCGGCGCTGGGGCAGGGGACGCCCGTCTTCAGCGCAGCGGTGAAGTTCGTCGGCGCGGGTGGCACCATGGCTGCCGTGGTCGACGCGGCCGCCGGCGGCGTGCTGGAGCCTGAGGCGCCTTGCGGCACGAAGGGAAAGGGCGAGCTCCCGCCAGAACTGCAGGCTGCGACCAGCAATGCGACGGCGGCCAGTCCGGCCACCGATGCCCGTGAGTGCCCCATTTCCCGCTCCTCGTGCCCGGAATGATGCCCTTACTTCATCGTCCCCTGCTCACCGTTCTCACCCCCCGATTGGCTTGCAGTGGAGCGACCAATTGAGGTACTCGATCGAGCCGGGTTCCGGGGGGTTGGAGCAGTCGTAGCTGCTGGAGATCGGTGTCGGAGACGGCATGGCGGCCGGCGTGGCGGTCGGCGTGGGAGCAGCCGCGCTGGGAGATGCCGCCGGCCCGAGGGTGACTGTCAGGCGCCGAAAGTCGACGTACTCCCACGTTGTCCAGGCAGGCTTGGAGCCTTCCTCGTAGATGCCCAGGGGGTTCTCGCCATCCGAGAGGTCGAGCGTGACCTGCTGGCCTGCAGGAGCGGCCAGCGTGGATGACGTGCCCCGGAAGACCTGGATCCGTACGTCGTCGACGTTGTACTGGTCGCGAATGCGGATCGTCAGCTTCTTCTCCGCCGTGCTGTAGCCATTGTTCAGGGGCACCCAGATGTCGTTGCCGTCGGCGTCCTGGCCGGCCAGCGCGTGGAGATCGTAAGCCGGGAAGGCGCCGCCGCCGATCGTCCCGGAGTCGAGCAACGCCCAGTCGGCGCCGAGAGTGGACCAGTCCACCAGCGCCGTCTTGGCGTCGTACACGAAGTTCGTGTAATCTACCTCGTCGCCTTGGGCGATTTCACTGGCGCTCTCGCCCGAGAAGTACGTCCCGAACTTCCCACTCGCAGGGTCGAAGGGGATGAGCCGCCGGGCGGCGGGGTAGTTGGGGTCGGCCACGAAGATGGCGGCCGGGGCGACGCGGTAGGCCAGGATCTCGTGGCCGTTCTTGTCCTGCGCATCGCTGATCGACACGAGTTGCGGCTCGCCGGTGATCGCGATGGCGTAACGGAAGGCCTCGTACTGGAGGGCGTCGAAGTCCTTGCCGCGCAGGCTAAAGGAGAGCGACTTGATCGCGTTGTGGGTGGCAGAGTATTGACTCTGGGCGACGCTCGCCAGGCGGTAGCCGTTCGAGTCGTCCTGCCACAGCTCCGGGGTGGGCACCCCCCCGTTGTTGTCGTACCGCCCGTACAGCGGTAAGTCTCCGCCCTTCAGACGCCGCTCGGTGTAGTACCAGGCCTCGGTCAGCACCTGGCCGGCGCACTCGCCGTTCGGCGTGAGGTAGGAGCCGTAGTTCGTAAACTGCCAGTCGTCCACCCCTGGCCGGAAGCCCGAGTCGATCGTCGTGGGCAGGAGATCCAACCCGAGCATGCTCAGGAAGACGCTGGAGAAGTGCTCGCTCGCGACCGTGACCGACGTTCCGTCCTCGGCCAGCAGGGGCATGCCTTCGAGCCTGCCCGACGCGTCGTAGAAGAAGCCCATCGCGAACGAGTCGGCCGGGATCGTGGCGGGGACCTTGAGCGTAACCGGCATTGGGGCCACGCCGTCCGCGCCGGAGATCGTGTAGAGCGGCGAGATCGGGGTTACCAGTTCCCCGAAGCTCGAGTCCGTGATCGGCTGGGCCGTGACCTGGAGCGTCGAGCCGGTCCAATCTCCCGTCGGTACGTCGATCTCGAGGCCGTCCCAGGGCTGCCCGGGGGCCGAGATTGTCGGGGATGCGCCGCCGGCGTCGAGAGGGATAGCCCCGACCGCGGATGAGCCGCCGAGGGTCAGCGTTCCCTGCGCCGGGGTCGCCAGGTTGTCGATCGGCGGCGGGGACTGGATCGGGCCGCTTGGCGCTGCCGGTTCTTCGATCTTGTCGGACCCTGTTACGGTGCCGTTCGCCGAGCCGGGTAGCTTGACGATCCCCATGCCCAGGGCTCCGGCCGCCAGGACAACCACGGCCGCCAGCGCCAGGGCGACCGGCGGAATGGGCCGCCGAGGGGCGCGTGCGCCGGGTGACGGCGGGGCGGAGAGCGTTCGGGCAGGTTCCGGAGCGCCCGGAAAGGCGGCCTGGACAGCCGGGGATCCCTCAGCGAAGCCGGCGCCGCACCCGGGGCAGAACCTGGCCAGCGACGTCCGCGGAGTGCCGCACTTCGGACAGAACCTTGGCACCGCGGCGCCGCAGCGCCGCAGTCGGGACAGAACCTGGCATCGGTGCTCAGCTGCCGGCCGCACGACCCGCAGGTCAGGCCCAACGACTGGACCATCTCCCACCTCCTCGAGAGCCTGCCTTACCGGAAGGCACCGTCTCACGCACCCGGCACAGGATCGTCGCTCCCGCGTGGCCGGCAACAGGGCCGTTTGGCGCAAACACCGGCCCGCCCGAGGCAGGTCGGCTTCGGATCTACCAGGTCCGCCAGGCTGCCGGTCGGGCGGCCTCCACTTCAGGGGCTCCTGGCCTCAGACGATCACTGCCGATCCCCCGACCCCGACGCCATGCCGCAGGCCGGGTCGCCCGACGCGGAGTCGCCCCCTCGTCAGCTTCGTGTGGGGATGTCGCTGCGTCCGAGCCGCACGATTCGTGGGCAAGTTCTGTCGCGCATTCCGAATGCGGCGTGCTATGTTCATGGGTGCACCGGCTGTAGACCGGGGGCCGCGATGCCCCTGGGACGCCGACACCGCCTCAGGGGTAGATGGTCGCTCCGCACCCGGCGGTGGTCGAGGCCGAGAAATGAGTCAGCACTGCCTTGCGCGTGGCTGCGACGACGATAGGCTGGAGGGCTCGTGGTTCTGCCAGATGCACCAGCCCCTGGCCAAGGTGTATCACCACGACCCGCCACCCAAACTCCCGCCGCACCCGGTTCACCACGAGAACAGCAAGCCAGTCGAACTGACCGTCGAATGGATCACGGTGATCCTGTTCGCCTGGGTGATCGGACTAACGCTTTTCCTGATCGGCCAGGCGCTGCATCTCTGGTAGGAGTGAGTCACCGAGATCCGACGGCGGAAGCCGACCGTCATGGGCGGGCGGGCGGTTCGGTGAGTTGCGGTTCGGTGAGCTGCCGCTGAACGCGGGGAGGGCGTTTGGCCCGGATGGTGGTGGCGAGAGGGCTTGAAGCCGTGGTTCCCACACCGCTGATCGCGGTCCCAGGGTCGCTCGAGAGCCCGCTGATGCAGATCGCCTGACCCGCGACGCGGATCACCACTCCTTCCTGAACGCGTCAGGGTGACGCGCTTGTTCGATGGGGAGGCCGTTCGCGGCCTTACGTTACGGCGACGACCACGTTGCCCCGCTTGTGTCCGTTGTCGACGTACCTGTGCGCCTCGACCATATCGTCCAGAGGATGAAGGTGCGTCGCGCGGTGGCGCCGAAATCGGGGCGGCAGGCTTCAGCCTGACGGGTCCGTCGGTTCATCCTGCGGTCCGGCTGCCCTTGTCCGGGATAAGGAAGCTGGCCCACGCGCATGCTCCTGTCCTCGCACTGGGTCGGCGTCCCCGCCATCAGGCTTCGAGGCACGCCGCCTGAAGGAGACAGCATGCCGAAGATCGTGGTTACTGCAGCCGTCAAGGATGTCGAGGGCTGGCTGAAGTTCAAGCCGGAGATGATCGCCCAGTTGTCCGCCGTCGCGTCGGACGGGTCCAGCTACGTCGCGATGGATGGCAGCAACCGCGTCGCCAGCACATGGGACGTCCCCGACTTGGAGGCCTTCCAGGCGGCGCAGGCCGCAGCCTCGCCCGAGATGGCGGCGGCGATGGAGCGGTACGGGATGATCCCGCCGGTGACGATCTACATCAAGAAGTAGCCGGACCCGAAGAGCCGGGGGGCGCGACGCCACGAGGGTCTCGCGGCGCCCCTCGGTCTGCTCGTTCGCTTGAGGTGACGATGATGCTTGCCAATTCCCTGGCTGTCACGACGCTGGTAGTGGCGGACGTCGACCGAGCCAGGAAGTTCTACGCGGAACAGCTTGGCCTGACGCTCCTCGAGGAGACTCCGCTTACTGTCGGTTCGGCGCCGGCAAGGGGTCGTAACTGACGGTTCGGCGTGGGCAGCCCCCTGTCAGTGGTCCAACGGTCGCGCACTTCGAGGTCGATGACATCGAGGCCGTGGTCCGTGATCTGACCTCGCGGGGGGTCACTTTCGAGGAGTACGAGGCGCCAAAGACCGTCGACTTCATCGCCCAGGTCGGTCCGGCTCGCGGTGCCTGGTTCAAGGACCCCGACGGTAACGTGCTCGGCGTTCGCCAGGGGCCGGTACCCACCGCCGGGTAGGATCGCTGCGCCGGTCGCCGCTCATCCTCAGCCGTTCAGAAACGCCTGGCAGTCGGGCCGGGCGCTGCTCAAAGCTGAATTGCTGCCGACCCAAGAGCGACGGGAATGGTCGGGGCGAGAGGAGTCGGGCCGACACTATACGGGTGAAGGTCCGGAGCGGAATGGCAACGGCCGAGGGGCGGAGAGCGACGACCTAACACCCTCGGCAGTTCGGGCGGGAAGAGGGCCGTGCGACCTGGAGCGGGTCTACGCGGCGCTGGTAGCCCGGCCCCACCGCTCAGGCCGTCCCGCCTGGGGCGGGGCCCGGTGACGAACTCAGTCCTCAGCTCACTGCTTTCTTCACCAGCGCGCCGATCCTTGCCTCGTCGGCTGCGGTCAGCTCCGTCAGAGCGAAGGTCGTCGGCCACATCGCGCCTTCGTCGAGGTTCGCCTTGTCGCTGAAGCCGAGCGTCGCGTACCTGGACTTGAACTTCCGCGCGTCCTGGAAGAAGCAGACGACGTTGCCGTCCCTGGCATACGCGGGCATCCCGTACCAGAGTCTCGGCAGGAGATCTGGCGCGCTGGCTTTGATGATCGCATGGAGCCGCTCGGCCATGGCGCGATCCGAGTCCGCCATCTCGGCGATCTTCGCGAGCACCTCGCTTTCACCGTCCGCCTTGTCCGCGCGCGGGCCGCGGCGCCCGGCCGCCTTGAGCTCTTTGGCGCGCTCCTTCATCGCGTCTCGTTCCTCGTCCGAGAATCCCTCGTATGTCTTGTCGATCGCCGTGGTGCTCCTGGCGGACTTCTGTGTGTCGTTCATTGCAGGTTTGCTCCTGTGAGTCTTGATGGGGACGACCCTCATGCTAGGGAGCCGCCGCCGCGGCGGCTTCTCGGGTGTGTCGCGTCGCGTCGGCCGACCCAACGAAGCCAGCGGCAAACCTTCGGGTGATGCTCGTCCGACCGTGAAGAGGCAACCCGCCAGCGGATCCTGAAGGCCGCTCGGGAGGTCTTTGTCGAGAAGGGTCTCGATCGGGCGAGCATCGACGATGTGGTGACAGCCTGCGGGCTCTCGGTAGGGGCGACCTACGACTACTTCCCGAGCAAGGACGAGCTGATCAGGCAGAGCATCGACAGCGCCGTCAGGGACGAGTCCGCCAAACTGCTCGCCGATACGCAGCCGGCTGGATCGGTCTCGGAGAGGCTCGATCGATCGATCCGCGACTGGTGTCCGGCTGACCGCGGCGGCCTGCGCCCACGGACCGGCTTTGGTGCTGCCCGAAAAAGTGGTGATGGCGCGCCCGCCAGGTGTTGGGGTCCGCGCTGACAGCCTGCGACCTGCCGATCGAGGGGCGCGATGAGTGGCTCGCCGCGGCCAAACGTCTTCAGGTCCGGTGAGTCACCACGGCGCTGCGGATGCCATCCACGATGATGTGCAGCCCGTACTCGAATGCCCTCTCTCCGTTGGGCGATCCGATCTCCTCGATCGCGGCATCCATGCGCGGCGCTCCCAGGAGAGCTGGATCCGGGATCGTGGTGTACTCGGCATCGGCACCATCGGGTTGTGCTTGCGAGCGAAGAAGCTCGGCGTACTCGTCGAGGACGAAGCCGCGGACATACGTGGTGATCGTGGTCAGGCATTGCAAC
>JBEKVD010000059.1:0-16988 GCA_049514315.1 Candidatus Limnocylindrales bacterium | reverse complement strand
GCGCGGCGTCGAGTGCCTCCGGGCTGAGAGGTGCGGGCATGGCTGCCATGATCTCCGTCGCGTTACGCCGCGGCAGGCTGCGAGCGAAGTTCCCCAGCGCAGATGAGGCCCTACTCGACGGCGGCGACACGTCCAGCTTCGACCCGGGAAAGGCGTGCGGCTATGACCCAGACGTACCCACGGGGACGTTGCCTCGTAAGCGCCGGAGCAATGTGGGCCGAGGGAGTAGGTAGAGCGCCATCTGTATCGGAGTCCGTGCCACTAGGCCCCAGGGACAGCCGACCTCGAGGTCACGGCACTGGCCGGGAGGAAGGCCGAGCGCATCCGCTCGGCGATCCACTTGAGCGGGAACACCGAGGCGACCTGCCGCATCCAGGTGAGTCGCCGATCGTCCTGGAAGAAGACCCCGGAGATGAACTGGAGGATGAGGACTGCGGGGTTCACGATCGCGTCGGCGGCGCGCCCCACACGGGGCACAGACGAGGACCCGATGCCGCACACCCACCGGGCCGCGGCCGCGAGCACGAAGACCCAGGCGAATGTAGCCCATGACGCGATGACAGATTCACTGATCAGTTAGCACCGACCAGATTCACGGACCAACGACGGGCGGATGGCGCGCGCTTGACAGGCGCTGTATACCCGAACCAGCGAGATGGAGGCCACAGGGGTGCCGCGAGCCCGGGTTACCGGATCACTCGGGCTTGGCGCCGAGCCGGTACTCGACGCTAGCCCAGACGTTGTTATCGCCGTCGATGCGCATGGTCGAATCGCGTACGCCAACCCGATGGTTGCTGATGTGTTCGGCTGGTCGCCGGAAGAGCTCCGTGGAGCGCCGATCGAGTGGCTCGTGCCGTCGCGCTTCACTGAGCGGCACGTCGCGCACCGAGCCGAGTATCTCCTTCACCCAACTACACGCCCGATGGGCGGCGGGCTGCAGTTGACCGCTGCCGATCGGGGTGGCAGGGAGTTCCCGGTGGATGTCAGCCTGACTTCGGTGAAATCACGGCGCGGTCCGCTCGTCTTCGCCACGATCGTCGACATCACGGCCCGGACGAACCTCCAGGCGCAGCTCGAGGAGGCCCATGCAGAGCTCCGCCGCCACGCCGACGAGCTGGAGCAACGCGGACGAGAGATGGCCCTGCTGGTCCGGATGGGAGAGCTGCTCGAGTCGTGCCAGTCGCTCGACGAGGCGTATGCGGTGATCGCCGGGGTCGCCGAGCCGCTCTTCGCGGGCGATGCCGGTGCGCTGTATTCCCTGGCGTCCTCGGACACTGCGGCTGAAGCCGTTGCCGTGTGGGGCAGTCCACCCCCGACGCGGAGCGTGTTCAGCCCGACCGAGTGCTGGGCCCTGCGGCGTGGCCGGCTGCACGCGGTTCATGACGGGGGACCGGAGCTCAAGTGCCCGCATGTCGAGGAGCCGATCGCGGTCGGCCTACTCTGCGAACCGCTCGTCGCCCAGACCGAAACGATGGGTCTGCTCCACGTCCAGATCCGCCGCCGGGTGGCAGGCAAGGCGCGAGCGGCCCTCCTGGCAGATCAGGAACGCCTGGTCCAGACGCTGGGAAAGCAGGTGGCCCTCGCACTTGCCAACATCCGCCTCCGGGTCACGCTCCGAGAGGAGTCCGCGCGCGACCCGTTGACAGGTCTGTTCAACCGCAGGTACATGGAGGAGTCGCTTGCCCGGGAGATCCGACGGGCTGCCCGCGAGGGCTACAGCCTCGGCGTCCTCCTGGTGGACCTCGACAACTTCAAGCAACTCAACGATGCCTTCGGCCATGCCGCCGGCGACGAGGTGCTCCGGCGGGTAGGTCGATTCCTCGAAGCGGGCATCCGAGGCGAGGATGTTGTCTGCCGGTACGGCGGCGAGGAGTTTGTCGTCATCCTGCCAAAGGCATCGCTGGATGACACCCAGCGCCGTGCGGAGGCGCTGCGGGAGGGGATCAAGGCGCAGCCGCTCGACGAGCCGACCGGCCTGTACCCGACTACCACGATGTCAATCGGGGTGGCCATTTATCCGGAGCACGGAGCCTCGGCCGCGCAGCTGATCCTCGCCGCCGACTCGGCGATGTATCTCGCGAAGGCGAAGGGCCGAGATCGGGTCGTCGTTGCCGGCGGCTCGGAGGGCCATCCTATCGAGGTGTTCGCCGAGTAATGGGCGAGGCCGCAGCGGATCGGTGATCGCAGCGTCGCAAACGCGTGATGCGAGCCAGTCGGGCGTGTAGTACTCGCCAAGGTCGTGCCGTTGCTCCGGGTCGATAAGCGACTCGTACAGACCCTTGAGTACGTCCGCTTGCACGTCCGCCAGGCTGAACCGCGAAACCTGCCGGGCAATCCGTGGCCGGGACGCGGGGAGCGTGCCGTGTCCGTCGCGACGTGGTCATCGGGTCGCTGAGGGCGCGAGGCTTGCCTGGGCCAGGTGGAGCTGTTCGCGGGCTTCGAGCTTGCCCTGTGTAACGCGCGGCGGCGTCCGCTCGCTACCCGGAGCGGCTACCAGCGGCGCGACCGAGGGGGCTCCGGTCGAGGGGCAGGCCGAGAGGTAACCAGGATGGCCTTGATCTCACTTTCGAGCCTGCGGCCGAAGGGTGTACGCGCCAGCCACTCGAGATAGTCGGGATCGCTGCGGGCCAGCTCCCCGAGAGAGAATCCGGCATATCGGCCGAAGTCGAGGACGGTGCCCGAGCGAGCACGAGACGAGTTCGGCCACGCCGGTGGAGTCGTCGCATCGGCCCGCCGATCTACCACGTACCGCTCTGGTTCCGTCGTCTGGGCACCGGCTGGTTTCCGAAGCTGATCGTAGCGTGCCCGCTCCCCACTGTCGGACAGAGTCTTCCACGCAGCGTTGAGCGTCGCCATCTGCGCTTGGGAGCCGCCGGTGTCAGGGTGATGCTTCAGCGCCAGGGCCAGGTACGCGGCCTGGATCACCTCCGGCTCCGCCTCAGGGGTCACCTGCAGCAGGCTGTATGGATCAGCGGTTTGTAGCATCGAGTCCATGATCCTGAGGGCCCCAGCTCGGCACCAGACCCCAGTGGTCAGAACTTGCGGGTACCTTCTGTCGCCTATTGATTCATCCGCCTCGGGGCCGTTCGGCCACTGCGAGACGGAGAACGGACCAGGGGGACGCGGATTCGGGGCGACCACTCAGGTCTTAGGGTTGCTTCCAGCCCGCGAGGGTGGGGCGTTCAATCCTAAGGGCAGCCACCGAAACCCACTGGAAGAAGGGCGGTGGAGGGGATCGGCCAATCGCTGTGCGATCCGTGTCACGGCCGGGGCCGACCGGAAGCATGGCATTCGGGGAGCCGAGCGCCCACCTCAACGGCGAGCCTGTCGAGTCACCAGCGCAGCCATAGGCGCGACGGATCGAGCGTCCGCGCCGAATGGCCAGGGTCGGCGGCGACCCCGGCTCGCATCTGACCCGATACTTGGCGCAGTTCTCAGGAAGACGCCCAGCCAAGGGGACTTTTGGCGTCTGTTCGGGTTTCCGAGGTAAGGACATCGTTGAGGGGTCTCGCGGTCCCTCGTCCAAGACCACTCCCCGAGACTCGGCATCGCGTATGATCCCCGCTGTTCACAGCCACACGCGCCGGCTGGTCGAGCCGGCAGAACAACCACAGCCGCCCGACGCTATCACTTCCCCTTCGGACGACCGACGACTTGGCCGTGGCGTTGGGCTCGATCGAGTCCTTTTGGCCCTCGCTGCCGGCGGCTGGGGCATCTCGGTAGCGTGGCTCGCACTCGGCCTCGGGGGCTCTGCTGCACAGCGTGCTGTTGCCGACCTCAGCGAGACCGCCCTTGACCTGCTGGCTGCCGCGCTCGTCCTTCGGGCGGCGCTGCACACCGACGTCCGGCGGATTCGCCTTGCCTGGGCCGTCCTTGGCGTCGCGACGCTCGTCTACGCCGGGGGGGACGGGGCATGGGCCTGGTTGGACCTCGGTGGCGTCAGCACAACCTCCCCGTCGGTAGCCGACGTCGCCTACGTCGCCTACTACCCGATCGTCGTCGCCGCCCTCTTGATGTTTCAGCGTGCATCGTCATTCCGGCGCGACACACTGCGGCTCACGATCGACTCGCTGATCGTCGTCGTCGGCGGCGGCATCGTCGTCTGGCACACGCTCTTCCGACCTGTTCTCGAGTCCCTGGACCCGAACCCCCTGAGCGCGGCGCTCGCACTCGGCTACCCGATCGGCGACCTCGTGCTCTTGTTCGGTGTCGCCGCGACCGCCCTACGCCACCCGCCGGAGATCGATGCCAGGGCGCTCACCGCGCTGGTCGGCGGTCTCGGGCTCATGTTCGTGGGCGACGTCGGCTACGGACAGTTGAACCTCACCGGCTCATTCGACCTCGTGCGCTGGCCCGACGTCATCTATCTCAGCTCGACGCTCTTGATCGTCCTCGCCGGATACTTCCAGGCGCACCCGGGCGTGTCGGCGGAGGCCCGCGGGAAGGCACTTATCCGCTGGCTCCCTGGCCTGCCATATGTCGCGCTCGCGGCCGGCTACTGGGTCGTCATCGCGCTCGCCCTGGGCAGGGTCACGGGTGAGCTCATCGAGGTGCTCTACGGGGCTGTCGCGCTGACGGCGCTGGTGCTGATCCGCCAGGAACTCGTGCTGCGTGACAACGGCCGTCTGCTCACGGAGCAGGCACGGCGGGAGTCGGAGGAACGATTCAGGGCGCTGACCGCGAACAGCTCCGATGCCGTCGTGCTCGTCGATCGTGACGGCGTCGTGACCGACGCCACGCCGGTAGTCGGGCGCGTTCTCGGGGTTGATAGTTCCAAGTTGGTGGGCCACCCGATCTCGCGGCTGGTCCACGCCGACGACGCGAAGCGAATCGCGGCTTTCATCGCGGATGTGGCGGCCGGGCGATCCGTTACCCAGCCAGTCGAGTGGCGTCTATGGGATGCTAGCGGCGTCTGGCGTCAGGTTGAGACTATCGCCGCCAACCGCCTGGACGACCCCTCCGTTGGGCAGATCGTTCTTACCACGCGCGACGTCCAGGAACGCAAGACGCTCGAGCGACAGCTCGCTCAGATCTCCCTGCACGACCTTCTGACCGACCTCCCGAACCGCACCCTTTTCCACGACCGGGTGGGCCATGCGCTTGCGAGGGCAGCCCGCGCCCACCGGCACACGACCGTCCTTTCGGTCAAGCTGGACGGCTTCAAGCGCATAAACGAGAGCCTCGGGCACGACGTGGGCGACTTGGTCCTCCAGGAGGTCTCGCGTCGCCTGCAGGCCTCGGTCCGCGCCTCTGACACCTGTGCCCGCCTCGGCGGGGACGAGTTCGGGGTCCTGTTCGACGGTCACTCGACCCCAGAGGATGGCCTGGCTACGGCGGATCGCATCCTCGCCGCCCTCCGAGAGCGGCTCAACCTTGCCGACAACCCGATCGGTCTGACCGCGAGCATTGGCGCTGCGACGGCCGCGCCGAGCGAGAGCGACGCGGGCAGCCTGCGGCGCAGGGCAGAAGTAGCGGCGTCGGTCGCCCGGAACAGTGGCGGTGATCGCATCGTTGTCTTCGAGCCGGCGATGCAGGAAGCGGTTCAGTCACGGTTCGAACTCGAAGCGGATCTGCGTCGAGCCATCGACCAGGCTGAGTTCGTTCTGCACTACCAGCCGATCGTCGACCTGCGGACCGGCGAGCTCGTGGGAGCGGAGGCCCTCATTCGGTGGGACCATCCGACTCATGGACGGATCGCCCCCAGCGTCTTCATCCCCGTCGCCGAGCAGACGGGGCGGATCGATGAGATCGGTACGTGGGTCCTTCAAACCGCGTGCGCCGAAGCCGCCCGATGGGCTCAGCTGTCCCCCGGCCGGGTGCTCCGCGTGTCGATCAACGTTTCGGTCCATCAGCTCGCCGACCCACGGTTCGCCTGGACCCTTCAGGCGGCTCTGGCTCACGCGGGTGCGGCCCCGAGCTGGGTAACTCTCGAGCTCACCGAGAGCCTCCTGATGCAAAACAGCTTCGCCTTGCTCGAACAACTACATGCCATCCGGGGCCTGGGCGTTCATATTGCTATCGACGACTTTGGGACCGGATACAGCTCGCTGGCCTACCTGGAGCGTTTCCCCGTTACCGATATCAAGATCGACCGCTCGTTCGTGACCCCGCTGGACGATCCGCGTCGCGGGGCCGGTGTCGTCCATGCGGTCGTCGAGATCGGGCGTGCGCTCGGCCTGACCACCGTAGCCGAAGGGATCGAAACGCCGACCGAGCTTCGGCGGCTACAGGAGCTGGGTTGCGCCCTCGGCCAGGGCTACCTCTTCTCGCGACCCCTCGAGCGGGATGCGATGGCTGACCTCGTCGCGCGGAAGACCGGGCCAGTCTTCGCGGTCGAGGTCGCTATTGGGGACAGAAAGGAATTGGCTCGGACGAAGGCTTCCAACCCCGCCCAGGTCGGGTCGGGGCGCGCGGCCGACAGCGGAGATCCATCGCTGAGGCTCGCCGTCGCGGAGAACAGCGAGCCCCGGATGAAACCCTCCAGGGGACTAACCCGGCGAGTGCGGTCCCTCACGTTGGGTCGACGCTGAGGGCGCACGCTCACGCGATGGTGTTGCTTTCGCCGGCCCGGTGAGTGATGCATGTGAGCGTCCAACTCGCAGCCGAAGGACGCCACGATGACCGCTCAAGCTCTCCCCGCCCTGGCCAGCGGCGACCCATCAGCCTGGGAGCAGGCTCTCTACGCCTTCCTGGTCGAGAAGGGCAATTGCTCGGGCTCCAAACGAACGGTCGAGTCAGTGGTCCGACCGACGCCTCGGGCTGAGATCAGGGCCTGCCGCCCGGCGCTAAACGGCGCTGGCCGCACTGCCGAAGGCCATGCTTGGGGAGCGAGGTCCTGGAGCCGGCTTACTTGTTCGTGGCGTACTCCTGCGGATGGTCGCGCCGATCCTCCTCGGCCGTCCGCGCGATCATCGCCAGTGTCTCCTCGACCGTCATGCCGTTGGCGTCCGCGGCCCGTTTGATGTCTTCGTAGGTGATGTTCTCCTCGGGCATGCCCATGTCGTCGTGCGCGGCCATGCAGCCGCAGTTGAGGCACATCTATTCACTCCTCCGCCGGCTCGCCGGTTACCGTCGCGCCGGCCCAATCGTCGGGTGGTCCGACCGGAGTCCGAATGGGCCGGCCATCCCGCTCAGTGACTATCTGCCTTCCGCTATGCATGGTGGTGCGTTCAGCGACTGCGGCACGCACGACGGAACGACATCTGAGTGGTCCGTCACCATGACCACTCCGAGATGAGGGTCCGGATCATCCGCTCGGCCTTGCCGTTGGTCTGGGGATGATAGGGCCTGGTTCGACGGTGGCCCAGGCCGAGTTCGTCGCAGGCCGCCGCGAACAGCCGACTGCGATAGCAGCCGCCGTTGTCGGCATGCTCCTCGATGTCGACGAGCTGAAGGACGCGTTTCGTGCGTCGAGCTCACGCAATGAGGGCCGCCGAGCCACGGCGACGATGCGAACATAGTCGCGTTCGACCTCTTCCGATGCGCCCGCGGGACCCATCGGGAGCCTCGGTCGGACGACCGGCGATCACTCAGTCGGCTTTGAGGGCGTCGCAGGGTCCGCCTCTTCGCGTCTTGGGCGAGCCCCTTCGCGCGACGTCACCGTCGAGTCGATCGCACCGCCTACCACCGCCTTTGGCGCTCGGGAGGCCTCCGAGTAGAGTCGAGGCCGGCCTCTTCCGCCGGTCGGAAGGTGCGAATCAGGTGGCGATTGACGAGGAGCGTCTCTACTTCCTCGCGGACGTCACCTGCGCCCCGGCGATACATGATGGCCGCCTCGGTCAGTGGCACCCACGCCGCACGCCGCAGGGCCAAACCGAGCGGTTCGGACGCCGGCGTGCCGTGCGCCATTCCCTCGACCCGATAGGGCCCGACCCCGACCTCGACGCGGGTTGTCCGGGTGTGCAGCCGGCGCGCTAAATCGCCCCGCGACCCGCTCGCGACCACCGCGCAGAGCTCGTCGCACTCGATCGTGAGCTCGGGCATCGCGACGACGTGGCCGTCGGAAAGGCTCTCGAGTCGGGCCTCTCGAATGAGCAGCTCTGGGGTGCGATCGAGCTCGTCGGACAAGCGACCATCGCCGAGTTCGACCTGGCCGTGCACTCGGCAGTCGGCTGCGTAGGCGTCGAGAAGGACCATGCAAGCATTCTAGTACGGGTGGATTCGTCGCTCGCTCCCAGATCTCCGCTCGAAGCATTGCCGCGAGTCGCGCGCAGCAAGCCACACGATGGAACGATCCCCACGATGCGTGCGTCGTGACGATGATGCCCTTAGGCTGGACTGCGTGTCCGCTGGTCCATCCTCGCGGCCGCGCCACACCGAGCCTAGAATGAATGAAGAGCAGCGGCCAGAGCGCCTCCCCGCGGTGGCCTTGAGGGCCCCGACTACGACGGATGCCTTGGCCGCCACAGGCGCACCGAGGCAGCCATGGCCAAACCGACGCAGAACCAGGCCCAAGTCGGGCCGCCTATCAACGTGCTCCACGATCAGAACGCCCCAAACACCCTCGGCGGGATCGGCCCTCCAACCACGGCTGCGCGGCTCAGCCTTTCGGTGGGCACCTTCGTGGTAGCCGTGGTCGTGATCGTGGCCGTGGTCGTGATCTTGGTGGAACACTAAGGCTGATCGGCCAGGACATCGCGAGGCAAACACTAACCGTGCGTCAGATTGAGCCGGCCATCGCGAGCGTGCGATGGTTGGGTCGCGAGGCGGATGGCTCGCCACTATCCAGCCCGGCTTGCGCATCGTGTTCAGCATTACTAAGGGGGTTGTGCTCGCTCCGTGCCTGCCCGGACCGGTTCAGACGCTGGGATGCTCACGGTGTCGACCTGGCTTACTGGTAGGCGGTGATAACTTGGTCGGGATGCGGGGGTTGCTCAGGCCCAGACTTCCGAACGGCAGCTGGCGAGGACAACCCCAGGTTCCAGGAGGGCGCCGTGGGAAGGGGCAGGAACGCGCTGGGCAAGTTTCCCGCTTTGGTGATCGGTCTTTGCGTGGTCCTCTCGGGCTGCGCACCGCAGTCGCCGCCGCCGCCAACATCGACGGCCACGCCTTCGGTCGCACCGACCGGTACGGCGGCCGTCACCCTCTCCCCGGCCGCATCTCCAACGGCAACGTCGACTCCCTTCCCGGTGCTCACCCTACAGGCGGGTAACTCGTACTTCAGCCTGGACGGGCAACAGAGCTTCGTTCTCTCGAGGAACCCCACCGGCAAGACCCAGGCGGACTTCGATGCCGTCCTGGGTTGGGCCCGTCAGGGTGGCACCAGGATCATCCGCGTCCATATCATCGCCGGCTGGTTGGGAGATCCATGGATCAACCCCGACTGGTCGGTGGATGAGCAATGGGCCGAGGACTGGGACCGCTTCTTCGACCAGGCCCAGGCGGACGGGATCTATGTCATTCCCGTGTTCGGAGTCTGGGCGGATTGGAACGACGGCACCCCGGATTGGGACAACGCCAATTGGAAGTACAACCCGTTGAATTCGGCCAACGGCGGGCCCGTCAGCTCGCCGGGGGAGCTGTTCATATCGGGTTCGGACACGCAGAACCACTGGCTCGATTGGGTCAGGACCCTTGTCGAGCGCTGGCAGGGCCGGCAGAACATCGCTGCCTGGGAGATCTTCTCCGAGATCAACATCGCCTCCGGCCCGGCCGGCCACATCGATGCCAAAGGCGGCGTAGATGAGGCTACCGGCGTGGATTTCACGAACAAGGCCATGGCCGTCGTCCACGCTGCCGATCCGCAACATCGCCCGGTTACCCTCTCTCTGGCCGGCGTCTATGCACCCACCGACCAATGGGCCGACTACTATCACCTTGCCTCGCTGGACTTCATCGAGATCCACCCCTACAGCGACACCCTTGATCGGGAGCTCGTTTCGGAGGTCCACAGCTACCTGGCGACGTACAAGAAGCCCGTCATGATCGGCGAATCGGGCCTGTGGTCAACGACCTTCAACAAGAACGCACCGGTCGGGATAGAACACGCCACCTGGGCGGGCCTGGTATCGGGGGCCATGAATGGCCGCGCCCTTTGGACCGAGGACGGGTATTCGATCTACGGCGCGCCCACCACCGCTGACGCAATGGCTTTCATGCAGACGTACGCCACGACGGAGCTGCCTGTGGCCAAGTTCGCCAGCGACGTCGACTTCTCCGGCTTCGGGCCGCTGACGTCGTCCTCTTCATCGGGCGTCTGGGGTGCGGCAGTCGGCAACGGCAAGTCGGTCCTCGGCTGGTTCCGTGACGCGAGCAGCGAACCGCCGAACTGGGGCATGAAGCCGGTCGTCTCGAAGCAGAGCGTGACCATCACCGTGCCCGGAACGGCTACGAGCTGGCGGGTGGACTTCTACGACACCAGGACCGGAACGACGATCCTGAGTTCGACCTCGGTTACCCGCAAGGGCAACACGATCACCATCCCGCTGCCGGACTTCCACGATGACATCGCGTTCAAGCTGTATGCCCAATAGGAGTGAGAGGCCGGGCACGCGCCGACTCAGGTCATCGTGTGCATGCATGACGTGACAAGACGATCAGCGCCTAGAAAGCCTCTCGCGATCGCGACGTTACGGGCGGCCTATTGTCCGTAGATTTGTGGTTCGTTGCCGCTGGCCGGCGGAGCTTCTCCCGCGGCAAGTCCAGATGGATTGGCGAGGAACGGACGCGCCAGCTCTACGATGTTGGCGTCGTCGGCCCACGCCCGGAGGCTTCCCATCGCCCAGAGTCGAAAGATGATCTCTGCCGTCTGTGAGGTAGCCCGTCGCGCATCGTCGTCGCTCACGACCACCCCGCGCGGGCGGTACACGGACGTCGGCATGTCGAGGTCGGGGACCGTACCGATAACGTCGAGCAGGCGCTGGTAGGCGACGGGTGAGATGCCAAGCGCCAGCGGGAGGACCCACCGATACAGCCCGTCGATCTGTGACTGTGTCGCCTCGGCCTCGTAGTCCATTCCGAGAACGGACGCCCTGTGTAGTTGGTTCCGGCGCATTTGGGCCGCGGCCGCGTCGTTAAGCAGCCCCGGGTCCGTTCTGTGCAGAGCGCGATGCAACGCTCGTGCAAGCCCGTCAGCTGCGAGCTGCGGACGACCCTCTCGCAACATCTGGTCGGCGTGTCGAAGCCACATCCCGACCACCTCGACGTCGATGACCTTGGCGACCGCCGTACCGAGCCCGGCGCCAGCTGGGAGGTTCCAGGACGCGCCGAGGCTCGCGGGTACGAGTTCCATCAGGCGTCGCGCGTTGGACACGGCCCGCGCCGCCTCATCCGCGGCGACTGTGTTCGACGCGTGCACGAAGTCGTTCCGAATACGGTGCATCGCATCGAGGTCGTCCGCGAGACCGGGGCCGAGCGTCACCTTCGCCGCCGCCGACTCCACGAGTCGACCAAACGCCACCTCGTCGCCCGGTCTGTGACGACGCACGCCCGCGAGCAGTCCGAGAAGAGCCTCGCAAGCGGCGTGGGCGCCGAGCAGGGCGATGGCGTTGGTCTCGGCCGTGTCGACGCGCGCGGCGTCCTCAGCCGTGGTCGTCAGCCCAACGGCGGCGAGCCACCGCCTCAGTCGCAATCGTTCGTTTAGCCCGACCGGATCAGCCATGCTTCCTCACGATACCAGCAGGTCTTACCTCGTTTGCGGCCTACACGCGCGTAGGGACGCCCCGTCGTTCAGCCTTCCAGCCCGGTCTGCTCGCAGACCTGCGCCGGGCGCATCGCATAGCACGATCAAGCCATGGTGTTGGGGCGTATCCGCCGATCCGCGTGGTTCAAGGGCTCAGTGGGCGCGCCTTGGCTCCCCTGCCTCGATGGCGAAGATCACCGCGTCGGCCAGCGTAAGGAAGTCGAACGCCTTCCCTGGATCGAGGTCGTCCGCGCTACCGTGCGCGGCGAGGTTCCGAAGGGTCACAAGACCACGAATTGCCGTAGCCGTCTGCCCGTTGATCACGCCGCCATCGAGCGCAATCTGTACCGCAATAAGATCCGTGTACTCGCCTGTTCGCGGCGGCTCGCGCAGCCCAGCCTCCTCCACCTTCTGCCGCAGGACCTTGTCCACCTCCACCCAAGCAACTGTCACAGCGGCCGCCGGTTCGCGATCCGCCATGTCGGCGAACCTCTCCGTCAACGACTCTTGGACGGCGGTCACAGCGGCAGAGAGGGGTATGCGTTCTCCGACGTCTAGTGACTCTGCCTTCAGCGAAAACTCGTGAACGACTGGTTCACGGCCCGCGGGTTCTTGTTTCCCAATGTCGGCTAACGGCTCTGGCATCGATTTGCGACCGCCCGTCTTCGCGACCGCGGGCGGATTCGTGGCGAGAGCGACGCCGACTTTGGTGACCGCCCTCGCCCAAGCCTCGACGGGACCAGCTTTCAAGTGCTGCAAGCGGCCTATCAGACCGCCGATCTGTCCCCGAAAGACGAGGGCGACGACGACCACCGTCACGGGCCAGACGAGGCTCGACACGAGGGACGCGACGAACTGGAGGTTGTCCACGGCGTCAGGCTAGCAGAACGCCCGACCTCGATGCGCACCCTGGCGTAACCGACCGGCCCGAACTAGTGAAGGCGCACGACAAGCGGCAGCTCTGGTCCCATGGTTCTTCAACCAACCGATCCTGTCGCGAGGCGATCCACGCCCAGACCGCCTTCCAATGCCGCGGTTCCCAGCAAGGGTAGGGAATGGTAGGCATTGCTAGGGTCGTTGGCTTGGGTCGTTGGTGGTCATCAGGTGCCCGTTTGACTGGCCTGATCCGGTGGCGAGGTCACCCGCGACGATGCCGCGATCGTGGCGCTCAGAACTCAGCCCGATGATCACCGGCGCGCCACTGGGAATAGCCGGTCAGGTTGCGCAACCCTGCTCCTCGTCAGCCATCCACACGAAACGCCAAATCCGACCGTCCGCCGTCTTGCCGTGGCCCACATAAGCACCCCCCGGCAGCTCGAACCTGGCAGGTGGGGCTTGATCCTTAGCCCAGAGCGCGACGAACTTGGCTCCATCCGCACCGGTCGCTCGGTCGGCCAGCCTGTCCACGCCAACCCAGGGCCCACCGTCCCACTCGGCGATCTGCGCCCTGACGGTGTCGCGCCGGCCCTCGCCGGCCCGCTTTGCACCCAAGTACAGGCTCAGAACCGTCGCCGCCAAAGCGACCCAGAAGACGGCTCCGTCTATGAGGACCAGTGCCCATGCGGCATCCGTCCTTGGCCCATAACCGAAGTAGAGAACACATCCGGCTCCCATGAGAGCGAGAGGGATGCATGCGAGGACGGCCAGCTCGAAGCGCTGCATGGCATCGGCGAGCCAGAGCGACTTGAATGGGATCTTGCGCGACAGGGAGAGATACACCCCGTAGCGCACCTCCCAAGCTAGCAGCCCAGACGCGTCAAGGTATGTGTCGTCGAAGTCCTGCAGCGTCCGTCTAAGCCTGATTGCCTGTTTGTGCAAATAGAGACCTATCTCCATCTGCTTGTTCATATGGCCCAGGAACGTGATCACAACGAGCCCGAGCAGGGCTGCGGCTCCAAGGAGGAGCACCTCAAGTGATGCGTTGTCGGACTTAACAACGACGCCAGCTGAGAGCACGGCGCCCGCGCCGCCAATGGTCACCCCCAGGAACTGATGGGTTCTCTGCTGCAGGCTCATGAGCTCCGCACGTAGCGCGTCGTACTCGTGAAGCGTGGCCTGTGTTTCGAGTTCCACTCGAAGTGCTTGCGCCATTGCCCCGCCTCCAGACCACGTTCCGCTCAGGACCTGTCGGGCGACCCCAGTTCAGAACCTGCGCTTCTCCCAGGGCCAAGGCTGATCCCGCCGGCCGAGCCCCTTGCGGATGTAGCTCTCCAATCCCGCTCGACGTTCGGCCCGCTCGATATTCGCCTTCGCCGTGTCCACCGAGCAAGGGCCAAAGGGCAAGCGTTGTCGACGCGATTTGGTCATCGTGTTGCTGCTCCACGACAGCGGAACGAGGGTTGTGAGCAGCCCGCGACGCCACCGGTTCCCTCGCCAGTCTCATACTGGCTTCCGACGAGGGCGCCCGGGCTGCTGCAGGATGTGGGGCTGGCGGTGACAGCGGTTTACGTGTGCGTGGACGGACCAAAGGGAGAACGGTCTGTCGCGAAGATCGTGGGCCAGGCAGACGGCGGATTCGTGGTGATCCCTCTTCTGGCGCCTCGTCCCTTTCCCGGCTGGCTACTGATGGAGATGGCGGTCAACTATTCGTTCCGAGGCGAGCTACTCGTACATCGGTCGGACCTGCTGGCAGAGTACCGGTCGGATCACCCCGTGAAGATGTCATTCCACGGGTCGGGTTTCGTCCAATTCTCACGGCTTGGCGAGCTGGGGGTGCTCTCGGGTACAGACCCGGTGACGAAGGAGCCACGAGGGCTGGGCTACAAGACGCGTCCGATCTGGGATCCGCCGCGAAGTGGACCATCGTTCGGCGTGACGGTATGGGGATTGGCGCGGTATCCGGAGGCCAAGAGAGGACGGCGAGTCGAGGTGTTCGCCCAGTCGGACATCTACAGCGACGGGGAGCCGTGGGAGCGTGGCGTCGTGGCGTATGCCGTCGAGCTATGGATATTGCCCAGGGTGGCCCTACTAGCGTCGGAAGCGATGGGCTACGGTTCGGTGTCCGTGGTTGATGGGCTTCCCTACTACGCGGGCAGGCCCGTTCGGTTCCGATTGCTCGACATCGGCAATCCGGTGGCCGTCCTTGGCGTCGTGATCACCAAGACGCACCTCCAGGGCTCCCCTATGGCCGATTGCGGCGTTCTCATGTCAGCCCTATCGGACCTTCAGCAGGTGCGGTGCCTGATGGGATCGATGCCGGCACCCTGGAGTGACGGCGTCGCGTCTGCGGACTACGTGGGGAAGTCGAGGAAGCTAAGGCGACGGCAGGTGCTCCCGGTGGAACAGAGTGTGGGGCAAAGGCTGGAAGAGACGGCGCGATTGACGCCCCGGGACTCTGCCTGGACCCATCGCCAAAGTCGAATGCCTGGCCCGGGCACGCCAGACGATCCTCGGATCGTGTTGCTTTCTGCGGCCAGTCGAGTGAGTGATGTAAGCGACCAACTCGCACCCGAGGACGCCCAGCATGACCGCTCAACCCTTACCCGCCCTCTCCAGCGGAGACCCCTCCGCCTGGGACGGGGCCCTCTACGCCTTCCTCGTCGAGAAGGGGAACCGCTCCGGTTCCCGGCGCACCGTCGAGTCCTACTCCCGGATGCTGTGGCCGTTCTTCGCCGACTTGGGCAAGACGCCCGAGAGGGTGAAGCCAGCCGAAGTCCTAGCCTGGGTCCACGGCATCGGGAAGTCGGGAAGGACGCCCTCGGCCACCACGGTCGGTGCCCGGATTGCCTGCCTGAGCTCGTTCTATCGCTTCTTGATCAGGATGGGCCTGGTCGTCTCGAACCCGACCGATGCCGTCGAGCGTCCCAGGAGCATCCCGTCGGCTGCCCGTGGCTACAGCGCCGACGAGGTGCGCCGACTCCTCGCGGTTGTTCCAGACACCGTCGCCGGACGACGTGACCGGGCCATCCTGCTGACCCTCGTTCTGACCGGCAGGCGTCGGGCCGAGGTCATCGGTCTTCGGGCAGGGGATCTCAGCATCGAGGGCGAGATCTGCTTCTACTCCTACCGAGGCAAAGGTGGCAAGCGTGGTCGGCGCGAACTCCCACGCCCTGCCTACGAGGCGATCTGTGCCAGCCTGGCTGACGCCGGCAAGGAGCTGGCGGCGATGCCTCAGGCCGAGTCGCTCTGGCAGGCGGCAGCTCGACCGACGGGGGTCACGAGTGGGACGTTCTACGCCCGCTTCCGCCGCTACCTGCGGGCCGCCGGTCTGGCTCCGACAGGCATCCACGTGCTGCGGCACACGGCGGCCAAGTTGCGACGTGATGCCGGCGAGTCGATCGAGGACGTCAGCGCGTTCCTCGACCACTCCAGCCTTGCTGTGACGACCGTCTACCTGCGTCGCCTCGAGGGTCAGGAGGATCGGGCCTGGCGCGAGGTGGCCACAGCGATCGGCGTGTAGCGAAGGGCGATCACAAAGTGGAGCCCCCGCCGCCCAAAGGGTGGGAGGGCGACGGGGACGAAGAGGAGGCGACCACTCGGAGGAGGAGGAAGCGGCCGTCGGCCGACAGTCTAGGGCGCAGACGACGAGTCCGAGATAAGGGTGAGATAAGCCTGAGATAAGGAGAGCCTGCTAGCATCGGCTCGGGTCGGGCTCCGCGCTGTGACCAAAGCCGATGGCGGACGACGCTGAGCGAGCCGGTGAGGGGGCCGCCGCAGGCGTCCCGACCAACGAGGCGGTCTCCGACCGGCGACGTCTGTTCACCGGGCACGCTCGAGTCCTTCGCAGGGCCGCCAGGGTCGCGGAGCTCCGAGCCAGCGTCCGACCCTACCGCTCCGGAACCTCGATCTGCTATAACTCTCTCTGCTTCGAGCGGGAGTAACTCAGCTGGCAGAGTGTCTGCTTCCCAAGCAGAGCCGTGCCGCCCCTTTCCCGACCTTCCCCGAGCCCTCTTGGCCCATTAACGCTGTCTAAACAGCGCGTTTCGGGGGGTCGGAGGGCTAGCCCTCCGCAATGCCGGAAGCCACCTGGTACCGGAACCTCGAGGGTCCCCTCCTGGTCATCCGGCCACGTTCCGCGGCTCCCCGGGCGCCCTCGAATGGCGGCACTTTCTGCACTTTCTACACTCACAGAGGGGCCCTGAGATCGGCGTGGTGCGAATACGCGTTGCCCGCGGGTCGGCCTGGGGCGGCCGATCATCGATGAGAGCGAACCCGATGCCCCCCGCGCGAGGCGAGAAAGTCGGCAAAGTCAGCGACTTCGCGGCGCTGCGCGTCGGTGAGGCGATCGAAGGCACCCTCGCCGCTGGCGCCGACTCCGAGCCGCCCGAGCTCATCGGCGAGCCTGGAGCCCTTGATCCCCCAGATGGACTCGAGCAGCTCGACGAAGGCTATCCCTGTCGCATCCGAGGCCCGGAGTAGATCGGCTGGA
>JBEKVD010000058.1:0-17453 GCA_049514315.1 Candidatus Limnocylindrales bacterium | reverse complement strand
AGCCTGAGCAGGGGCTCCGCGCCTGCCGCCGCGTTCGCGAGTGCCTGTCCCCCAGTGGCCGGAAGATCCCCGGCGGGTTCGTCCATCTGAGTCAATGACATCGCCTCGACTCCATCTGCGCTCGCGTGGCGGCCAGGTCAGCGCAACGTCGCGGTTCGCGATTCCCATCGACCTGGCGGTGCGAAATCGGTTTCGCTAGCTTACTTGGCCCCACGTCCGTCGGTCCAGTTAAATGCCGTGTCGCACCCCCAGACGCGGGTGCGACACGGCTGGGTCGCGATGACTCGATTCGCTTTGGGCGCATGCGCCCTCGCGGTGGACTACCGGTTACGAGATACCGGCGGCCGTGCAGACGGCGGCGCCGACTGCGTTGCACAGGTCCGTCACGCTGACAAACTTGTCCTTGATGACCGTCGACTCCATGTTCGTGGCGTTGACCCAGTACGGGGTCAGGAGAACGGCCGGCTCACTCGCAGCGCCCGTCGTGGACGGGTTGGTGGTCGTGCCGTTGACGAGGGCGGCGGGCGGCGTCTGGCCGGCGCGCAGGTAGGTGGCCAGCGCGACAGCTGCCTGGGCCTCGAGGTAGATCGGCTTGTAGACCGAACCGCACTGGTAGCCCTGGAGGATGCTTTCCATGCCCTGGAGGGTGGCGTCCTGGCCGGTCGTCGGGATCGTCTTGGGCTTGACGCCGGCGCCCTTGAGGACGGTGATCACGGAGTTAGCAAGCCCGTCGTTGGCCTCAATCGTGGCGTTGATCTTCGGGTTGGCCGTGAAGGCCGTCTGGAAGATGGTCTGGCCCTTAGTGTTGTCCCATCCGGGGGCGATCTGGTCGCCGACGAGGGTCATGCCGGCGCTGTTGGTCGTGCCGTTGGCGATCTGCCCGGTGTTTGTCAGGGCAGTGCCCCAGACCACGTTGTTGTAGCCAGCAGCGAACGAGATGGCGTTCGGGTCAGTGTCCTTGCCGCCGTCCAGCTCGAAGACCTGAGGGCTGGCAACGCTCCATGACGTGACGCAGTCCATGAAGCCCTGGCCGATCAGCTTGCCGACCTGGACGTTGTCAAAGCTGACGTAGTAGGTGGTCGTGCCCTGGAACGTGGCCCGGTCGTAGCTGATGTACGGGATCCCGGCGGCCGCGGCCAGGGACTGGATCGCGAGGCCGGTCGGTCCGTCAAGCGGGTCCACGAGAAGGACCTTGGCGCCAGCGGAGATGTCGGCCTGGGCGATTGCCACCTCGGTGGTGGTAGTGCCCGAAGCGTTGTCGATCTTGAACTGGCTGCTGGTGTAGCCGGCCCCCGTGAATGCCTGGGTCAGGTACGGCAGGTCATAGCTGGTGTACCGGGCCGACGTGGTCACGTCGGGCAGGATCACGCCGACCATGCCGCTACCGGCGGAGGTGATGCTGGTCAGCTGAGCCATCGCGCTGAAGGCGGCGTCAAACGAGCTGACGCTGAGCCCGGCAGCGCTGGGGGCCGGGGTCACGGCCGTGGTCGGGGCCGGGGTCACGGCCGTGGTCGGGGCCGGGGTCACCGGGGGCGGGGCCACGGTCGGGGAGGGCGTCGCGCTGCTGCTGCACGCGCCGACCACGAGCGCCGTCATTGCTATCGCGGCGAGAAACTTGGAACCGGATCTCATGAAGTCTTCTCCTCCTGCGCCATAGAACCCCGTGGCGCATCGAGCGGCCGTTGCCGGGTCATGCAACGAGCCCGGGCCGAACAGCCTTGTTCACGCTGTGCGCTGTTGGGCCAGTTCACCTCCTTGCCTGTGTCGTGTTGAGAACTTGTCGCTCGAAGCCCGGTGCCCGCGTGGCAGGCATCCGGAACGGACCCGGGCGGGTTCGCCCAAGAAGGGGAGGCTCGTCGGGTCGAATGAAGTGTGCTCTTGCGCCGGCTGGGCCGGGCTCCGGACAGGCCGATCGGCATCGCGAGGAACCAAGGTCCGCCGCCAGGCCGATCCCGACCCGGCGGCCAGGTTCGGCCAGCGTTGTGCGAGGGGGCTCGTCACCAAGTCAGTATGGCGGCGCTAAAGCAGACCACTGTTATCGCCCGATGCGTCATTCGTCCGTTACATCCTCCGCAAGGGGCGCCACGACGCGATCCGGTGGGCGGGACGTCGTGGGCGCGACCGTCCTCAAACAACATCGTACTGGGCGCACCCTTCTGGGCGAGCGCAGCCGATGCTCCGTCACAGGTTCGACGCTAGCCTACACGGGTTGGGTTGTCAACCGCGGCGTGGGTGTATTGTCACTTGCACGCGTTAGCACGATACGCGGAGGAGCGCGTCTTGTTCGAACTACCGCGGCGTCTGGCACATCCTTTCCGCTGTGATTCACCCTGCGGGCACTTGCCGAAGAAGGCCTCGAGGAGCTGCCGGGGAGTTCGGCACGGCCAACGAGCCTAGACCAACCGTCGAAACAGCTCGTTGCTCAACAGACGGCCGCGGACCGTCAGTCGCAGGCGGGGCTCGCCATCGATGTCGACCGCTTCCAGGAGGCCGGCCGACTCCGCCCAGCCTCGCGCATCGGCCAGCGGACCCCGCTCCGCCCATGCCGCCGGAACACCCCTGTCCAGGCGCAGAGCCAGGATGAGCCGTTCGGAGGCCACAATCTCGTCGTTGAGGGTCTCGAGACCTCCCGCTGGCTCCGTTGCGGCGCCGCCGGCCGGCGCCAGCGCGGCCAGGTACGGCTCCATGGCCGCGGCATTCCAACGCCTCGTGACCCCGTCGAAGGCGTGCGCGCCGGGACCGACGGCCTCGTATGGCCGCCGCTCCCAGTAAGCCAGGTTGTGGCGACTCTCGTGGCCGGGGCGGGCCCAGTTGGAGATCTCATAGGCGTGCCAACCGCCGGCTGCGAGCAGATCGGTCGCGCTTCGGTACTGGTCGGCGGCGCGATCGTCGTCCTGATCGAGGCGGGCCCGCTCGCGCCAGCGCCGCGCCCCCTGCGGTGTCGGCAGGTGGTCGCCATCGCGGCCCGTCAGGCCCTCGGCGTCCGGGTCGTCGAGGGTCAGCGCGTAGAGCGAGAGATGATCCGGCGCGAGCGCCAGCGCCGCCCGCAGAGTCGCCTCCCAGGCGGCGACCGAACCCCCCGGCACGTCATACAGAAGGTCCAGGCTGACCGACCCGATGCCGGCTGCCCGGGCCGCAGCAACGGACGTGCCCACGTCCTCCGGGGAGTGGCGCCGGCCAAGGCGTCGCAGCTCGACGGCGTCCATGCTCTGGGCTCCGAACGAGATGCGCGTCACCCCGGCGCGGTGGAACGCAGCCAGGTCGCCGCGTTCGTCGGGACCCGGGTTCGCCTCGAGCGTCACCTCTGCTCCGGAGGCGACGCCGAAGCGGGCCCGAACGATCGCCATCAGCCGTTCGAGCCTCTCCGCCGGGACGAGCGACGGGGTGCCGCCGCCGACGTAGACGCTCTGAAGCGGCGGCCTGAAGCGCAGGGCCGTGGCGTCGGCAGCGGCCGGGGCAGAACCGGCGGCCGGGGCCGAACCAGCGGCCGTGGCGTCGGCTGTGGCCGGGCCAGCGGCCGGGGCTGGGCCAGCGGCCAGGGCCGTGGCGTCGGCAGCGGCCGGGGCAGAACCGGCGGCCGGGGCCGAACCAGCGGCCGTGGCGTCGGCATCGGCCGGGGCCGAACCAGCGGCCGGGGCCGGCTGGGGCAGTCCGAACCGGTCGTCGAGGGCATCGGCCCGCAGTTCCAGTTCCCGACCGACGGCCTCGTACAGGCGATCGGTCCGGGCTCGCGGACCCCTGGCATCGCCGCCGGCATAGACGACGAAGTCGCAGTAGGGGCAGCGGGCAACGCAGAATGGCAGGTGGAGATACAGGGCGACCGGCGGCATCGGCTGGCTCACCGGCAGAGCGTAGCCGGGTCGCGCCGGCCCCCGGTTGGGATCAGCGCCCGTGCCGCTCGACCCGACTTTCGGGAGCGCCGACCAGAGCGCGGAGGCGGGCCGGAATGCCGCTCGAGCGCCGCGCCGCAGCCAGTCGCTCGGCGCGCTCGACAAAACCCGAGACCGCGGTCCGCGGCGCGGCATCCGCGGGCTCGGCGCCGCGGTCTGGAGAGAGCGGCCGGCGAGCATCCTGCCAGCCCTCGGGCAGGCTCCGACGAGCGAGCTCTTCCGGCTCCCACCCGGCAAGGGGGACCTGTCCGGGATGGCCGGTGCACACGAACAGCGCGAACGAGGCGACGGCATGGCCGATGATCGCCGCGCCGATGCCACCGGTCGCGAGCGTGACCCAGCCGCAGACAAGGCCGACGTCTACCGCCTGGAGCAGCATGAACGGGTGCCTGCCGGGAGAGGCCGACCGCGTTACCAGCACGTACGCGAGCGTCGCTGTGAGAATCCCCAGCCCATCGGGCAGCCCGATCGCGATGAGCGTTCCCAGGAGCGCGCCGCGGAAAGCAGCCTCATCGATGACGGCCGTGAAGACGGAGTTGAGCGCAGCGTCGGGATAGGCCCGCGCCGGCGGCAACCGAAAATACCCGTAGCGGAGCCAGGCGAAGGCCGCGGCCTGGGCGAGACCGAGCAGCGCCAGGATCGCGCCGAGGACGACCACGTCCGGCCGGCGACCGATCAGCAGGTACAGGACGTCGTGCGGCTGCGGGTGAATGAAGTAGAGGGCCGCGATCAAGGCCAGGCCGATTACATACCAGGAGAGCCGCGTCCAGAGGCCGTCCCGCTGCCGCGGCTCGTCGTACTCGGCCGCGCCGAAACGGCCCGCCTCCAGTCGCAGACAGAGCAGCATCATAAAGAAGCCGCCGGCGATGAGAACCCGGACCGTTACGATGGTCATACCTCATCCATGCGGAGAACCGCCAGGAACGCTTCCTGCGGTATCTCGACGGATCCAACCCGCTTCATGCGCTGCTTTCCCGCTTTCTGCTTCTCGAGCAGCTTGCGCTTGCGGGTGATGTCGCCGCCGTAGCACTTGGCCAGCACGTTCTTGCGCATCGCCGCGACGCTCTCGCGGGCGATCACGTTCGAACCGATCGCAGCCTGGATGGCTATCTCGAACATCTGGCGGGGTATGAGGCCACGCAGGCGGTGGACGAGCTCTCGCCCGATCGGCTGGGCCCGGTCGCGGTGGACGATGACGGAGAGAGCGTCGACCGGCTCGCCGGCAACGAGAACGTCGACCTTGACCAGGTTCGCCGCGCGGTAGCCGGCTTCCTCGTAGTCCATCGAAGCGTAGCCCTGGGTTCGGCTCTTGAGCTGGTCGTAGAAATCGACGATCACTTCACCCAGCGGCAGTTCGAACGTGAGCAGGACGCGCTGTGGGTCGAGATACTCCATCTCCAGGAACGTCCCGCGCCGGTTGGTGGCCAGCTCCATGAGCGTTCCGATGAAGTTCGCGGGAGCCACGACGCTCAGCTTCACCCACGGCTCCTGGATCTCCTCGATCTGGGCTGCGTTCGGCATCCTCGATGGATTGTCGACCGCGACGACACCTCCGTTGTTGATCAGCACGACGCGGTACTCGACCGACGGCGCAGACGCGATGAGCTCCTGGCCGAACTCCCGCTCCAGCCGCTCCTGGACGATCTCCATGTGGAGCAGGCCCAGGAAGCCGCAACGGAAGCCGAACCCAAGGGCAACCGAGCTTTCCGGCTCGAAGCTGAAGCTGGCGTCGTTGAGGTGGAGCTTCTCCATGGCCTCGCGCAGGACCGGATAGTCGGTGCCGGCAACCGGGTAGATGCCGGCGAAGACGAGGCTCTTGGCCGGCTGATAGCCGGGCAGCGGATGCGCGGCCGGATGCGCCACAGTCGTAACGGTGTCGCCGACCTGGGCATCGCGGACGCTCTTGAGGCCCGTCGCCACGTAGCCGACGTCACCGGCGCGGAGCTCCGAAACCGGCACGAGCCCCGGCCTGAAGAAGCCGACCTCCAGCAGCTCCGCCTCGGCCCCCGAGCCCATCAACCTAATGACGTCGTGGCCGCGGAGCGTCCCCTGGGCCAGCCGAACGTAGACGACCACACCCTTGTACGCGTCGTAGTGCGAGTCGAAGATCAAGGCCTCGAGCGGAGCTCCCGGATCTCCCCCGGGCGGCGGTATCCGGGAGACGATCGCCTCGAGGATCTCGGGAACGCCGGTGCCGTCCTTGGCCGACGCCAGGAGCACCTCCTCGCGGGGGATGGCCAGGACGCTTTCCAGCTCCTCGATGACGAGATCGGGCTGGGCCGAGGGCAGGTCGATCTTGTTGAGGACCGGGATGATCGTCAGGTCCTGGCGCAGTGCCAGATGGACGTTGGCGAGCGTCTGGGCTTCGATCCCCTGCGTGGCGTCGACCACGAGGATGGCGCCCTCGCAGGCCTGGAGCGACCGGCTGACCTCGTAGCTGAAGTCGACGTGACCGGGAGTGTCGATCAGGTTCAGGCCGTAGACCAGGCCGTCGCGGGCGGCGTACTCGAGGCGGACCGCTCGGGCCTTGATGGTGATCCCGTGCTCGCGCTCCAGGTCCATCGAGTCGAGGACCTGGCTCGTCATCTGGCGCGCATCGATGGTGTGGGTCAGCTCGAGCAGGCGATCAGACAGAGTCGTCTTGCCGTGGTCGATGTGGGCGATGATCGAGAAGTTGCGCAGGCGATCCTGTGGAATCCGACCATCGCGTCCGGCGTTCATGCCCGCCAGCATACCGGCTCACTGGGACCCCGCCATGAGCAGCCGACGGGGTACGTGTCGCAGCCGAGCGTGGGCGGCGCCCGACGAAGTCTCGCGTCGGGCGCCGATTCAGTCGGGGCGAACCTGGGCCGCGGCCATCCGGCCGCCGGCTCAGTGTTCGACGATCTTGGGGAGTTTGCTGGCCTGCTCCACCCAACCCGCCACCACGGTCTCGGTCGGAACGCGACGAACGAGCTTCTTGGCCTCGTTCACCTGGGCCAGCTTGGCCGCCAGGTTCGCCGGGACCCGATGCGCCAGCTCGGCCGGTGAGTCGACTCCGGCTGCCTCCAGCAGATCGGAGTACTCGGACCCAACGCCATCAAGCCGGCACAGATCGGCATGGTTCACCCACTCGAGGATCTTCGCCCCGGAGATGCCGGTCGCCGTCTCGAGCTCTGCCCGGCCCTTGGGCCTGGCGCCGCGCTCGAGCAGGTCGTCGGTCGTCTTGACGCCTGCCGCTTCCAGTTTCGCCGCATATGCCGGGCCGATGCCCTCGACATCGATGATCTTCACGAGAAACCTCCTCTGGTAGACGGAGACAAACACTCACTTACCCGCCATTATGCGGATCGGCTCCCGGATGTCACTTCCACCCCGCCGGCTTCAGCAGATGGTCTGCCATACTCCGCAGAGCGCCTGCGACGCGAGGAGTCGACCGCCGCAGCAGGGGAGAGCCAGCTGGGAGGGAGCGAGTGAGCGCACCCGATCGGGAGAAGTTCGTTCAGGATGGGTACGGCTTTGGCGGGCCCGCGCTGGAGCTGGGCGCCGCGGCGCTCGGCGGTCAGGCTTACCCTGCAGCAAAGGTGCGGGTTCCGCTGCCGATGGCCAATCGCCACGGTCTCGTGGCCGGAGCTACCGGCACCGGAAAGACCAAGACCCTGCAGATACTGACGGAGCAGCTCTCGGACGCGGGCGTGCCGGTCTTCCTGGTCGACATCAAGGGCGACATCCGCGGTCCTGCCCGGCCACGATGACCGCTGCGAGCGACTACCCGCGGAACTGGTCAGGTGCGCATGCGCGCGACTCTGCTACCATCAACCGTCGCGTCAGTCGGCCCAGTTTCGGTTGCCTGTCGCCTTCCTTCTGCAGCATAGAGGTCTTCTAACTTGGCCAAGACGCCCCGAGGCTGGACCGGCGCCCGCACGCCGTCAGCGATCAAGCGGGTCCGCCAGGCAGAGCGCCGGCGGGCCATCAACCAACCGCGCAAGAGCGCGGCCAAGACATACGCCACGAACGCCGTCAACGTCGCCACCGGCGCCCGCGAGGGTGACGCTGCGGCGTCGCTGGCCGAGGCGATGAGCGCGCTCGACAGGGCCGCGAAGGTCGGGGCGATCCACCCGAACAACGCCGCGCGGCGCAAGTCCCGCCTCGCGCTCAAGCTCAACGACCTGGCCGGCGGAATGGCCGTCCAGACGACCGCGCGCGTGACCAAGACAACCGGCACCGCCGCTGCGGTCAAGGCCGCTCGGACTCGCATCGCGTCGGCCAAAGCCAGCAAGGCCAAGGGCCCGCAGACCGCCGCCGGCAAGGTCAAGGCCGCGCTGTCCAAGACGGCCCGCGCCGAGACGGCCCCGACTCCGGACGCCCCGAAGACGGTCACCAGGGCCGCGAAGCCGGTCCCGAAGTCGGCTCCGGCCAGGATTTCAGCAGAGACCCCAGCAAAGGCCGCTGCAAAGACCCCAGCCAGGGCCACCGAGAGGACCGCGCCGAAGACGACCGCCAGGGCCGAGAAGCCCGTGCCAAAGGCCCGGGTGAAGGCCGCCGACAAGGCCGCGCCGAAGGCAGTCGCCAAGGCCGCGCCGAAGGCCTCCGCCAAAGCTGAGAAGCCCGAGCCGAAGGCCGAGAAGAAGCCGAAGGCTTAGCCCTGCCCCTTTCCACTCGCCGGGCCAGGTCCAGGACCTGGCCCGTTCGATTCGGAGGCCCGATTGGCAGACCCGAGAGCCCGCGCCCGTCAGCTGGCCCGCGAGTCGATGGCGCGCGGCGACGCAACGGGCTGGTTCGACCGGCTATACCGTGAGTCCGAGCGCGACGGATTCGCCATATCGTGGGTAGACGAAGCCCCGAACCCATACCTCGTCGAGTGGCTCCGGCGGCGGTCGGCGCCGCCGCGGGGCCGAGCCATCGTCATCGGCTGCGGCTACGGCGTTGACGCCGAGCTCCTGGCGACGCTGGGCCTCGACGTGATCGCGTTCGACGTATCGCCGACTGCGATCGGCCGCTGCCGCAGCCGCTTTCCAGATTCGCATGTTGAGTACGCGGTGGCAGACGCCTTGAACCCGCCCGCCGGGTGGACGGCAGCCTTCGATTTCGTATTCGAGGCCTACACCATCCAGGTGCTACGGGGAGAAGCCAGGCCGGCTTGCGTACGTTCGATCGGCCGCATGGTCGCTCCCGGAGGCATCTTGCTGGCGGTAGCGAGGAGCCGGAGGGCGGAGGACCCGGCGGGGACGATGCCCTGGCCGCTGACGCGCGCGGAGCTGGATGCTTTCCTGGTTCCGGGTCTGCGGTTGGCCGATTTGACCGAGGTCGTCGAACCGGACGATCCGCCGGTGCCACGTTTCGTGGCTGAGTTCGTGGCCCTCGGTTAGCGTTCGAGCGCCGCCCGGAGGGCCGACGAGCGCCGGCATGACATCGGCGAGCGCGGTGGCCGGGCGCATCGACGCCTCGGATGTGTCCCGCGCTGGCGTTCCGGCCTGTTCACGCTGGTCGATCGCTCGGGCCTCCATTGCCATCCGTCGATCGTTCCGTCAGCGAATCTTCACCTTCCGTTGCACCCCGCGCACGCTTCATCGAACCTCCATTCAGCCTTCACCCGCGCTCCACCACCTGCTCACCACGGAGTCCGAAACTCGGCTCCCACTGAACCGTTCGACCAACCGGCCCATTCCGCCGGTCGTGCGGAGTCTTCGACCGGCGGAGTTCGTCGGGCGCAGCAGGAGAACCCAGCGATGAGTTCGATCCATCGCACCGGACTCACCATCGCCGCGGCCACCGCCGCGCTCACGATGGCGGGCGCGGTAGCCGTCCAGGGCTACAGCAGCTCCCAGATCGCCACAGCGCCGAACGCCGGCGCACAGGGGGCCCGGGTAGCTGCCGCAGATGCGTCGGCTGCACCGAGCCTCGAGCCCGAGATCGTCTACGTCAACCCGGCCCCAACCCCCGCCATCATCACGGTCACCCAGACCGCGCCGCCGGTGAGCGGCCGGGCAGGAGCCGCGGGGCCTCAGACCATCCACGTTGTCGTCCCGGGGCACGCGGGCGGCGACGACCACAACGGCGGGCACAACCAGGGAGGAGGGGACGACTGATGAACGCGCCCCAGCCCGCACCAACCGCAGGTCGGGCCCACGCCCCCAGGGCGAAGCCGGATGCCAGGCCGATGAGGCTGGCCCTCGGCGCTGGCGGACTCGCCGCGATGTCCGCCCTGGCAGCGGCAATCGTCATGCCGCCAAGGTCGGCGGCGCAGTATGCGAACTCTGCCCAGCAGCCGGCCGCATCTGTGGATTCGCTGGCCGGGCCGACTGCCGTCCAGGTGCAGCGTCCGATCCAGTACGTGCAGCTCCTGCCCGGACAGACCGCCCCGCCGGGGGCGGCGGTCATCAATGGCTCCGCACCCACCCCGATCACCATGACCGTGACCGTTCCGGCGCCGGCGGCCCAGCCGCCGGTCGTCATCAAGACGACGGCGTCGGGCAAGGTCATTCCGTGATCCTCGCTCCGGGCGTCGAGCATCGCGTCTCGAAACGAGCCCTGCCACGAACGCCCTCGCCCGGGCTCTGCCCGATCGAGCCGGTGAGCTTCGCTGCGACCTCCATGGGGGGACGTCTGGTCGTTCACCTGGAGGCCGAGGGTCGAGTTGAAGAGGCACGGCGCGACAACAGGCGCGTGATTGCACGGATCGATCGCTGGGCGGCGCGACTGACCCGGCACACCGATTCCTCGGACCTGTCACGCCTGAATTCCGATGCAGAGTTCGCGGTGCCCGTGAGACCGACTCTCGCCGCGGCGTTCCAGGCAAGCGTGGCGGCCGCGGAAGCGAGCGAGGGATTCGCCGACATAACCCTGCTCGACGCCCGCCTCGCTGCCGAGGGCATGGTCGAGACGGCGGCCGCCTCTCGCCGGGGCGAGTGGGAGGTCGTTCGCGGCGAGCGAGGCGAAGCAGTCGTGCGTCGCCCGCCCGGCCTGCGCTTCGACTTCGGCGGCGTGGGCAAGGGCTGGATCGCCGACCGTGCCCTCGACCTCCTCGCGGCATGGCCCAGCGCCCTGATCGACGCAGATGGAGACCTGGCCATTCGCTGCGCGCCGGGCAAGTTCTGGGAAGTGGGCATCGACGACCCGCGGACGGCAGACTCCGTTCTCGCGGTGCTGCGGTTGGGCGCGCCTCACGGTGGCACGTACACCCGCTGGGGAGTGGCTACGTCCGCCACGTCGGTTCACCGCTGGACCGTGAGCGGTATTGCCACCCATCACCTCATCGACCCGAGGACGGGCCGGCCGGCCCAGACGGACGTGGTCCAGGCCACGGTGGTTGCCGGGTCTGCGCTGCGCGCCGAGGCGCTGGCGAAGGCCGCCGTCATCGCCGGCAGCGTCGAGGGATTCGCTCTGCTGGAGCGCGCTCGGGTCCGTGGTGCCGTGCTCGTCACCTCGAGCGGTGAGGTTCGGGCGCTTCCCATGACGTTGATGCTGCTGGGCAGCTGAACCAGCCATGCAGCGCGACGAAACGCCGCCCGCCAAGCAAGGAGCGGGCGAGGTTACCGCCCCACCCTCGGGGCCTCGCGCCACTCCGCGGCCGCCCGCGCGCGATGGACTGGTTTCCAGCAGCCTGCCGCAGCCGCAGGGCGCTGCCCTTCCTCCAACCGGCCCCGTCGCAAACCCCCTGTGGAACCGGGCGGGTGACCCTGCCGGGCCCCCAGCTGCTGCCCCCAGCCCGCTGGGCGTTTGGCCCCGGGGCGCTGCCCTCCCCTCGCGGCCGCAGGGCGCTGCCACAAGCCCGCTGGGCGTCCGGCCGGAGGGCGCTGCCCTCCCCTCGCGGCCGGCCTCGGCCGCCGCGCCACTCCCGCCAGGTGCTGCCAGGGCGCTGCCACGGGGCAGCTCGGAGTCTGCCCTTCCGCGACCATCAGCCCCGGCCCTGCCGCAGCCGCAGAACAACGCGCTTCCTCGGCCGCCGGCTCGAAACGGGCCCGTCTATCGCGGCCTGCCGCGGCCGATCCGTCTCGTCGGCTGGGCGATCCTGTCCGTAGCGGTCGGCACGATCGTGGGCTCGACCGCGCCGACGGCCATTCTTCGCATCCTGAACGTCGCGGCGGTCCAGCCCGGGCTGCTGGCCTGGTACGCGGTGCGGGCCATGGGCTTCCTCGCATACCTGGTGCTGGTCGCGTCCGTCGTGTATGGCCTGCTGCTCTCGACGAAGATCCTCGACGCCGTCGCCCACCGTCCCGTCAGCTTTGCACTGCACAAGGACCTGGCGATCGTGGGCTTGATCATGGCGACCCTCCACGGCGCAATTCTCATCTTCGACCAGAGCTTCAACTTCACTCCCAGTTCGCTGCTGGTCCCGTTCACCTCGCCGTATGCGCCGATCACGGTTGGAATCGGCCAGCTGACCTTCTACGTCTGGGCCGTCGTGACGGGCAGCTTCTACGTCCGGCGCCATATCGGTCAGAAGGTCTGGCGGCAGATCCACTACGTAACGTTCATCGCGTTCGCCGGCGCGACGTTCCACGGAATCATGTCCGGCTCCGATAGCGGCTCATGGTGGGCGTTCTGGATCTACCTGGTGCCCATCACGGCAGTGGTCTTCCTCGTCACTTATCGCATCGTCGTTGGGGTTGCCAACCTGGGCTCTGAAACGCAACTGGAGCGGGCCGGCGCCGCCGCCCCGTCAGCACTGCGCAGCGGCCCACTCGACCGTCCCGGCGCCGCATCTGGAGGTTTCCGATGACCTACGTGATTGCCGAACCCTGCATCGACAACATGGATCAGTCCTGCGTCGCAGTCTGCCCGGTCGACTGCATCTCAGCGGACGTCAGCGTCGATCGCAAGTTCTACATCGACCCGGCCAACTGTATCGATTGCGGATCGTGCGAGCAGGCTTGTCCCAACCAGGCCATCTTCCCCGCCGAAGGACTTCCCGCCCAGTGGGCCGGTTTCGCCTGGGTCGACGAGACCTGGTACTCGGACCCACGGCAGGCCCGAGAAGCCATCGACGCGTACATGCCCGTGTCCGCCGCAGGAGTTGGAGGATGAATTGAACCTCCTCGAGACCGCCACCCCGGCTCGAACTACCATCCCGTGGTTTCGTCCCTGGGCCGACTCGACTATCGTTTCCGGCATGGGATCGCGAATCCTCGTCGCCGACGACGAACCCCACATTCGCGAAGTGGTCCGCGCGTACCTCGAGCGCGAGGGCTACGAGGTGCTCGAAGCCGCTGACGGCGATACCGCCCTCGAGCACGGCCGCAACGCCGGCCTGGACCTCCTAGTTCTCGACGTGATGCTGCCCCAGCGATCCGGCTTCGAGGTCCTGCGGGCATTGCGGAGCGAGGGATCGAGCGTCGGCGTGCTGATGCTGACGGCCCGGGACGACGTGATCGACCGCGTGGCCGGCCTGGAGCTCGGGGCCGACGACTACGTCACCAAACCATTCGAGCCGCGGGAGGTAGTCGCGCGGGTCGGTGCCATCCTGCGACGCTTCGGCCGGCCGGTCGGCGCCGCGCCCGCCAGCGGGGCCGTCGACGCACTGCCGGCACGGCCGGCCACGACCTTCTTCGACCTGACGATCGACATAGATTCCCGAGACGTCTCACGCGCGGGAACGAGCCTGCCTCTGACTCGGACCGAGCTCGACGTCCTGGCCGCGCTCGCCGAAGGGCCCGGTCGGGTCTGGACCCGCGAGCAGATCGGCCAGCGGGTCTTCAGCGAATCGTTCGACACCTTCGACCGAACCATCGACAGCCATGTGAAGAATCTTCGCGCCAAGCTCGGCCCGCGCCCGGATGGCGGATCCTACGTCGAGACAGTCCGGGGCGTAGGGTATCGCGCCGCTCGCCCGGCCGATCCCGCCTGATGCCCGGAGGGGGGCCGTGAGCCTGCGCTGGCGGATAGCAATCGGGTTCGCCCTCGTGGCGCTTGCCACCGCCGCGGTCATCGCTCTTGCCACGCCACCGATCATCACCCAGGGTTTCTCGGACGCAGACAACGACCGCGACAACGGCGGTCCGGTAGCCACGCTCGCGACTACCACCCAGACCACGGCGGCCGGGCCGACCACCAGCGGCCAGGCCCGGCAGACGACGATCATCCGTCTGATCCTGGCGGCGATTGCCGCCGCGTCCGTCGCCTCGCTATTCGGACTGCTCGCCGCGGGCCGGCTCGTTCGGCCACTCACTCGACTGGAGGAAGCTGCCGCCGGGGTCGCTCGCGGCGACCTCGGCCGCCGGTCCGGGCTGGCAGAGAGGAGCGACGAGTTCGGACAACTGGGCCGCACCTTCGACTCGATGGCCGAGGAGTTGCAGCAAGCGGACGAAACGCGGCGTCGTTTCCTGCAGGACGCCGCTCACGAACTCAAGACGCCGCTGGCCGTCATCGAGGCCACGTCCAGCGCCATCATCGACGGCGTCTACACGCCGGAGCGGCGCCACCTCGACACGATCCGGGACCAGTCGCGGATCCTGGCCCGCATCGTGGACGACCTGCGCACGATCAGCCTGGCCGAGGGTGGGCACCTGCCGCTGGAGCGCCACCCGCTCGATGTTCGGATCATGCTCGACTCCGTCGCCGCTGGCTTCGAGGCTCGAGCGGCCGCCAGCTCCGTCAGGTTGTCGGTCGAGGGAGGTCGGGGCCTCATCGTCGAGGCAGACCCGGATCGGCTTCGCCAGGTCATCGGCGCTCTCGTCGACAACGCTCTTCGCCACACTCCCCGGGGCGGTTCGGTGCGCATGACCGCCTCCGGTTCGACGTCAGCCCGTGCTCCGGTGGCCGGAAGGTCCGGTCCCGTCCGGCCCATGGTTCGGCTGGCGATCGAGGACACCGGGCCGGGCATCCCGGCCGAATCGCTGGCCCGCGTGTTCGAGCGCTTCTACCAGGCCGATCCGTCCAGGAGCCGCGGCACCGGCACGAGCGGACTTGGATTATCGATAGTTCGAGCGCTGGCCGAAGCTCACGGCGGACGAGTCGGTGCCGACAACCGGAGCGAGGGCGGCGCACGCCTGTGGATCGAGCTGCCGGCGTTCCCGCCGACCTGACGCTAGGCTGCCACAGCAGACAAACGGACCGGCCAGGGCGGGGCGACGGGCGCGTTCCGAAGGGGCCGGCGCCCGAGGGCGCCTAAGATAGACAGGGACGCGCTGCAGCCCACGACAGGAGGTCCTGGATGGCCTTGGGAACGTCTTCACCGGGGTTCGATCCCGAGGACCCCAATCCGCTCGGTCAGGATGCCCCGATCGGCGACAGGCGGGAGACCATCGAGCTCATCGGCCCGCACTTGAGAGTCCGCGGCGAGATCTCCCTGCACATGTTCAATCGGCTGTCGGACCTGATCAACTTCAGCAGCGGCTACGTCCGACTCAAGGACGCACAGCTCCTCCGCCGCAACGGCGATCCGACTGATCTGGTCGTACCGGAGCTCATGGTGAACCAGGACGAGATCACCTTCATCGCCCAGAGGGCCGAGTCCGCGGGGTCAGCCCCGAGCCAAGGGGCTGCGAGCTTCGACTGGCCGCTCAGAGAGCGCACCCACCGCCAGTTCGTGGCCTTCACATCCGGCCATACCCTGATCGGCACCATCTACGTGTTTCCCGACACGGACATCGCCGACTTCGTCGATACACCCGATCCACGCTTCATCCCACTTACCACGGTCACTGCTCGTTCGCTGGCCGACCGGAGGGTGATCAGCCATTTCGCCTTTGTCCTGGTCAACCGAACGCAGATGACCGCCGCTACGTTCCTCGAGGCCGCCGGTCAGGCCATCGAGACGGGCGTCGTCCTCGAATAGTCCGCCGCGAGCCCGGGGGGCGGCGCCCGGGCTGAGCCACACGAGCCGAGAAGCACGGAGCGACCATGAACCGGCGCGTCTTCGGACGAACCGGCCGCTGGGTGGGCGAGCTCGGGGTCCGCATGTGGGGCATAGGCGGCGGCTGGCGCCTCACCAGATGCCGGGAACGAGACGGTGACGGACGTCCTGCGTGTAGTCCTGGTAGCCGGGCAGGTCGGCCTGGAGGAATCGATCCTCCAGCGCAGTCCTGACGACGATCAGCGCCGCGGCGATGAGCCCCGGCACCAGCGCCCACAACTAGCCCAGCACAAGAGCTGTGCCAAACGACTGCAGGATGAACCCGACGTACCCAGGGTGTCTCACCAGCCGATAGGGCCCGATCCGGCATACCGTGTGGCCACGATCGGTCTGGATGCGGACTGCGGTCGAGAAGTACGCGTTGGAGAGCATCGCCCATGCCGCAAGCCCGAATCCGGCCACGAGCGCCGCCGCGCCTGCGATGTTCCACGCGACGGCAAGATCCCCCGTCCAGGCGAAGCGCACGTCCAGCCCGGCCACGAGTGGGAGCAGGAGGTACAGTGCCAGGGCCCACAGGCCCGACACCACCTTGTCCCAGGTCGCGGTGTCGCCCGGCTGGCCGCGCTCGGCGATGGTCTCGATGGTCTCCCGGCTGGTGCGGAGCATGATGGTGCCGTTGATCACGAGCGTGCCGAGGCATATCGCCAGGTAGACCCATGCCCACGTCCAGTCGAGGCGACCGGCGCCCGCGAAGAGGATGACCGCCTCCAGAATGACGAAGAACGCGACCGTGCCAATCCGCAGGGCGATGCCTGTCGCGAGGGTTGGATGGCTCTTGGCCGGCGGCATCCGAGCCTGAGCGCTCATCGTTCCCTCCCTCTCGCATCTCGAACGTCGGACACTCATGCTACGCCGCGGGCGGCCCGAGACGGCACTGTCGTGAGTGCGCAACACGGCTGTCGCGGCGTTGCGGGGCATGGGTTGATCGATGCGCTCTCCCCCGATCCAGCTGACAGGCGTCGGAATGTTCGTGACGGGGATCAGCACCGACGGTGGCGTTATCTCGGGACTACAACCAGTCCTCTCCGCCCGACCTGATGCGACAGCCCGCCGGCATTGGCGAGGGTGACTTCGCTCGTGCGCTTCAGCTGATCCGCCGCTGCGAGGCCCAACGAATCGAAACGGGCCGGTCCGTCGGGGCCGGCCCGTCAGGTTGGCGAGCGCTACGGCTTGTAGCCGGCGAGGGCCTTGCGGCCGAGGTAGAGCGAGGCGCCGCCGAGCTCTTCCTCGATGCGGAGCAGCCGGTTGTACTTAGCGACCCGCTCCGAGCGGGATGGGGCGCCCGTCTTGATCTGGCCGAGACCCATCGCGACCACGAAATCGGCGATCGTGGTGTCCTCGGTCTCGCCGGAGCGGTGGCTGACCATCGCAGTCCAGCCGGCACGCCGCGCCATCGCGATTGCGTCGATCGTCTCGGTGATGGTGCCGATCTGGTTGAGCTTGATCAGGACCGAGTTTGCGGAGGTCTCCCGGATGCCCCGGGCAATGAACTCGGGGTTGGTGACGAAGATATCGTCGCCGACGAGCTGGACCTTCGACCCGAGCCGCCTGGTCTGCTCGGCCCAGCCGGCCCAGTCGTCCTCGGCCAGGCCGTCCTCAAGGGAGATGATCGGGTACCTGGCGATCCACTTCTCCCAGAGGTCGATCAGCTGGCCGGAGTCGAGGGTCCGGCCCTCGCGCTCGAGGCGGTACTGGCCGGTCACGCCGCCGGTGCCGGTCCCTTCGACGAG
>JBEKVD010000057.1:0-25228 GCA_049514315.1 Candidatus Limnocylindrales bacterium | reverse complement strand
AGGCGATCCGCGACCGCCCGCGCCAGGCGCAGGTCGTCCGGCATCAGGCGTTCGGGCCCGAGTGCCTCGATATTGAGGACGCCGAGCACCGCGCCGCCACCGAGCAGCGGGGCGGCGATCTCGGCCACCACTTCCTCATCCCCGGGCACATAGTCGGGATCGTTGTGGACGTCGCGCACGAGCTCTGCGACGCCGCTCCGGTAGACGCGGCCGATGATGCCTCTGCCGGCGTCCAAACGCTCCGGCACGACCCTGTACCCGCGCTGCGCGCCGAGCCGCAGTCCGGGGCCGTCGGCCAGGTACAGCGACAGGAGTCGGTAGCCCATCCGCGTCTCCAGCTCGCCCAGCACCGCGCCGAGCGCCGAAGGAACCGGCCCCTGCTCGGCGAGCAGGCGTCCCACGGTCTCGATCCCGGACAGGGCTTCGTCGCCGCGACGGGCCTCGGTGATGTCGATCCCGGTGGCGATCACGTGGGTGACGACGCCCCCGTCGTCGGTGAGGCAGGTGCTCTCCCAGCGAATGAGCCGCAATTCGCCGGTCACCGTCATCCAGTGACTCTCATGAGTGTTGGGGAACGCTGCCGCACCTCCTCAGGTGGGTAACCGCTCAGGCGCTCACAGGCATTGTTGAGGCGCACCACCAGACCCTGATGGTCGAGAACGATCACGAGCGCCTCGGTCGCACCCAGGACGGCTTCGACGAACCGCTCGCGATCCCGCAGGGCTTCCTCGGCATTCCTGCGGTCGGTGATGTCAACTGAGATGCCGAATGTGCCAGTGATCCTTCCGTCTGCGTCGCGGAGGGGCAGCTTGGTCGTCGTAACCAATGTGTCTGGCAGGCCGGTCCGTGTTTCCCTTTCTTCACCGCTGTACGGATGCCCCGTCCGGATGATCTCCTGTTCGTCCTCGTAAGCCCGCTGCGCATGGGCATCCGTGAAGAAGTCAAAGTCGGTTTTGCCAACCGCCTGCCCGGGATCAGTCAGGCCGAGTGTCCTGGCCCCGGTGTTACTGATCCTGATGAACCTGCTTTCACGGTCCTTGAAGTACACCTGGGCAGGAATGTTCTCCATGAGAACATGCATCAGCTCCAGTTCGTGGTGCAGCTCCTCCTCCGCCTTCTTGCGCTCGGTGATGTCGATCCCGGTGGCGATCACGTAAGTGACGGCGCCCAGGTCGTCGGTCAGGCAGGTGTTCTGCCAGCTGATGAGCCGCAGTCCACCGGCGCGCGTGACCCAGTTGTTCTCGTGAGAGTTGGGGAATGTCCCAGCCCGCAGGTCGTCAAACACCGCCCGCACGTCCTCGACTTCGTCCGACGGAAGCAGCAGGTCCCAGAACACGCGACCGACGGCCTCCTCCGCGCGGTACCCGCTCACTCGCTCGCAGGCCCCGTTGAAGCGCACGATTCGACCCTGCGTGTCGAGGACGATCACGAGCGCTTCCGTGGCGGCCAGGACGGCTTCGACAAACCGTTCCTCGTCGATCAGCGTCTGCTGCGCCCCGACCATGGCGGTCACGTCGCGCGCCACCGAGACGCTGCCGAGGAGCCGGCCGTGCTCCATGATGGGCTCGACCGTCGACTCGATCCAGATCTCGTGGCCATCGCGAACCCGAACGATGCCTGTTCCCCGCCACGTCCGCCCAGCTTGCAGCGTGGCCAGCAGGTCGGCCCCATCGCCGCCCGGCGGCAGCCGGTACGGCATCAACTCCTCGAACGGGCGGCCCAGCGCCTCGGCGGCCGAGTAGCCGAACATGCGCTCGGCCGAGGCGGTCCACTGGGTAAACCGATTGGTCGGGTCGGTCGCAAACACGGCGTCGGAGATGTGGTCCATCAGGAGCCGCAGGGTGTTCCCGTCCATGTCATGGGCGCCGTCAGCAGGCAGGCCTGCGCCAGGGCGGTCGTCAAGGGAGGTACTCGTCGCTGCCGGCGGTCTCTGCCGGCGCTGTGCGGCGCCGGGCGCCCCGCCGTCCGGCGAACGGGATCGCGATCGTGGACTGCTCATCGCGAGTCATCCATGCAGAGTTGTCCACCAGGCCGCGGCGATCGATTGTGCGCAGGCGTAGCCCTCGCCCACGGATCATGGTGCGTCGCTGCCGACGACGCAAGATCCGGCCGGCACCCGCGCGCCCGCGGATCAGGCGCCTGCGAGGGCGACCGCCAGCTGACCGGCGACTCGAGCGTTGTTGACGATGAGCGCGACGTTCGCTCGAACCGAGCGGCCGCCGGTGATCTCGGAGATGTGGGCGAGCAGCCACGGCGTGAGCGCCGGCCCCTCGATCCCGGCCGCTCCCGCGGCGGCGATTGCGTCCTCCACCGCCGCGCGTGCAGCCGCGAGGGGGTACTCGTCCGCTTCCGGGACCGGGACGCACAGGAGCACGCCCGACCCGAGTCCAAGACCGAAATGCGTCTCCACCAGCTTCGCCGCGGCCGCGACGTCGGGGACCGAGGCCGGGGCGGGATTGCCGCTCTCCCGCGACCAGAAGCCGGGCATCTCCCCGGTCCCTATGGCGACGACCGGGACGCCGCGCGTCTCGAGGTACTCGAGGGTGGCCGGGACGTCCAGGATGGCCTTCGGCCCGGCGCAGACGACGGCGACCGGCGTCCGGGCGAGCTCCTCGAGGTCCGACGAGATGTCGAGCGTCGGCGGGGTGGAAGTGCCGGGCACTCCGAGCGCGCCGCGGTGGACGCCGCCGATGCCGCCGGTGGCGAAGACCCGGATCCCCGCCGCCGCAGCGATGATCATGGTCGCGGAGACGGTCGTAGCCGCCCAGCCGCCGCCCGCGAGCGCGGCCGAGAGGCTCGGCCGGGCCGCCTTCATGACGCCTCTTGCAGTAGCCAGGGTCGCGAGCTGCGCCTCGTCCAGGCCGACGAGGATCCGGCCGCCGTTGATGGCGACCGTTGCGGGAACGGCGCCGCTCTCGCGCACGGCCAGCTCCACGGCGCGGGCCACTTCGACGCTCTGCGGGTACGGCAGGCCGTGGCTGATGAGCGTCGACTCGAGAGCGACCACGGGGCGGCCCGCCGTGACGGCGTCGGCGACCTCCCGTGCGGTCGTGAGCCGGTTGCGAAGGCCGGCAGAGGCGGGGTGATCGGAACCTGTGTGCACTCACCGAATGGTAGCGAGGCGGACCTCGACACGTGGATCGCGAGCCGGTCTGGGCGCTCTCCGAGCCCCGTTGCCCGGCCGCGGCCCGTTGCCCGGCCGCGGCGAATTGCTCAACTTCACCGGGGGCGATGCAAAGGACGCCGCGAGGTCTCCGGCGGCGGGCGCGCCCCTGATCCATCCGGTTTGCCGTTCGCCGACGCTTCTCCCGGTGCGGCCTGCTCTCCGAATCGCGTCGGTGGGCCGCTTTGGATTACCCGGGGCGAAGTTGAGCAGGAGAATCGAGCGGTCCGACTCATAGCATTACCCGGGGCGAAGTTGAGCAGGAGCCGCCCGAGGGCGGGGGGTACGCCCTTTGCCGGCCGTCAGGCGGGCGCCCCAGCACGACCGGTCGTCAGCCGAAGGCGAGCTCTTCTCGCGGCCGGAGCAGCTGCCGGGTTGCGAGGCGGTTACCGGCGATAGCGCCGCGACGGAGGCAGACGGCCGTCGGTGCGCCGTCCCGCCGGGCAGCGAGCCAGCCGAGGATGAAGCCGGCGTCGAAGGCGTCTCCCGCGCCGGTCGTGTCGGACGCGGTAACGGCCCTGGCCGCGACGTCGAACCCCCGCACCGCCGTGCCCTCGCGGTACAGGATGGAGGCGCCCTGCGGGCCGCGCTTGAGGACGACGATCGGGGCGAGCTCGAGCAGTGCCTCGTCGCTCGAGCCGAGTGCCCGTGCCTCTGTGCCGGCCGCCAGGAGTACGTCGGGCTGGGCGCCTCGGACGGCGTCGACCGCGGCCGACATCCCGAGGGAGAGGAGCGGGCGGGCCGACGACAGGTCCACCGTGACGAGCGCGCCGGCGGCGTGGGCGAGCGCCGCCGCTCGCTTCCCGGCGTCGCCGAGCGGGTGGTCGAGGAGCGAATACGTCGGGATGTGGACCAGTTCGGCCGACGCGAACCACGCCTCCCGCAGGTGCTCCGGGGCGAGGCGGAGCGCCGCCGCGCGATCCTGAACGAAGGAGCGCTCGCCGCCCGGCGCCACGAAGACGCCGACCCGGCCCGTGGGCTGGCCGGCTACGTGGACGACGCGCGGCGTCACCCCGTCCCGGCGGATCGTCCTCACGAGCGCGCGACCGGGGGCGTCCCGCCCGACTGCAGCGACGAGGCCGACCCGCGCGCCGCCTCGACCGAGCCAGCGGGCCGTGGTGGTCGCCGAGCCGCCCTGGCGGAGCATCACGCGGCCGGGGACGTCCGTGCCCGTTTCGAGCTCCGTGGCGGGCGCGAGGACGACGTCGACGACCAGGTCGCCGACGACCACGACTCGAGGACGATGCTGGCGGTCCGGCATGCATTGCTCCTGTTTCAGCCGGCGGCCCTCCCGGCCGGCCGCGTTTCAGCGGTGCAGGTGTCGTGCCGCCACGAAGCTCAGGCCGTTCTCGGTCAACGCCCGCGCCGTGTGGTTGGTGGCGTCCAGCTTGTCCATGAAGTTCTCCTGCAGTGCGTCCCAGTCGCCGCCGGCGATGACCTCGGCCTTGTCCCGGAAGTAGTCCAGGATGTCGGACGGGTGGGGACGCGCGGCATCCACCGCCGGATCGCCGCCTTCGTGCTTGGCCGAGATGTTGGACACGTGGTCGGCGAGTTCAATGAGCTCCTCACGCCGGTCGTAGGGCTGGCGCACGATGCTCTTCTGGGTTTCGGTGATGTGGTGCTCGAACCGAACGGCGTCTTCGAACCCGAGCGCCCGCCGGTACTCGGCGGCGATCTCGATGGTCTCGTTGTCGACCGAGTTGCTCCAGTTGAGCCCGACGATGGGCGTCGTGCCGTCCTCGCGGGCGAACAGCCTGGCTCCGAGCAGCATCCACAGCCCGGCGAACGGGTTGTCGGTGCCCATGAAGACCGAGATCTTGAACTCGATGTCCACGCCCAGCCGGTGGAGCAGGTAGCCCACCAGCACGGTGCCAGCATTGAGGTTGAGCACCTGGCGCACGCCGTAGGTCGTGTAGTAATGGAGGTATTCGTCGGCCCACATGAGCGGATGGGTGTTTGGTTGCCCGGCGCCGCCGAAGTAGCCGGTTATCGTCGCCGCGCCGTCGAGATGGACGTTGGAGCCGTCGGTGCCCTTCGTGTCGAGCGTCTCGACCACGCTTGCGCCGATGATCTTCATCGCCGCGGCCACGGCGGCGAGATCGCCGTCCGCCTCCTGCTCCTTCATCTTGCGGACGCGGATCCAGCGGCCGGGCATCAGCGACCGATCGGTGATCGCCCGACGCGCCGCGCCGATGACCCAGGGGAAGTACTGGAGCGAGCTGACCTCGAGGGTCACCGCCCTGTCGTCGCGGAAGGCCATCGTGTCGGCCCGGTCGCCCAGGACGCCTCGCCGGAAGTCCGCGACGCTGACGAAGGCGCCGCGATCGCGCTGCTCGGCTAGCCACTCGAGATCGGCGAGGTATTCCGGGCGGGCAGCCCCCACGCGGTCCAGCAGCGCAGGCAGCCGTCCCGCATCCCGGGCTCGGCGGTTGATCTCCTCCGGGGTGCCGTAGCGCGCGACGACGGCCAATAGGTCGTTGACGATCCCCGAATCGGGATCCAGCAGGAACGCGTTGATGTCGTCGAGCCGGTCGCTGGGGATCGCCAGCCGATCCCGCAGATCGGAGCGCGTGTCGGTGGGCATCGTCCTGGTCACAGCCGTCTCCGGATCATCGCTTCGAGGTCGGCGAACACCCTGACCATCCGCGGAGTGTACCCGGGTCGGACCTGAACGCGTCGCGGTAGATGCTGGGCGTCGTGGCTGGCCGATGAGCCGCGGCTCGACGAGGTCGGCGCACAGCACGCGTCCGGTCAGGGTGTCGCATCACGTTCAGGGTGGGCGAGTGGATCGGGACTCGGGATTCGAACGCGCGACATTCCGCTTGGGAAGCCTGGCGTCACGAGGAGGGGGCCTGGATCCGAGTAACCTTGACACATGGCGCGAATGAGCCGGATCGTGATCACCGACTGCGACCACCGGACGATCGAGATCGAGCGGGCGGTGTTCGCCCGTGCCGGCTACGAGATGGAGCTCGCCCAGTGCCACACCGTCGACGACGTCGTTGCGGCGGGCGCCGGGGCAGTCGCGTTGCTCACACAGTACGCGCCCATCACCGACGCGGTGCTGGCGGCGCTTCCGTCCGTCCGGGTGATCGGGATCTACGGCGCCAGCCTCGATAACGTCGAGTTGCCGGCCGCCGCCAGACGCGGACTCCGGGTAGTCAACGTGCCCGACTACGGCGTCGACGAGGTGGCCGATCACACCGTCGGGCTCATCCTGGCGCTGACCCGTGGAATCGTTGCGCTGGACCGTGCCGTCCACGCCGGAACCTGGGATTTCCGCAGCGGCGGCGACCTGCGCCGCGGGAGCGAACAGCAGGTCGGGGTCATCGGCCTGGGACTGATCGGGTCCGCGGTCGCCCGCCGGGCGCTCGCGCTGCGCTTCCGGGTCGTGGCTGTCGATCCACGCCGGCCGGCAGTCGAGGGCGTTCGCCTGGTCGAGCTCGAGGAGCTGCTCGCGACGAGCGACCTCGTGAGCATCCACAGCCGGCTCGACCCGTCGACGCGTCACCTGCTGAACGCCGCGGCCCTCGCCCGCATGAAGCCCGGGGCGTACCTGGTCAACACATCGCGGGGCGGCGTGGTTGATCAGGCGGCGCTCGTCGAAGCGCTCCGATCGGGCCAGCTGGGCGGAGCCGCGCTCGACGTCCTCGAGCGGGAACCGATCGCTCCCGATGATCCGCTCCTGGGCTTGCCGAATGTCGTGCTCACGCCGCACGCAGCGTTCTACAGCCGCGAATCGCTGGCCGAGATGAAGCGCCGCGCCGCCGAGGCGATCACGGCGGCCCTGGCCGACTTCGGTCCCGTCGGCCCGGGTTGAATGGGCCTCGCAGAGGGAAGTCGTGCCTCCGCCGGCCACCGATTCGCCTTGGGCACGTTGCCGGTTCGGGGGCTCCCAGGCCAACGAGGATCAGCACGACAGGGCCAACCTGGGCAAGCTGTGACGAACGGCACTGACCGCCTGAGGACAGCAGCCGTAGCCTGAATCACCCGCGGGCCGGATGGTTGGTGTGACCCGCTCGAAGTCTGCAAAGGTCCGTTTCAGGCGCTCGACCGCGGCTCGAGCACAATGCGCCTTAGGGGGCTGTTACGCGATCCGACGACCTCCATGCAAACGTCGCTGGGGTGTTCGCTCCGATCTGCACGCCATTTGCCGCGAACGAGGACGTCGACTACGAGGCCCTCCGCTTCAACGTCGCCCGGTACGCGGAGAGCGGGATCCTCGGCTACCTGGCGCTCGGTTCCAACGGCGAGAACCGCAGTCTCACCGAGGATGAGCGGTTGCGGGTGCTCGATGTGGTCGTGCGCCACAAGGGCCCGGGCCAGGTGGTCATGGCCGGGGCCGCGTACGACGCACAGCGCGACGCCGAACGCTTCCTCGCCGCGGCCGCCGACCTGGGCGCAGATTTCGGCCTCGTATTGTCCCCGGGCTACTTCCGGAAGCAGATGACCGACGATGTCCTCTTCCGCTACTTCTCTTCCCTCGCGGACGGAGCGAGGACCCCTCTCCTCCTCTACAACGCCCCGGGGTTCTGCGGCATCACACTCAGTCCCGAGCTGGTCGGCCGCCTGGCCGTTCATCCCAACATCGTGGGCATGAAGGACAGTGCGGCAAGCGGAATCGAGAACTTCCTCCACCTGGAGAGCCCGTCGTTCCACGTGCTGGCGGGTTCGGCCAACTTCCTGTTCCCCGCGATGATGGGCGGGTCGCTCGGTGGCACGGTCTCCCTCGCCAACTCGTTCCCCCGTCTCGCGCTGGATCTGTTCGAGGCAGGTCACGCTCGGGACGAGACCACGGGCATCCCCCTGCAGGCTCGGGTGAGTCGCATCAACGGCGCGATCTCCGGAACCCACGGCGTCGCCGGAGTGAAGGCCGCCATGAACCTCGCCGGCTTCGTCGGTGGCATTCCCCGTCGGCCGCTGCTTCCGTTGTCGGCCACGGATGTCGCGTCGCTCCGAGAGCTCCTCGCCGGAGAAGGGCTGCTCTCGTGACCCGCGACATCCTTGCCGTCGACGTCGGCACGAGCGCTCTAAAGCTCGGCGTCTTCAGCCCGGACCTCGAGAAGTATTGCGAGACGCAGCGGGACTACGAACCCCACCTGTACGACCGGGGCAAGGCCGACATCGAGCCGGAGGCCTGGTGGGGGGCGCTTCGCGAATGCTGCGCCGAGGTGTCGGCCCGGCTTGCCGATGTCGGCGTCGTGTCCCTTTCCGTCACCACGCCGGGACTCACGCCGATGGCTGCCGACGGGACCGCGCTCAGCCCCGCGATCCTGTTCCTCGACGGGCGGTCGCACCTGCAGTCGGCGGCCATCCGCCGGATCGTGGGCGAGGAACGGTTCCTGGCCGAGACCTGCAATCTGCCGGTTTCGGGTGGCTCGTCGTTGTCCTCGATCCTCTGGTTCCGCGATGAGCAACCGAAGGTGTGGATGGAGACGGCCAGGTTCGGCCACTGCAACACGTACCTCGTCAAGCGGATGACGGGCCGCTGGGCGATCGATCCATCGACCGTCTCGATCAGCGGCCTCTACAACACCGCACAGAACGACCTCACCTGGAACGACGGCATCCTCCGACTGGCCGGCATCCCCGAGGACAGGCTGCCACCCCTGCTCCATTCCTACGACGCGGTCGGCCGGATCCTCCCGGCGGTCGCCGAAGAACTTGGTCTGTCCCGGGACTGCACGGTGCTGTGTGGTGGCAACGATGCCGTCCTGGCCGCGCTGTCGGGCGGCCTGACCGAACCCGGCGACATCAACATCATCAGCGGGACCTGCGACATCGCGAGCGTCTGCACCGACGCCCCGATCTCCTCGCCCGACTTCAACGTGCGCTGTCACGCCATTCCCGGTCGCTGGCTCACGTTCTTCGTGCTGAACACCGGAGGCGCGGCGCTCGACTGGTTCCACGCGTCTTTCTGCCGCGAGCTCAGCGAAGGCCAGTTCTATGACGAGTACGTCCCCGGCGTGCTCGGGGCGTTCCTCGAGGACCCGGGCGTAGACAGGCGGGAGTCCGAACTGCCGACATATGAACCGTTCCTCGGTGGTAGCCGCTACTCCCTCGAGCCACTCACGGCCGGGTTTGCCGGCCTGAGGCTCGAGACCACGCGTGACGATCTCCTGCTGAGTCTCATCCGTGGCAATGCGGCCTATCTCGGCGCGCACCTGGAAAAGGTCGGCGAGCTCGTGAGCCTCGGCCACAGGGTCGGTATCTCGGGCGGCGGGGCCGGGGTGCGCGGTATGCTCGAAGCAAGGCGCCGCTGGACCGGCGCGTTCGAGTACGTTTACCAGGATCAGTCCTCGATGCTCGGGGCAGCCATGCTCGGCCGGATCTATCAGTCGGGAATGCTGCCCGGTTACGATCAGGTCACTCTCAGCAGGGACAAGGAGGCGGTCTCATGAGCGCAATTGGCACCGGTTTCACCACGAAGACGGACGCGGCAGCCGCGGCTGCTGAGCTGGTCGAGCGAGCCAGGGCGGAGCTGCAGGGAACACCCACCCTGGCCATCCTGGTGGCGACGACGCAGTACGACACGGAGAGCCTGGTCGCGGGCGTCTCCAAGCTGCTGGGTGACGTTCCCCTGTGGGGCGGATCGTCGTCCACCGGCGTGTTCCAGGACACCGGCTGGGTCACCAGCGATGGCGGCGCGGCCAGCCTGATGCTGATCGCCGATCGGCCGGCCGGCGTGGGCGTGGCCGCCGTCGGCGACGGCGACGGTTTCGCGGCCGGCAAGGAGGCGGCCCGGCAGGCTCTCCAGCGGCTTGGCGGTAAGGCCAGCGCCCTGCTGACCATCGCCTACATGGGACCGGAAGAGGAGATCCTGCGAGGGATCGCCGAGGTGGCCCCGGGCGTGCCGGTGGTCGGCGGCACCTCGTCGGACCATTCGCCCGATGGCAAGTTCCAGCAGTTCGCGAACGGCCATGCCTACAAGAACCACTTTGCCATCGCCGCCCTGGGCGGGCCGATCGGCCATGCCTTCGCGAACGGTTACCGACTGACGGGCAAGAAGACGGTCGTCACCAAAGCCACGGGGCGGACGGCATATGAGTTCGACGGACGCCGAGCCATGGACGTCTACTCGGAATGGGTGGGAAAACCCGAGTCCGAGATCGGCGGCGGGGCCCTCGTGTCGTTCAGCGTGCAGTACCCGTTGCTCTTCCACAAGGATGGGATCACGTACTCGGCCCACCCGGTCAACAGCAACGCGGACGGTTCCATGGACTTCGGGGCGGCCATGAGCCCCGGCATGATGCTCGAACTGGGCGAGGCCTCCGTGAACGGCCTGATCGCCGAAGCGGGCAACGTAGTTCACAAGGCGGCCCAGGGCGTGGGCCACCCAAAGGCCATCCTGCTCGTGTATTGCGGCGGCCGTGCCATCGCGCTCGGTGACCGGATCAAGGAGATCCCGGGCGAGCTCGAGCACACCATCGGCCGGGTGCCCTGGATTGGCTACCTGGCGTTCGGCGAGCAGGGTTGCTCGGTGCCGGGCATTCCCACTCACGCCGACCTGAGCGTGGCTGCGCTCGTGCTCGGCTAGGTGCCCGTGCCCCTGGTGTTTGTGGCAGGCGCGAGGCCGATCAAAGGCTGAAGCGGCTTCGCGCCCGCCCCCCAACGTCTTCCCCGCGCCTCGGGGTGCGGCCGGTCAACTCGGAGGATCACGATGGCTGTCGCAACTCGCCGCTACCAGAACTACGTGAACGGGCGGTTCGTCGACGCCCAGGGGAGCAAGACCCTGGCGGTCGAGAATCCGGCCACCGGACGGATCGTGTCCGAGGTCCCGGACTCAACGGCCGAAGATGCGCGCGAGGCAATCACGCTAGCAGAGAAGGCCCAGCGCTCCTGGGAGAAGCTCGCGCCGATCGAGCGAGCCGGGTACCTGCGCCGCATCGCGGCAGGCATCCGGAGCGACGTCGAGCACCTGGCGCGGGTGTTGTCCGAGGAGCAGGGCAAGCCGCTCGACCAGGCCCGGGGCGAGGCCAACGGCACGGCGGACTACTTCGACTACACCGCTGAATGGGCTCGCCGTGTCGAGGGCGAGGTCATCCCCAGCGACCGGCCCAACGAGATGGAGCTGCTGCTGCGCCAGCCCATCGGCGTCATCGGCGGGATCGTGCCCTGGAACTTCCCCCTCTACGTGCTCGCGCGGAAGGTGGCGCCGGCCCTCCTTACGGGCAATGCGATCGTGGTGAAGCCGAGCGAGATCACTCCAAACAGCACGCTCGAACTCGGCCGCATCTTCGACGAGGCCAGGGTGCCCGCCGGTGTCGTCAACCTCGTCTGCGGCTACGGACCGGTCGTCGGCGAGGAGCTGGCCTCGAACCCACTCATCGGCATGGTGAGCGTCACGGGCAGCATCAGGACGGGCTCCCGGGTGATGGAGCTGGCCGCCAGGAACATCACGAAGGTAAGCCTGGAGCTCGGCGGCAGCGCCCCGGTCATCATCATGCCGGACGCCGACCTGGACCTGGCCGTCCAGTCCATCAAGGCCTGTCGTCTCCTGAACACGGGCCAGGTGTGCGGTGCGGCCGACCGAACCTACGTGCACAAGAGCGTCAGCGACGAGTTCACCGACCGGCTCGCCACGGCCATGGGCCAGGCCACATACGGGAACGCGCTCGTCGACGAAGGCCGCGACCTGGGTCCCCTGGTGAGCGCCCGGCAGCTCGAGGCGGTCAGCGGACGCGTCGAGCGGGCGGTGGCCGACGGAGGCCAGATCGTGGTCGGCGGCAAGCGGGCGGCGGATCGGCCCGAGGGCAACTTCTACCCCGCCACCGTCATCGCCAACTGCCGCCAGGACATGGCGATCGTCCGGGAGGAGATCTTCGGGCCGGTGATGCCGGTCGTCACGTTCAACGACCTCGACGAGGCCATCGCCTGGGCGAACGACTCCATCTACGGCCTGGCGTCCTCGATCTTCACGAAGGACGTCGACGTCGTCATGCGGGCCTGCAATGAGCTCCGGTTCGGAGAAACGTACGTCAACCGTGAGAACATGGAGAACATGCAAGGGTTCCACGCGGGCTGGCGCAAGTCAGGGATCGGCGGTGCGGACGGCAAGTACGGCGTGCTCGAGTACACGCGAACCCACGTCGTCTACCTGCAATACGACACCGCGGCCGGGAGGATGTAGCCTCGTCTCCTGATCCCCCGACCTGGGTGGGGAAAGTTGTACCGCACAATGGGGTCCGGGCTCAGCCGTAGGGCAGCGATCTCGGCGCGGTGAGCAGCTATCCTGTCTCGGCCCGAGTCGGGGATTGGGGCGCCGTACTTGTGATTTCCGAGCCTACAGGCGCGGCCGGCGTCTGCGATCAACGGCGCACGCTCTGGCTGCACACAAGAAGGCAAGTTGGAGCGGGAGACGGGACTCGAACCCGCGACATTCTGCTTGGGGAGCCGAGGCCCCCGGGCGGATGCGGATTGAGCGCGGAGCGGACGAAGACGGCTCGGGCAGATCGCGCCCATCAAGGCGCATTCAAACGGTCGGGATCGGCCCGGGGACTGTTTGGAAAGGGTTCTCGATCTCGATCCCACCGATCCGGCGTCCAGCCCCGAAATCCTCGCTGAGGAGACGTTCCGTCCCGGCCCGCCGCGCGGCCTCGACAACGAGGGCATCCCAGAACGAAAGCTGGGCCAGCTCCTCGAGGGCAGTCGCGTCGAGGATCAGTGCGACGTCGACTTGGACGACGGACCACGTCGAGTACAGCGCGACGATCTCACGAGCCTCGGACCGGCGCATCGGTGGACTGAACTTGCGGGTCGCGACGACGTAGAACTCCTGGAGGACCTGCGTGCTCACTACCCCCGAGCGGTCCGCCCACAGCTGTTCGAGCACTGCTCGGGCGATCGGTTGCTTCTCGATTTCGTCGGCGTCGTGGGCGTAGACCAGGACGTTGGTGTCGACGAAAGTCCGCCCGCCGGCGGTCATGGGTTCCGAAGTGCCTGACGATCGTGCAACTCGTTGCGCGTCCAGCTCCGACCGCCGCGAGAAGCCACCTTCTTCAGAATCGCCTCGGCGCGACCGCGGGCCAGCTCGACCCGTTCGTCTTCATCCACGAGCTCCATCAGCCGCGTGGCCGCGAGCGCGCTGACCGACGTCCCGCGTTTCGCCGCCACGATCCGAGCCCGCCTGATCACGTCTGTGTCCATTTGCAGCGTCACGTTCGCTCGCGCCATCGATCGCTCCACAGTCTCCATGTGGTCCACAGCATACCACTGTCAGGGCCAGCCGCAGGGAGGTGGAGCGGTAGACGGGATTCGAACCCGCGACATTCTGCTTGGGAAGTCCTGGCCTCGTGGGCGGTGTGGCTGGAGCGTGAGACGGGGAGCGCAGGTCGCTCAGTTATGGTGTCGTGGCGCGCGCAGTCTCGGATCAGGAAGCAGCCGCGGGATGACGGTGTCAGCGTCTTTCGACTCGGCCAGCGTCGCGCCGATCGGCTCAGCCCGCCGCGATGGGCTCCAGCCGCCGCCGGAGATACTGCCCGGTCAGCGAGCCGTCGACCCGGACGAGCTCGGCCGGCGGCCCCTCGAAGATCACCCGGCCGCCGTCGTGGCCGCCTCCCGGACCCAGGTCGATCACCCAGTCGGCCCGGGCGATGACGTCGAGGTTGTGCTCGATGATGATCACGGTCCGCCCGGCCTCGACCAGCCGGTCGAGCAGGCCGATGAGGTTGTCGACGTCCTGCATGTGGAGCCCGGTCGTCGGCTCGTCGAGGACGTAGACGTCGGTGGCGCCGGACATCTCGATCGCGAGCTTCAGCCGCTGGCGCTCGCCGCCTGATAACGTGTCGAGCTCCTGGCCGAGCGAGATGTAGTCGAGGCCCACGTCGGCCAGCCGATCGAGCATGATCCGGACCGGCCGCTCGGTGAAGAAGCCGCGTGCCTCCTCGACCGACATCGCCAGGACCTCGACGATATTCCGTCCCCGCAGCCGGTAGCCGAGGACCTCGTCGGTGTAGCGACGGCCCTCGCACACCTCGCATACGCTGGCGACGTCGGCCATGAACGCGAGGTCGGTGTAGATCAGGCCCAGGCCGTTGCAGGCCGGGCACGCGCCCTCCGAGTTCGCGCTGAACAGCGACGCGTTCACGCCGTTGGCGGCCGCGAACGCGCGCCGGATCGGGTCGAGGATGCCGGTGTACGTCGCCGGGTTCGAGCGCCGTGAGCCCCGGATGGCGGACTGGTCGATGACCGTGACCGACGGGTCGGTCCGCGGCAGGCAGCCGTGGATCAGCGAGGTCTTGCCGGAACCCGCGACATCGCCATCGTCCGGCTCTTCCTCGACACGGGCATGCGACTGGCGGGCTGGCCGGCTTGCGGCGCGAGGACGTCGATCTCGAACAGAACCTCGCGCCTGTGCTGGGCAAGGGCCGCCGGCAGCGAGCGTGTCCGTTCGGGCGGCGGACCGCCCAGGCCCTCGATCGGTATCTGCGGGCCCGGGCGAGCCATCGAGGCGAGGACGCCGATGGGCGGTCCGGAGGCGGAAGCCGGGGTCTTCTGGGCCACGTGGCAACCCAGAGAATCGTCGAGCCCATTAGCTAGAGGGGCTCTTCACGAGGGAATTTGCGATTTGGAGACGGGGCTCGAACCCGCGACATTCTGCTTGGGAAGCCCGGCGCTCGTATGCCGTTGGGGCGTGACCGTGGATCGGCGAGTGGGACGCCTCCCAAAAGGCCGTCTTGTCAGGGCGTCGGCTGCACGGCGGCGTCGGTGACGTCGTGGGCGAGCAGCACGGGGTGCGACCCGTCCGCCTCGACGCGCCAGAGGTCGGGCCGAACGGGATCGGAGGAGTCGGACGCGGACGAGGCGTTCGGCTTCATGATCAGGAGCGCTCCATCTGGTGTCCAGCTGGCCCGGAAGCCGCCGGGCATGACGTCGACCGCGCGGCCGGCCGACAGCGGGAGGCTGCTGACGATCACGCCCTCGGCGCCGTCCCACATAAGCCGTTTCCCGTCCGGAGACCACTCTAGCCCGATCCCGTATGCAGGTATGGAGTCGACCAGCGTACCGGTCCCGGCGTCGATGAGCGCGATGTCGGTCGGGGCAACACAGTTCGGGAGCGAAATCAAGCACAGGTTCGTGGCCGCGATCAACTGTCCATCCGGGGACCAGGCCGTCATCGAACCACTGCCTGACCTGGGCTGCGACAGGGTCACCGGCTCGCCGCCTTCTGTCGAGACCGTCATCAACATGCTCACCTCGCGCGTGTCAGACTCCGAAGGGAACCACATCACCTCGGCGACGATCCGTGAGTCATCGGGCGACCAGCCAGGCGACCATGCGCTCCAGATCCAGTTGGAGGGCTTGCCGGGCCGGACGCTCCGCCCGGAATCCACGTCCGTGACTACCAGGTCCACGCCGTCGCCGGTTCCGTCCCACCAGGCGATGCGGTGCCCGTGGTGCGACCATCCGGCCTCCGGCGAAAAGATGAAGCCGACTATCCGGGAGTCCGTCGTCCAGGCAACCGACCCGTCGGTCCGGAAGACCGTCATGCGCGAGACTTGCCCGTGCAAGACGCTCGGGAAGACGTCCTGGACGAGCAGGAGCGCGCCGTCGGAGGACCACGAGAGCTGCGTGAACTCGCTGGCGTCCGTCAGACGCTGGACCGGCGAGCCGTCCTGGTTGGCCAGGTAGATGCCGTCCGCTCGCGCCACGGCCAGCCACGGCACGCGGTGTTGGAGCAGGGCGCCGGCCGTCAGCATCCCCGCGAGCAACGCGAGGAGCAGCGCGAGGAGCAGCCACACGCGCGCCATGGGTCTCGTCCACGGCATCGCCCGGACGTGGAAGAATCCCCACCGCGCCGGGCTGCGGGCGATGGCGGCTCCTGCGACGGCAACGGCGTCGAACGGGCGCGACGCGTCAGCGGCCCGGGCTCGGAGGCGGCGCTCGAGCACGGTCTCGAAGTCAAGCTGCTCACTCATGGTCAAGCTCCGTTCGGAGGCGCCCCAGCAATCGCGCCAGGCGGGCCCGGGTGCCGGACGCCGAGCGACCAGTGGCCCGGGCGAGCTCGCAAGAGTCGAAGCCCGCGACGTAGCGCAGCGCCAGCAGCCTCCGGTCGTCCGGGTCCAGGCGAGCGAGAGCGTTTGCGAGGTCGACGTCCGAATCGCGGGCCGAGAGGTCGAAGTCGTCGGACGCGATCTGGGCGGCGACCTCGATTTCCAGGATCTGGTGCCGGCGCCGCGACCGGGCCAGCCCCCGGGCCTCGTTGGCGGCGATCGAAACCAGCCATGACCGGAGCTTCGCGGGCTCCCGCAGGCTGCCGAGCCGGCGCCACGCGAGTGACCAGGCGGCGGCCGTGGCGTCGTCGGCGAGGTCGAGGTCGCCGGTGACGATGTAGGCGACCCGCTCCATGGCGTCGTGATGGGCTGCGACGATCCGGCCGAACGCGACCTCGTCGCCGGCTGCCGCCATCTTTACGAGGTAGCCCGGCGACCCTCGCTCGATCTCACCGATGCTGGTCGTCATACTCCGCTGATGTTGGGAGGGTTCCTTTCTGATTCATAGCGGCATCCAGACTCTTCCCGGGGACCGTTACGCGCGGAGGGCTCCAGCCCGACATCCGCGCAGGCGTGCCGGGCCACTCGAGTGTGATCGCGCCGCGGGCCGTGCCGGCCGCGGTGTTGAACGAGAAGGCGCTGGCCGGCCCGATGTGCGGCCGGCCGAGGCGGCTGAAGATGATCCGGAGCATCGCGTGGGCGTCGGTCGCGGTGCCGACCGTCGAGCGCGGGTTCGCGCCAAGCCGCTCCTGGTCGACGACGATGGCCGCCGTCAGGCCCTCGAGCGAGTCGACGACGGGCCGGCGTGCCCATGAAGCTCTGTGTAGAAGGCCGTGTAGGTCTCGTTGATCAGCCGGTTCGATTCGGCGGCGATCGTCTGGAAGACGAGCGAGCTCTTGCCCGATCCGGAGACGCCGGTGAACACCGTGAGGCGCCGCTTCGGGATGTCGAGGCTGATGTCGCGGAGGTTGTTCTCGTGGGCGCCTCGGACCTCGATCGCGCCACAGGCGGGCATCCGCTCGCTATTAATCGCCACTCCAGGGTCCATGTGCCGCGTGACTCGCCGGGTACCGGTGGCTCGGGGCTAGCGCTTGCGGGCGCCGTTGAGGGCGATCGCCTGGCGAACGAGCGCCTTGAAGGCGGCCTCGTCAACGACCTCTCCTTCGTGGATGTCGATCGCGCGGCGCACGTTTCCGTCGAGACTCGAGTTGAAGAGCTGCCCGGGATCGTCGAGGGACGCGCCCTTGGCAAAGGTCAGCTTCACGACCGCCTTGTAAGACTCGCCGGTGCAGATGAGGCCGTCGTGCGACCAGGTCGGGGTGCCCGGCGACGAGGCCTTCACCCACTTGATTTCCTCGACGACGTCCGGGTCCACTTCCCTGATGAGCCTGCGCATCCTGCTCAGGGTTTCCCCGCGCCAGTCCCCGAGTTCGGCGAACAGCCTGGAAACCTCTTCGGATGCCGACTGGCCCTCGCTCGAGCCCGACTCATTCATCTTCAACATCTCCTCCAGTGAGGGGACCATCAGTATGCGAGAGGACACCTAACCACCGGTCGGCGGGGCCAGTCAAGGGCCGCCCTTGTGAGTATGGTGCCGTTGCGCGCGGCGGGCGACCGCGGGCTGGGCACCGCTGGCGGGCGACTGGGTGATCTCACGAAACACGTGCGGGCGGCGCGGGGGGCCGCCCAGGGCGGGGCCGCGTCGGTCTGGTCCGGCACGTCGGGGCCGATCCCGATGCGCCTCGAGCGACAGTCGAACGGATGCGCCCATCAGGCGCCCCCGGTCGTCCCGTGGCTACTGTGGCAAGAGGCGGCGGGCCCGAGCCGAACGGGGCCCGAGAACGTCGAAGGACACCCGCACAAGGGTGTCCTCCTGGGCGTGAAATCGAGGTTTGGAGCGGGAGACGGGATTCGAACCCGCGACATTCTGCTTGTGAACGAGACCGTGACGGTCCCGGCCGTGGTCGGTGCCGCCTGTCGGTGGAATCCGTCGGGGCGAGAGGGGTTGACCCGCGGAACAGACCTCGTCGAGGGCCGGGATCCTGCGTCCGGCGCGCCCGGTCCGGGCCTTCGGCTCCGCGGCAGTCAGGAACGCCCGAGCACCACGTCGATCCCGGCCAGCACGAGCTCCAGGCTCGACGCCGACAGCGCGCCGACGCGCTCGGTGAGCGCGTCCCGGTCGACCGTCACGAGCTGCGACACGTTGGCCACCGAATCCCTCGGCAGCCCCGTTGCACGAGCGGGCAGAAGCACGTTGCCGGGAGCATCCGACCAGTGGATGTTGCTCGTCAGGCTGACGCATACGACCGTGCGGAGCGAGCTGCGGTTGAAGGCGTCAGCCTGGACGACGACCACCGGCCGGCGGAACCCGGGCTCCGACCCGGCCGGCTCTCCGAGGTCGGCCCACCAGACCTCGCCCTGGGCGATCACCACTCGGTCGAGCCGAGGGTGCCGCGGGCGGCCGCCGCAGCGAACCGGTCACCGTCTGGCTGGCCGACCTCCGCGATAACGCGGTCGAGTTCCGTCGTCACCTCGTCGGGCGCGTGCCGGGCGACGTACTCCCTCAGCGCGGCGCTGTAGAGCTCGCTGCGCGACCTGCGCGAGCGTCGGGCGAGGCGGTCGACCTGGGCGAACAGGTCGTCGGGCACGGAGACGGCTGTCTTCATACCGCGAGTATAACCCGTGCGGCAACGCCGGCCAAGTCCGGAAGTTCCCCCTGCTCACGCACGAGCGCAGATCAGCGCCCAGAGGCCACAGATCGGATGGAACGCGCGGCAGCCGTCTGCGGCGGCCAGAGGTAGTGGCTTGGGAAGCAGACACTCTGCCAGCTGAGTTACTCCCGCTCGAATCACGCTCCCAGGGAGCGTCTGCCTTCCGGAAGGGCCTGTCTCTATGGCTCTAGAGCAGAAAACTGAGGAAGGTGGATCGAAATGCACAACCCATCTAACCCAGCCTCGCCGCGGACCATTCGACCTGACCGACCGAGCGGCGCTCATCCTACACTGCCTCCGACCGCACCGGCAACGAGCGCTCTGGCTGCCGACATCGCCAGTTTCAGGCGCCACTTGGCGGCCCGGAACATGTCGCCCAGGACCGAGCGGACCTACATCGACGCGGCGCTGCAGTTCGAGGAATTCCTTGGGCGCAAGGGTCTTCCTGTGGCTCTTGCTGCCATCCACCGCGAGCACGTCGAGGCCTTCATCGCCGACCAGCTCTCCCGCTACCGCCCGGCGACCGCCCATAACCGGTACCGCAGCCTCCAGGCGTTCTTCCGCTGGGCGCTCGAGGAGGAGTTGATCGCTCTCTCGCCGATGGAGCGGATGAAGCCCCCGATCGTCGGGGAGCTGCTGGCCCCAATGCTCAATGACGATCAGCTGCGGGCCCTGTTCCGCGTCTGCTCAGAGGACCACACCTTTGCCGGCCGGCGCGACGAGGCGATCATCAGGGTGCTGCTCGACAGTGGGGCTCGCCGGGCCGAGATCGCGGCCCTGCGCTGGACGCCCGACGTCCCCGACACGAACGACATCGACCTCGATGAACGCCAGTTGCGGGTGCAGGGCAAGGGCCGGCGGGAGCGCCTGGTGGTGATCGGTCGAGAGGCGGTCAGGGCGCTCGATCGGTACCTGCGCTATCGCGACGGCGGAAGCCGCTATGGCAAGTCACTCTCGCCGCATCACTCGTCTCACCTGCCCAATCTGTGGCTCGGGCCCAAGGGTGCTTTCACCGAATCCGGCCGACCTGATGACGCTCGCAGGCTGGCGCTCGCGGACGATGGTCTCGCGCTACGCGGCCTCTGCGGCCACCGAGCGGGCCACCGAGGTCGGCAAGCGGCTGAGCCCGGGCGACAAGCTGTAGCCGCAGGGCAGGGCCGGGATATGCAGTCTGACTTTGGCGATGCGATAGATTGACTCTTACTGAGTACCGGTCTACAGTCTGCCCGTGACATCAATCGGCCGGACCCAACTCGAGACAGCCCTTCGTGCGCTCGGCGAACTCCTGGCGACCCGTGGCCTCCACTATGAGGTCGTCCTCATCGGGGGCGGCAACCTCATCCTGCGTGAGCTGGTCACACGACCGACCACCAAGGATCTAGACCTTCTCGGCTCGTGGACGGCCACCGGAGTCGAGCCGATGCGGCCGATGCCCGGACCGCTTCGTACGGCAGTTCTAGACGTCGCCCGCGCCTACGGACTGGCGGACGACTGGGTGAACCTCGGTCCCGAGTCGCTGCTTGATTTCGGCCTGCCGGACGGCCTTGTGAACCGCCTGGAGCGGCGCGACTACGGCGGGCTCGTCGCTTGGCTGGCGGGCAGGTTCGACATGATCTGCTTCAAGCTCTACGCCGCCGCCGACCAGGGCCCGCGGAGCCGGCACCTGCAGGACCTCGACGAACTCGGTCCGGATCAGGATGAGCTCCTGGCCGCCGCCCGCTGGAGCCGTACGCAGGACCCGTCGCCCGGGTACCGGTCGGCGCTCGTCGAAACGCTCCGCCGCCTCGGAGTGGGGGATGCCGATGTCAGGCTCGGCTAGCGCGCTCGGGAGCGCCTTGCTCAACCGGGCGTGGGCCCAGTGGATCTCACTTGGCGTTGACGCTGTCGGCGAACGTGACGAGGCAGTGGTCGACCCTGAGGCACTCATCGCGCTCACGGCGGAACTGGGTGAGGCGGACGCGCGGCTGCGCGACGTGAGCACCGACTGGTGCGTCGAGTACGGCCGATACGTCAACGGATCCCGTCTCAAGCAGGTGACGCACGAGCTACGCACGCCGCCCGAGGCGATCGGCGAGTACGTGGCCACGGTCGCCGCCGCCGGCGGCCCCACTTGGCCCATGGCGACCCAGCCGCGCGCCGAGTACGTGACGCGTGGCAAGGCCCGGCTCGACTCGGCCGTGGCGCCGCCGCTGCTGCGGATCCGCCTGCGCGCGGCGTTCGGGGTGAATGCTCGGGCCGACATCCTTGCAGCCCTGCTGGCCGCACCCGTGGTCGGCGTCAGCGTCGCCGACCTAACCCGAACGACGCGCTTCACCAAGCCGAACGTCGCGTCAGCCGTCGACGCTTTGGTGCTCGCAGGGTTGCTCGAGGCGCGGACGGTGGGCAACCAGCGACGGCTGACCCTGACCCGTGTTGATGAGATCCTACCGGGGCTCCGACCACTCATCGCTCAGCCGGACTGGGTCACCCGGTTCGGCGTGGCGCTCGAAGTGCTTCGGTTCGTCGGGCAGGACGGGATGTCGCCAGCGGTGCGAGCGATCGAGGCCCGTCGGCTGGTCGGTGGTTTGCAGACGAGGATCCTGGCAGAGGGGCTCCCCCAGCCGAATACCAGCGCGCTGGGCGACCAATTCGCCGGCGCTTTCGATCGGTGGGTAGTTCAACTGGTGGACTTCCTGAGGAGTCCGAGCCAACGCGCGGAGGCAATTCTGCGGGATGCGTCCGCCCACGGTGGGCGCGATTGGACGCGGGCTGAGCTGCACGAGCGCAACACATAACTGGGTCGGGAACGAGAGATAGCCACGAGGAAGGCCGCGGCCGTGGGAGGCCCAGACTTGGGAAGCAGACACTCTGCCAGCTGAGTTACTCCCGCTCGCGGAGCAGGGATTGTTATAGCAGATCGAGTTTGGGACGTGGGGCCGGGCGCCCCAGCCGGCCCACCACGGCCACCGTGCCTCCGCTGAAGAGAATCAGAAAGGCTGCGCCGAGCATCCCGGTGCCGAGGCCGGCGAAGCTGGCGATCAGGCCCACCAGCGGGGGGTAGGTAATGGATCCAACGACGCCCGCCGACGTCACAATCCCGGCGACGGCGGCTGCGCGATGCGGGAAGAGTGATCCCGCGACCGCCATGATCATCGGATAGACCGGTCCGAAGGCGAACCCGGCCGCCAGGAAGAGGCTGATCCGAACCGGTCCCGAGGCGAGGCCGACCGCGGCGAGGATGGCAATGCCGCCGGCCCATGCGCACGATGCCGTGAAACGGACCGGGTCGAACCGGTCTGCGACCCGGCTCGCGACCACACGACCGGCGGCGATGCCGGTCCAGAAGAGGCTGAGAGCCAACGTCGCGGCCGTCATCGGCTCGTCGGCCAGGAAGCCGACGAGCCAGCTCGAGACCCCCGACTCGGCGGCCACGTAGCAGGCGATGGCGAGACCGAGCCCCGCGAGCGCGAGCCCGAGACCCGTAAGCCTGGCCGCCTCACGCTCCGCGGTCGTAGGCGTCACCGGGAATCGAGGCCGCGGCGGGACCGCCCCCGCGCGCGAGAGCGGCTCGGCCAGCGCAAGCCCGGCCAGGCCCGTGGCCGCCGCAATCAGGCGCCACTCGATGCCGAGGCTCATCAGCGCGCTGATGGTGACCGGTGCCGCAAGGGCGCCGAGGCTGTAGAAGAGGTGCAGGCGGCTTAGGCCGCTCCCGCTTCCCGGGGCCGACAAGTCCATGATGACGCTGCTGCCCATTGCAACGATCGAACCGCAGCCGGCTCCCGCAAGCCCCGCTCCTGCCAGGAAGACCGGCCATGATGGGGCGACGGCTTCCAGCGCCATCCCGCCGGCGATCAGCAGCGCTGCGGTCGCGTTGACGACGCGTCGGCCGATGTGCCCGGCGATCAGGCCCGACGACAGTGCCCCGGTCGCAAATAGGAGGGCAATGACCAGGTAGACGAGCCCAAACTCGGCGTCCGACCGGGCGAAGTCGCCCTGGAGAACCCGGAGGAGCGAGGGGACGAGTAGGCCGGTCCATCCGACCAGGATGAAACTGCAGTACGAGGCGAGCATGGTCCCGCGTGGCTTGGACGCGCGGAACGCTGTTCCTTGTCCGTCGGCGCCTGGCCCGCCGTCGCTCACTGTGGCTCGGCGGTGTGGACTGCCTGCCGGATGGTGGTCCCGCCGGTGAAGCATCTCGCGCAGTTCATCGATCTTTCTCCTACGGGTCCGCGTCGGTGATCTCGACAGCGCGGCGCCGGTTGCGGTCTCCAGACTTGGCGTCGATTTCGGCGGTGTGGGCCGACCAGATCTCGCCAATGGGCCGACAGACGCTTTGACATACTTCCACTGCTGACAAGTCTATGGGCATGTCGAGGGAGCCGAACGGGTGCTCACCAACCGAGAGTGGGCGACCCTCTTCTGGATCGCCGTCATCCTGGTCGTCGTCCTCCTGCGCCCTAGCGGCCGAGCCGGTCTGGGTCAGATTGCCAAAGCTTCCCTCGTCAAGCCGATCCTCATCATCCACGGCCTCTATCTCGCCTGGATTGTCCTGGTCGTCGCTGTCGCTCGAGCGCTCGGACTGTGGGGCATTGATCTGGCCAAGGACACCGCGATCTGGGCGATCACGGTCGGACTCCCAATCCTCTTTGGCAGCGTCCGGGATGCAACCACACCCGGCTACTTCCGGCGTAAGGCCAGGCAAACTGTCGGCCTCGGTGTCGTTGTCGGGTTCTATCTGAACCTCGTCGTCTTCCCGCTGGTCGTTGAGCTCATCCTTCAGCCACTGCTTGGGCTAATCGTCCTAGCCGTGGCTCTGACCAAGACCAAGAAGGAATTGGCTCGCGTGCGCCCCTTCTATGATCGCCTTCAGGCGATCATCGGCCTAGTGATCTTCGCGGCCGCGGCGTTGTGGCTGATCACGAACTTCCGCACGCTGGACGCTCAACAGCTGAGCCTGTCGTTTCTGTTGCCCGTCTGGCTCACCCTGGGTGTGTTGCCCCTTATCTACGTCTTCTCGATCCTGTTTTCATACCAGGAGGCTTTGCTTCGTCTCCGCTGGCACTCGGAAGGGCGGCGCTCGGCCTGGAGGGCGCGATTAGGGCTGGTCCTTGGCTTTCGTCTGAACCTGCGCGACCTCGGAGCCCCGGGCCAGGGCTACCAATGGGGACTCGCCCACTCCACGGGCCTTCGCGACGGACTTCGGATCATCCGCAAGTTTCGCCGATCGCTGCGGGAAGCTGAGGCGGCCGAGCGTGGCCGGCTCGCTCGCCTCAAGGAGTTCGCTGGCGTTGCCGGCACGGATGAGGAGGGGCGTCGGCTGGACCGGCGCGAGTTCTCCGAGACGCGAGAGGCTCTCGATTGGCTGGCGACCTGCCAGATGGGGTGGCATCACAACCAGGGCGGTCGGTACCGGCCTGAGTTGCTTAAGATCTTCGAGCCGGACTTTGCTCGGAAAGGGCTGCCCGCGGATCACGGGATCCACCTGGTCGTCAGCCGGAGTGGTCAGGCGTGGTACGCCTGGCGTCGCACGATCACCGGCTGGTGCTTTGCAATCGGCGCGTCCAAGGCCCCGCCAGACCAGTGGCACTACGACGGGCCCGAGCCGCCAAAGGGCTTTCCAGGCCAGGATCCGAGTTGGGGCCCAAGGCCGCTCGAGCAAACGATCAACTGGGAACCAAGCTAGAGCCGGATCTGCTTGATGAATTGGCGGCTACCTCAGATCGCCCGCGGAGTAGGCTGGATATGTCCGGGAATACCGTCGCTCGAGATGGCGGCATACCGCTCGGCAGACGCACCGTCAGCGTCCGGAACCAGGGGGTAGAGCTTGAGCCCACGCGGAGTCCGAACCACCCAAGCCTCTGGCGAGCGCACCGCTGCTGACCCCGCGACCAGCGCCACCAACGGCCTCGAGGCCAAGCTGTGGCAGGCCGCCGACGCCCTCCGCAACAACATGGACGCCGCCGAGTACAAGCACGTCGTTCTGGGGCTGATCTTCCTCAAGTACATCAGTGACGCGTTCGAGGCCAAGCACGCCGAGTTGGCCGCCGCCTCCGCCCGTGCTGAAGGCGCCGACCCCGAGGACCCCGATGAATACAAGGCCGCCAGCATCTTTTGGGTCCCGCGCGAGGCCCGCTGGTCGCACCTGAAGGCGAGCGCGCCCCAGCCGACCATCGGCCGCACGGTCGACGACGCCATGGACGCGATCGAGCGCGAGAACCCAGCCCTCAAGGGCGTCCTCCCGAAGGACTTCGCCCGACCCGGCCTCGACAAGGCCCGCCTGGCTCAGCTCATCAACCTGGTGTCCGACATCGGCCTCGGCAGCCCGGCGGACCGTGCAAGGGACATCCTCGGGCGCGTGTACGAGTACTTCCTCGCCCAGTTCG